>CALEAC010000138.1 GCA_937944095.1 uncultured Saprospiraceae bacterium
TCTGGAGTGGACATTTATTCCTATCCGTTCTCATGGAATAAACTCGCCGGTGACGAAATTAGAGTTGTTGCCGCTGCAAGTGGCTATATAGTCGACAAGGTAGACGGCAATTATGACTTGAACTGTGGTAGTCTATCTGCCACCTCTTCATTAGCAAATTCCCTGACCATCAGACATGAGAATGGTTATTATAGTCTCTATCTACATATGAAGAAAAATTCAGTTACAACTAAGGCTATAGGCGATCCTGTATTAGCAGGTGAGGTAATTGGTGTGATGGGTAGTAGTGGCAATTCTACTGGGCCGCACTTGCATTTCGAAGTCTGGGATTCTGAATACAATATGGTAGATCCATTTGTGATATGGATAACCCAGATTGCAATGCGACAACACCTAATAGTCTATGGAAAACGCAGAGGCCTTATATAGATCCTGCAATCAACAAACTGATGACCTGTGATGCCTGGCCAGAATTTGGTGAATGTACACATAAAGAAGACGGGGAGATCTTACATGCAAGGAACGAGTTCTCTTTCGATGAGGATATCCATTGCGTCCTTTTCTTAAAGGATCAAGACATGGACTCAGAGGTGAACTTTACTTTATTAAGGCCAGATGGAACTACATATTATGAGAACACACTTAATTGTCAGACAACACCTCTGGCTTGTAATTACTTCGACTCTTCTTGGTGGGTTTATACTTTTAATCTACCGATAGGAGTACCCTGTGGCGCGTGGTCTTATCGTGTCGACTTCCATGACCAGACAGCAGAGCACACCTTCTTCCTCGGTGGCCTGAGGGAAATTACAGCGGTAGGTGGGCAGTTGATAGCTCAGCCAGCTATTCCTGAAACCTATCAGGTTGTCGATCCAGTATCTGATTCTAGGTATTTCTGGACTGTCGAAAATGGTGAGATCATGAGTGGACAGAATACTTCTGAGGTTGAGATCAGGTGGTCAGAAGGTGACCAAGGAGTACTTTGTGTTGTACAAAACACACCTCAGGGTTGTGCAGGCGAACAGTTTTGTATTACGATAGACCTGGCATCTACAAATGCTTCAGAATTATCCAGCAGTGAATTCCTAATATATCCTAATCCAGTGTATGAAACGCTGCACATATTGGATGATCGGCAGACTATAGATCAGCTTATTATTTATGATCTAACAGGTAATAGGCTAAGAACGGTAGGGGGATCAGATATTTCTATGACAGGCATATCACTTTCAGATTTGATAGCAGGAACCTATCTCTTAGTCATTAAATCAGCAAACCACAGTACTGTCCATAAGCTGCTCAAACTATAGGGATAAGAAGTTATTCAGAATTTCTTTGCCATATTCGGTCATATAAGATTCTGGGTGATATTGTACCGCATACACGTCATTAGTGCTGTCTTCTATAGACATGATGACACCTGTTTCATCTAGAGCAGTAATCTGGAGCGAAGCAGGTAGGCTTAACTCGTCTATGACCCAAGAATGATATCTACCTACTAAGAATGATTCGGGCATACCTAGATAAAGGCGACTCGATTTTTCTTGTCTATTGATGCGGCTTTTGATACCATGCTGTGGTCTAGGTAATTGCCTAAGCTCGGTACCATAAAGTTCAGCGATGGCTTGTAGGCCGAGACAGACACCTAGGACTTTCTGTTTGCCCATGCAGCTTTTTAGTGTTGGCATTAGCTTACCAGCTTCGGTAGGTAGACCAGGACCAGGGGAAATAATCAGGTGGCTGTGTTGCGCGACCAAGCTTGGTTGTAGCTCGTCGTTTTTGAGCACGGTTATCGGTTCTGACAAGAGTTCTTCTAGTTGGTGTACTAGATTGTATGTAAAAGAATCATAATTGTCAATAAGCAGAACCTTTTTCATCGAAAGCTATAATTTTGCCTCATGCCGAAGTACCGTAAAAATATAGAACGAGACCTGCTTGTCGATATCGTCGAGAAAGCCAATCAGCGTTCAGCTGAAGTAACCCAAGGATTGGTAAAACGCATACTGACCAATTCTAGTTTCCATCCGCATGGTATCAAGGTACAATTAGATACCGGAGAGGTCGGAAGAGTGGTTAAGATCTATTCAGAGGATGAGGACTAGTCCTTCTCTTTCTTAATATCGTCCGCCGCTTTTTGTACTTCATCTGCGGCCTGTTGTAATTTTTCAGCCTTAGTTACTTTCTGTTTTTTCTCTACGGTTGGTTTCTCCTTTGAGTCATTAGCCTTGTCAGTAAAGGTGAACCCCTTTTTATCAGTCCCTACATAGACAGTATCACCAGCAGAATAATGACCAGCCAGTACTTCCTTAGATAACTCATTTATAATTTCCCTCTGTATCACTCTTTTCAGTGGTCTGGCACCGAATTGGGGATCATAGCCTAGTTCAGCAACTAGGTCCATGGCGGAGTCTGAGAATTCTATATTAATTTCCTGCGCAGCAAGGTTCTTCTTAGTCTTCTTCAGAACGAGATAAGCGATTTTCTTGATTTCCGCCTTAGATAGTGGAAGAAACATGATTTGCTCATCGATTCTATTGAGGAATTCTGGTCGGAGGTTTTCCTTGAGGTGATCGAAGACCTCTAGCTTAGTCGTTTCTATGATATCAGCACGATGTGCTTCTCCAAGTGCATCTAGATCCTCAAAATTCTCTAGAATGGTCTCAGAACCCATATTAGAAGTCATGATGATGATCGTATTCTTAAAGTTAGCGACACGACCTTTGTTGTCAGTCAGTCTGCCATCATCTAGGACTTGCAGTAAGATATTGAAAGTGTCTGGATGGGCTTTTTCTATCTCATCTAGCAGGACTATAGAGTAAGGTCTTCTTCTGACGGCTTCGGTCAATTGCCCACCTTCATCATAGCCGACATAGCCAGGAGGTGCGCCGACAAGTCGAGAGACAGAATGTTTTTCTTGATACTCAGACATATCGATTCTTGTAATGGCCTTGTCATCATCAAAGAGGACTTCTGCCAGCGTCTTAGCTAGTTCTGTCTTACCGACACCAGTGGGACCAAGAAAGATGAATGAACCGATGGGCTTATTAGGATCTGATAGGCCAGAACGACTTCTTCTTATGGCATTAGAGACGGCGACGACAGCTTCATGTTGGCCGATTAATCTTTCTCCTATGTCATCTTCTAGTTTCAGTAACTTGTCTTTTTCGCTTTGCATCATCTTAGAGACAGGGATTCCTGTCCATCTAGCGACGATGTCTGCGATATCATTAGCAGTGACCTCTTCATTAGTGAAGCGAGAATCCTCAGATATTTGATCTAGCTTATCTTCAGCTGCTTTGAGCATCGCTTCTCTTTCCTTGAGATCGCCATATCTGATCTTAGCGACTTTCTCGAAGTCACTATCGCGCTCTGCCATCTCAGCTTCATGCTCTAGTTGTTCTATGCCTTTCTTGATATTCTGTATCTGATCGACAATCTCTTTTTCGTTTTTCCACTTAGCATTGATGGAGTCTAGTTTTTCTCTGCTGTTAGCTATCTTTTCATTGATCTTGTTTAGTTTCTTTTCGTCACCCTCTCTCTTAATTCCTTCTCGCTCTATCTCCAGCTGACGGACTTTTCTATCTAGCTCATCGATCTCTTCTGGCACAGAGTCTAATTCCAACCGCATCTTAGCTGCAGCCTCATCTATGAGGTCGATTGCCTTATCTGGGAGTTTCCTTTCGGTGATGTAACGATGGGATAGTTCAGCAGCTGCGATCAGTGCCTCATCTAGGATATCCACTTTGTGATACATCTCATATTTTTCCTGAATACCTCTTAGAATAGAAATTGTATCTGAAACAGGGGGCTCGTCTACATAGACTGTCTGGAACCTTCTGACCAGTGCTTTGTCTTTTTCGAAGTGTTTCTGGTATTCGTCTAGTGTGGTAGCACCGATGGTCCGGAGCTCACCTCTTGCAAGTGCGGGTTTCAGGATATTTGCCGCATCCATGGCACCGTTGCCACCACCGGCACCGATAAGTGTATGTATCTCATCTATGAATAGAATGACCTGGCCATCAGAGGCATTGACCTCTTTGATAACTGCTTTGAGTCTTTCTTCGAATTCACCTTTGAACTTAGCGCCTGCGATGAGCGCAGCTAAGTCTAGGGTATATATTAATTTGCTTTGCAGGTTTTCTGGCACATCTTGTTTCACGATACGCCAAGCGATACCCTCTACGATAGCTGTCTTACCGACACCAGCATCGCCGACGAGTATGGGGTTGTTCTTCTTACGTCTAGATAGTATGTGGAGTATCCTTCTGATTTCCTCATCTCGACCTATGATTGGATCCAATTTGCCAGACTCTACTCTTTCATTGAGGTTGACACCGTATTTATTCAGTGCGTTATATTCTGTTCCGCCACTTTGGTCTTGGATCTTGTTGCCTTTTCTTATTTCTTTGATAGCTGCGATTAGACTTTTCTCTGTGACACCTAAGTCTTTGAGAATCTGAGCGCCTTTATCAGTTCCCTTGAGGATGCCTAATAGCATAAGTTCTAGAGAGATGAACTCATCTCCGAACTCTTTGAGCATTTTTTTGGCTGTGGCCAATGCTTTGTTAGAATCGTTCGTTAAGAATTGCTTATCCGAACCCTCTACTTTGGGATATTTTTTCATCTGGCTTTCCAGTTGCTTGATGAGTGTAGGCACACTCACGTCCATTTTCTGGAAAAGGAAATCAGTCAAAGCTTCGTCAGTTTCTATTATGCCTCTCAACACATGGGTGGTATCTACCTGTTGCTGATCCAAATCTCGAGCTAAATTTTGCCCTTTGATGATGGCTTCTTGCGCTTTGATCGTAAAATTATCGTAGGTCATTATTCTCTATTTAGTATCTATCATTAATATACTCAAATTAAGGTCCACACTCAGTAATTCCGACATTCTGTCATAAAAAACCTAGAGTAACTGAAGCTCTGACAGGCTAGCGCCTCGTTGCCTGATCCATTTTGAGGAGTAGTGCCATCATAATAAAGAAGGAAATCATGGAGGATCCCCCTTTACTCATGAGAGGCAGCGGTATACCTATAACAGGCATAATGCCTATGGTCATACCGATATTTATAAAAAAGTGAAAGAATAGTATCCCAGCAATCGAATAGGCATAATATCTGACAAAAGGTAAGGTCGCTCGCTCACCAATAATTGTCAGCCGGATTAGGAAGAAGGTCATGAGTATTATCAAGCTAGCGGACCCAAGAAAACCCTGTTCCTCTCCTAGTATGCTGAAGATAAAGTCAGTTGATTGTTCTGGGACATAATTAAGTTTTGTCATGGTTCCTTTGAGGAAACCTTTCCCAATAAAACCTCCAGAACCGATAGCTGTCTTAGATTGGATGATATTATAAAGGGCGCCATGAGGGTCACTGAGTTCAGGTTTCAGCCAGACATTAATTCGATCTCGTTGATGTGGTTTCAAGATGTTGTCAAAAGCCCACTGTGTCCCAAAAGCAATGCCTATGGCAGTCAGTCCAATAATGAAATTGATCAAGAGGAGTTTGTACCTAGCTTCTTTGTAGATAACGAAAGCAAAATAAAACCCAGAACACAGTATTATTAGGAGTAGGTATCTATAATCTACGAAGTTGTAACTGGCTATTGTGAATAGAGAAAGCAGTAAGAGTAAACTTAGTGGTATACGACTATTCTTGCTAGGATACACCCAGACTAGATAGATTGCAATGAGAATGAATAACAAGATCAAATAAGGCGACCAGAGCAGTGAGCCTAAGGTGATGAATATAACGGACAGTGTAAGGACATAGATAATCGGATTCAATCCAGCTCTATATAGAGGGATTAGGAAGGAGACAAAGATCATTGCTGTACCTGCGTCTGGTTGTAGAAAAATGAAGAAGGCTGGACAGATAAAGATAAATCCAGCAATCAGTAACTTACCGAACTGATTGATATTGATGTTAGTCTGACCTAAGTAGGCAGACAGACCAAGTGCTGTACCTAACTTAGCAAATTCTGAGGGCTGTATAGAGTAGCCGAACACACTGAACCAAGAGCTGGCCCCTTTGACTTCTTTGCCGAAGACCAAGACCGCAATCAATGATATGACCGTGATAATATATATAGGGTAAGCTAGGGAACTCCATATCCGCCAGTCTAATGACAACACGACGATGAAACAAACAATCGCAAGGCCGATCCATATAGTCTGCCGACCGATGATAGAATCGAAGCTGAACCATAAACCGCCATCGCCGTCATAGCTAACAGCATAGAGCATAAGCCAACCCACTAATACGATAGCAAAAAACACACTGAATAGTATCCAGTCTATGGATGCTTGATTTCTTTGTGTGGGTGCTAGCATAGGAAAGTAGAGTAACTGCTATCTATAAGTAAGATCAATAGTCGATCAGAGCTCTCTTACTTATATCAGCCTGTACGGGTAGGGCAGAGGGGAAGTCCTGCTTAAGTTCTAGTAAGACGGCTTCTAAGTCAGCTCGTAATTCATAATGGCCTACTCTGACCTGGTAATATGGTGGATTATGCTCCCAGTCATAGTTCAGGCCAGGATACAGTTGTTGGAATTTCTTAATCCCCTGTTCCATCTCTAGGCGATCATTTGTCGTCAGTATCTGAATACGCCACGCCCTTACAAAGGACTTCTTAGAGTTCTCACTCTTGTAGTAACGTATCAGGTCTGAAATCGCAGGTTCTTCTGATATAGTCACTTGTGCCTCCAATGGTAGGAGACCAAATAGGAAGCATATTAGGGTATATAGCAGTCTTAGGCTCATAACTAATTATTTCTCGGTGGGAAATGACGTCTTATTTGCCATGACATTGCTTGAACTTCTTACCACTTCCACAAGGACAGGCATCATTACGTCCTACTTTCTTTTCTGTTCGTTTAAAGGTTTCTGGTCTAGCTCTTTGTTGTTGGCCTGCATTCATCGCAGCACGTCGCTGAGCTGCTTGATCTTTATTAGTCTGGACCCGCTTGAAGTCAGTCTTTTTCTGTCTCGCCTCTTGGACCTCATCTGGTGATCCGATCATCAGTTTCCCTCCCATGAGGTAAGACATGACATCATAATTGATTTTATAGACGAGTTCTTCGAAAGACCTATAGGCTTCCATCTTATAGACGACAAGTGGATCTTTCTGTTCGAAGGAAGCTGCTTGTACAGAATCCTTCAGTTCGTCCATCGATCTGAGGTGTTCTTTCCAATTTTCGTCTATCAGTGCGAGCGTAATTGCTTTTTCGATATCAGTCATAATCGTAGCACCCTCACTATTGATTGCTAATTCTAGATCAGCAGCAATCGGCAGTGGTTGCTCACGAGAGGTACTGAGATAGGGTATAGAGATTCTCTTATACCTATGTCCTTCACTCTGATGGACATTCCTGATAATAGGTAATAAGAGTTCAGTGATTTTTTCTGTTTTTTTGGCATAAGCCTGTAAGACCTCTTGTTGGTAAGATGCGACTAGTTCAGAAGTAACCCCTTCGTTAAAGTTGGCCTCCGCCATGCCTGGTTCCATGGAAAGAATCTTCAGACTATCAGTTCGGAATGTCTGGAAGTCACCTGCTTGCTTATGGTCCTCTACTAGACTTTCTGTAAGAGACATTATCATGTTATAGAGATCGACAGAGAGTCTCTCACCGGAGAGGGCATTGTTTCTTTTATTATAGACCGCTTCTCGTTGGATGTTCATCACATCATCATACTCTAGGAGTCTCTTACGTATACCGAAGTTATTCTCTTCGACTTTCTTCTGAGCTCTCTCGATAGACTTGGTAATCATGCTATGCTGGATCACCTCGCCTTCTTGATGCCCCATAGAATCCATCACCTTCGATATTCTATCTGAGTTAAATAGACGCATCAGTTTATCCTCAAGAGAGACATAGAATTGGGAGCTACCTGGATCTCCTTGTCTACCTGCACGTCCCCTAAGTTGTCTATCTACTCGCCTAGAATCATGTCGTTCTGTGGCTATGATAGCAAGTCCTCCAGCTTGTTTGACTTCAGCTGATATCTTGATATCGGTACCTCTACCGGCCATGTTGGTGGCTATGGTAACGGCGCTGGGTTGTCCTGCCATAGCAACAATCTCAGCTTCACGTTGGTGTTGCTTTGCATTCAGGACATTATGCTTGATTCCACGAAGATTGAGCATTCGACTGAGTTTTTCAGAGACATCGACTGTTGTTGTACCGAGGAGAACAGGTCTACCTGCAGCTGTCAGTCTATGGATTTCTTCGATGACGGCATTGAATTTTTCTCTAGAGGTCTTATAGACCAGGTCTTCCATGTCAGCTCTGACAATCGGACGGTTAGTTGGAATAACTACAACATCTAACTTATAGATCTCCCATAACTCACTCGCTTCTGTCTCTGCTGTACCAGTCATACCAGCGAGCTTATGGTACATCCTGAAGTAATTCTGTAGGGTGATGGTCGCATAGGTCTGTGTGATGTCTCCGACCTTGACATTTTCTTTTGCTTCGAGTGCTTGGTGTAGGCCATCGGAATATCGACGACCTTCCATCATCCGACCAGTTTGTTCATCGACAATCTTAACTTGACCATCTATGACAACATATTCTTCTTCTTTTTCGAATAGGGTATATGCTTTTAGTAATTGATTGACAGCGTGTAGTCTACGAGACTTGATAGAGTAGTCCTGTATGAGAGTGGCTTTCTCTTCGGTGACATCGCGGCCATCTGAATTAGCTGCTTCTTCGAGTTCCTGCATCTCGCTGGCAATGTCCGGCATGACATAGAAACCTGGGTCATTCTCACCTTTGGACATGAATTCTACACCATTATCAGTGAGTTCCACGCCTCTGTTTTTTTCATCTATTGTGAAATATAATTCTTCATCGACGAGGTGCATGTTCTTATTCTGCTCCGCCATGTAGTAGTTCTCAGACTTGAGTAACAAGGCCCTAACACCATCTTCACTAAGAAACTTGATTAGTGGTCTGTACTTAGGTAATGAGCGGTAAGCCCTGAATAAGGCCATCCCTGCATCTCCTTCTTCGAAGCCATCGTTGCCTTGGGCATAGAGTTTCTTGGCTGTAGCTAAGTAGTCGGTTGCTTTCTTTCTCTGGGCAGCAATCAATCTTTCTACTTTAGGCTTGAGTACATGATATTCTTGTTCTTCAGTGCCTTGTGGTACTGGTCCCGAGATAATTAGTGGGGTCCGTGCATCATCAATCAGGACAGAATCCACCTCATCTATCATAGCGAAGTGATGCTTAGCTTGGACCTTTTCTTCCTGTGAGCGGACCATATTATCTCTCAAGTAATCGAATCCGAATTCGTTATTGGTACCATAGGTGATATCACTTCTATAGGCTGCAACACGCTCAGGGGAATGTGGCTTATATTTATCTATACAGTCTACAGTTAGATGGAGGAATTGAAATATAGGTCCTATCCATTCGCAATCTCTTCTGGCTAGGTAATCATTTACCGTGATAACATGGACGCCCTTTCCAGAAAGACCATTGAGATAGGCAGGTAGGGTGGCGACTAGAGTCTTACCTTCTCCTGTCTGCATCTCCGCGACTTTTCCGCTGTGCAATACATAACCACCTATCAGCTGTACATCATAATGCACCATATTCCAAGTGATTTCCCCTCCAGCTGCTGTCCAAGAGTTCTTCCAGACAGCGTTGTCGCCATCTATTTTGACAAAATCATTTTTTGCTGCTAGATTTTTATCCAGTTCTGTAGCTTGGACGATGATCTCTGGGTTCTGACTGAATCGACGCGCCGTTTCCTTGACGACGGCAAAGGCTTCCGGTAAGATGTCCAGTAAGATATCTTCTAGATGCTTATCTCTTTCTTTGGCTTGTTCATCGATTTCCTTGTATAGACCTTCTCTGAGGCCTAGGTCTTGCTCGTCCTTAGCAGCTTGTTTGGTTTCGGCTATCTGAGTATCTAAGTCTGACAAATGGTCAGCTATTCGCGTCCTGAACTCCAGTGTTTTGTTACGAAGTTCATTATGAGATAAGCTCGCATACCCTTCAAAGAATTCATTCGTCTTAGTGACGTAGGGTTGTATTGCTTTGACGTCTTTGTCGTATTTAGTACCGAATACTTTCTTTAGAAAACCTAACATATGAGTCTATTCTGTGGAAGTCGAATAATGTAATAATCCAGAGTGCCGCAAGATAAGCTTTAAGCTGCTTTCTTGCCCAATGACAGCTATAATCAGTCTAATTTAGTGCCAAGGCGCCTATTTATGTCATTTTGGCATGCGGTGGAAGCTGAGAAGAGGTTGCTAATTATGCGTATCGAGATAGAAACGACTTAGGACAGAGGAATTCTCAATTCAGCAGAGGCCCCTGTGTTATCTAGGTGGAATGAGAATAGGCCACCGAGAGCCTCAGCACGTGAGTTGATGTGTGTTAGGCCGTGCCCATATTTTATAGGGTAGATTGTTCCATTAGTCCCATCATCGGATAGAGAGATAACCAGATCCGTTGTGGATTCTTCTAGACTGACCTTACAACTGGTTGCATTAGAGTGTTTGATCGAATTCTGAAGGAGCTCTGAGACGGCATTATATACAAATGTTTCTGTAGTCTGCTCGTAACGACGCTTTCCGATTCG
>CALEAC010000139.1 GCA_937944095.1 uncultured Saprospiraceae bacterium
TAATGAAAACTGGAACTCATATTTGTCTATGAATTTTTGGTGTTTCTGAGGCTTATCAGGACTGACACCGTAGATCTCGTATCCTGCATTCTTTAACGGCTTGAAGTTATCTCTTATACTACATGCCTCTTTGGTGCACCCAGGAGAGTCATCCTTAGGGTAGAAGAAGAGAATATAATTTTTACCTAATAATGATTTTGAAGATACGACCTCACCCTTCTCATTCTCTAGATTAAAATCTGGCACTTTTGAACCCACTGCAATCTTCATAACTTATAATTTACTAGGTCAACCAAATTTCGACCTATTTTGTTTAACAAATTACAATATAAGTTAAACAAATATCAACTACAAAGACTTAGTATACTTTTGGATATTGTGACAATGATCCCACACTTCTATCTCTAGGCTTATAGGACCAGTGCTAGGTAACCTCTCCTTATCATCAAAAATGAGTAAGTCATTCTTCTTGTCGTACTGCAGTTTGATCCATGCGCCGTTAATAGTGCCTCGATACCCTATTTCATTGGCTTCGCCATCATCTCTGAATGCATCTACGACCTTGAATTTCCACGGTTTACTGAGATTCTTACTGATCTGGATGACCTTAATATCTGGTGCTTCTGTATCTCTAAGCAGGTAATAAGTACCTAACTGATCGATTCTACATACAAAACTGCCCCCGATGGTATCCCCACCGAAATTCAAATAACGACCTTTACTATCTGTCGTCGCGAAGATCCACTTGCCGTCATAACCCGGAGGAATCGGTGCTTTTAACTCTATTTTCTTCTTTATCGGTGTCCCTGGGTCATTGATAGTTAGAAACTTTACTTGTTGTCCCAGTATCATAGAGTGACCCTCGCTATATGCAACTTCGTTTGGCGAATAGAAGGCGCCTTGTGGAATACTCACCTTGAAGTCAGTGGATTGATTGAAATAGACACTATCACAGTCCAAGACATCAGAGGCCATTGTCCTATAGGTATCGGCTTTTATAAAAAACTTGACTGTAGAGCGATTCTTCTTGGCATCGATGACTATGATCTCGACTTCTCGTGACTTCTCGGTATCTAATTCTATCAGTCCATTGCTATCAGAAGCATAATAGGAAAATGGATTACAGGATAGTCGATAGAGCAAATAGACTTTCTGTCCATGCTTATGCTGACTTTCATAATCCCAGAAACCATTGATGAGGCGTGTTTCATCGAAGGAGAATTCATCTGCTTTCCAGGCAAAATGTGGCTTATCATCGATCCTTAGTTGGAAGCCGTAGATGCCATTCTTATTCCATGACCCATCCATCCTGTCAAACATTTCCAGAGCCAGCCCCACTTGCTTAGAGTTGACAATAATGGTGTCCTGATGTAAGGTGTATTTTTTCTTTTTCGGATTGAAGTATTTGATACTCTTAGCGACGACTTCTTGTTCCTCACTCAGGGAGTGTATCTGCAGAGACTGCAATACTGGTGCAGAAGTATCCTCGGGCCCTATACCGAACAGCTCCGGATTAAGTGGTTTTTCTGTCTCACTTTCTCTTATCTCAAAATGCAAATGTGGGCCAAAGGAACGGCCGGAATTACCCATCGTCCCTATTTTCTGACCTTGCACAACTCTGATAAGGGAATCTGGTAAATAGATATCGATCTCATAGGATTCTACTTTATATTGAACAGAGTTGAGCAATTCAGCAATCTCTGGTATATATTCATCCAAGTGAGCATATACCGAAGTATGTCCACTAGGATGATCGATATATAGTGCATTACCATAGCCACCGCTCTGAACCTTGATTCTAGAAATATAACCATCCTGTATCGAGTGGATGGGGTCCCCTACCACGCCCTGAGTGGATTTGATATCTAGGCCGGCATGGAAGTGATTGGGCCTCAGCTCCATGAAATTACCTGTGAGCTGTATCGTATGCTTCACTGGAGAGACGAACCCTAGGGTATCCATCTCAGCAATACCCGAAAGCCCATGACCTAAGCACAGTATAAAAAATATAAGTTTAGCGACTCTCATTCACTTTCTTCTCTAGTCTGTTTAGCGCCTCTAAGGCCGTCAATTTATAGGATCCAACATCTGCCTTTAGCTCTTGGAATAATTGGTCTATTTCTGGCTGCGCCAAAAGCCGGCGTAACATCATCTTCTTTGCTTGATCCGCAAAAAAGCCTTCTTCTTGTTGCTGTCGTAGACGCTCTATATGACCAGTTTGGTTCATTTCTACGAAGTATCTATTCACCTCTTTAACTAAGTCAAGTACTGTATCAGGCCTCAGCGCAGAATAAGCAAGCACTGGCGTCACCCAGCCTGTCTCTCTAGCAGCTGACAGATGTAAGGCATTAGCATAGGCCTTCCTCGACCGCTGAGCGATATCTTGTAGATCACCATCTGCCTTAGATACGACGATGAGGTCTGCGATTTCCATGATGCCTCTCTTGATACCTTGTAACTCATCCCCGCCACCAGGCTGCTGTAATAGGATGAACATGTCGACGAGCTTTCTGACTTCATATTCTGACTGGCCGACACCGACTGTTTCTACGATAATGGTCTGATAACCAGCTGCTTCACAAAATTGTATGGCTAGATGAGTTGCAGGCGCAACACCGCCTAGGGCTAATGCAGAGGCCATCGGCTTGATGAATACGGCTGGATGGGCAGTCAGGTCTTCCATCCTGGTCTTATCACCTAGAATACTGCCTTTGCTGATACCGCTGGTCGGGTCGACAGGTAAGATGGCTATTTTATTTTTGTTAGTTAAGAGTTGATGGCCATAAGCATTGATAAAGGTGCTCTTCCCGACACCAGGGGCACCTGATATCGCGATACGTCTCGTCTTCGTTTTGTTATATGGATGGAGCTGCTGGATGAACTCTACCAGGAAAGCGGCATCTCTTTCTTTATGGCTCTCAGCCTTAGATATGAGATAACTAAGTATCTGCTTACTGGATCGATAAGCAGCCAAGCACTCAGCTATAGAAAGTTGTAGTGGCGCATGTCTTCTGTACCCAGGATTAATATTATGTAAAGAATCCGACACGGTTTACATTTCAGAAACTGCAACCATCTTGTCTTCTACTTCATGGACCAGCTTTAGATATTGTTCGTTTCGCTTGATCAGTCTATTACGCTCTAATGGGAGATTGATGGTGATGTGCTCTACGATTTTACTCGGTTGAGATTTTAGAATGTAGATATCTTCTGCGAGATAGACAGCCTCAGATATATCATGCGTCACAAAGACAATCGTCGACTGGAACTTCCGCCAGATGTCTGTTAGCAAATCTTGCATTGTCAGACGCGTCTTCACATCTAGCGCACCGAAAGGCTCATCCATCAGGAGAATCTTAGGGTTAGCTAATAGGCTTCTTGCAATTGCGACTCGTTGTAACTGACCGCCAGACAACGTTGGATACTGCGCAAATTTATTTTCATGCCCCTCTAGTCCGACTAAGCGAATCAACTCCATGGCCTTATCCTCTCGTTCTGATCTGGAGACCCCTTGGAATTCTAAGCCTAAGGCCACATTCTCCATCACCGTTTTCCATGGTAGAGAAGAATATTGCTGGAAGACCATACTTACTCTTTCTGCTTCCTCAGAGGGCTTCCCATTGATGAGTACTTGGCCTTTGGTTGGTTGTTGTAGGCCAGCGATATATCTTAGGAGTGTGGACTTACCACTCCCTGACATGCCTAGAATCACAACGAATTGTCCTTGGTCTGGCTTATCTTCTATGAGTAGATCTAGATCCTGCATGATCCAGTTCTGTCCACCGTCATAACTCTGTGAGATACCTCTCAGCTCGACTATATTATTCTGATTTGGATTATCGTTGAACATCTATGCGGCGGTTTGTGGTTGTACAGAACGAGTGGCTTTGGCTCTTTTGGTATACCACTTATTAATCTTATAAGCGATGATAGAAATCATTAAGGTATGGAAGGCCCAGCAGCTTTCGCCAAAGAGGTAGTCTATCAATTTAATCCCACCTAAGAAACCGAAAAACTCGTTAAGAGATAAGATGATATAGATGCCTAAGGCTAACCAAACGAAGGACTTAAACGCAAAGTCGAAGATGGTTTCTATCATAGAAGTCTCATCTAGCTTACCGTACTTCTTCGCATCCTTGATCTGGTACTTATGTGGGAAGAGCTCTCTATCCAGACGGACAAATAACCAATCCTGAATAATACCTATGAATATA
>CALEAC010000140.1 GCA_937944095.1 uncultured Saprospiraceae bacterium
AAAACCCACACCACTAGCTCGCTCCTATCTCGTAGATATGAAAGGTGCTCATATGGTGGAAACAAATACTTGGAGTGGTCCGATCGCTGATTGGCCCATCCGAATAGAAGATCTACACATACTGAAGAGAGGCGCCTATGCCTATCTAGAAGGTATGAAAGCAGTCCATACTAAAGACCAAGTTGCACTTTCTAATATCATCCAACAACTCAAAAAGGATAAATACACAGCCAGCCTTGACCTCAATCAAACCGCTAATCCGATGTGCAGCTCTAGTGGCAATCCGAATGTCCCACCTACTCAGATAGACATCGATATGGTAACGATTATGGTAATGCAATTAGAAGCAGCGCTCCATCAGCTCCAAGGCTCGAAATCAAAAATGTTAGTCGCATTAGAGCAAGCTGTTGCGATAGAAGATAGACTTACTTACAACTTTGGCCCACCACATATATTTAAACCTGTACAGGAAACCTATGCAGAAGCACTGATGCAAGACAAGAACTACGAAGCAGCATTAGCCGCATACCGTGCCTGTCTTATAAAGCACCCAAGGAGATTAATGACGCTTAAGGGCATGCGGCAGATTGCTATAGCAACAGGAGATAATAGCTTACTGGAGGAAATCAATAAAGAACTCAAAATCTCAACGACGTCATATGAAAGAGAGCGAGTGCTATAATAAGAATGGCCATGACAAATTCCCAGACAGCATTGAATTAATCATACTGCTTCTCCTACTTATATTTCCATAGAATACACAGGTGTATCTTATAGCAAGATAGACTTTAAAATGAGACAAAATTCATCTTATTTGGCCTTAGCCAAAACATATTCGTGCACGATATTCAATGCTTTATGCGCATGTTGGCTAGAGATGACCAATGAGATATTTTCTCCAGATATACTATTACTGAAAAGATGAATCCAGATTTTATTCCTTCTTAAGCCCTCTACCGCTTTTTCTAAAGCGTAATTATGCCTGCCTGTTATGGCGATAATCGCAATACGACTATTAACTTTGATATTTGAAATATCATCATTGAGTACTTCTTCTTGGAATTCTTCTCTAAGCAATTGCTCAGCGACAAGGGCCACATCGGAATTTATAACAAAACCTATGTCCCGTTCAGAGGAAGCCTGAGAGATTAATCTTACACTAATATTATTGTTACTTAGTGCAGAAAATATTCTAGAATCTATGCCGACCTTTCCAGAAAGCCCCATCCCTTCTATGCTAACTAGAGAAACATTTTCGATCAGCGAAATGGCCTTAATCCCTTTGCCAGAACCAGTCTTATTTATTAGAGTACCAACAGGATCATCAGAATAGCTATTGTAAATCTTCAACGGAATATTCGTTTTCATCAGTGGCAGAATTGTTTTCGAATGCAGGACGCTAGCTCCAAAATTTGCAAGTTCGTTCGCTTCTCTGTAACTAAGTTGCGGTATCTGTACTGCAGTTTTTACATACTTTGGATGGGCACTATATACCCCGTTTACATCTGTCCAGTTTTGCACTTCTGAGGCCGAAATGTAAGTGGCGATCAGAGTTGCAGAATAGTTGCTACCATTTCGACCCAGATTAGTAGTGATTCCCTTCTCGTCTGCTGCTATAAAACCTGTAACTACAGGAATGACCTCAGGATCAAGTTTGGAAAAGTAAGCTTGTGTTCTTCGTCGTGACTCATGATGATCTACAGTCGTTTCTCCTTTTGAGAGATGGGTAACTATGAGTCTTCTAGAATCAACAAAAACAGCTGGTCTGCCTTTAGACACCAGTGCGGCTGTTATGCTTTCTGCACTCATTAACTCACCCTGGGCTAGAATTTTATCTCTAGCAGAAGGAACCTCCGTCCCTAATGTTTTTACAGCTGCTAAGATGTCGTGTAGCTTCTTTTTGTATTTGCCAAAATCTACATCATCAGTTATAGCCGTTTGATATTTAATCAATTCAGCAAGCTCGTCACTAAAGTCTTCTCCTGCTACAGCATGTTCATAAGTCTGTACTAAAGAATCAGTTGTCTTTCCTCTAGCTGATACGACCAGCACAATAGGCTGCTTATCTGCTGCTCTTTCTATGATAGCTAATGACCTTGTTATGGGTGTTCCGTTTTTCAATGAAGAGCCCCCAAACTTCAAAACTGATCGGTTTAGTTTTTTAGTGTTAAGGAATTCCGAAATAAGGGAAGATATTTTCTCTGTCTCCACTAAGAAACCGTCATGGCCAAATTCAGATTTTATTTTTTTGTAAATACCATTGGGCAGGTAAGCTACCATTTCCTCTTGTAAAGCTGGTGGTATAAGCAGATCAGAATCTATACCTATAACCAAGGTAGGAATTGTGATTTTTTCCAGTGC
Organism: uncultured Saprospiraceae bacterium; assembly: GCA_937944095.1. Lineage (GTDB taxonomy): Bacteria > Bacteroidota > Bacteroidia > Chitinophagales > Saprospiraceae > RFSX01. Next base: position 2,362 of record CALEAC010000140.1, read on the forward strand.
TTTTTGTACACCTCCTCTCACCCTACCTACATTATGTGTATCTAGACACTTACTTAAGTAATAGTATGAGAGGGCATTGAATCGTTTGATGAATTTTTCACCCTGGTACTGAATGTAAGAAGATGCTCTGAAGTCGTCCAACTTGTCCTGCTGGTCAGTTTGTGTCTCTATAAACGCCTCAGATGTCCTATAGGTCAGCATGCCTATTGCTCGTGCTGCAGCCATACCTTCATTTCCGCCCTGCGCCTGACCAAAAGTCTTATCACTACGCATAGCCATACGTTGGGTTTCGTGCACTGCAATCGACCAGGCGGACTCTTTGGCTGAAGAAGCAACGAGAATCAGCTTAGCTATCTGACCTTCAAAACCGTAGGCAAATTCGAGTGCCTGATTTCCACCGAAGGAGCCTCCGATGGCAACACTAATCTTAACAATGCCAAGTTCCTTAGCTAGTAGATAATGAGCAGCGACGATATCTCGAACTGAAAACTGAGGAAAATCTAAGGAACTAGGTTGCGTAGAACCATAAGGTGAGCCCAGCACATTGGCACAAATGATAAAGTATCGCTCAGGTGAGAAGAGGTCTTTCTCTCCGAATAATCCCTGCCACCAGTCTAGCACATCACTGCTAGCTGTTAGGGCATGGAATACCCAGATGATATTGTCCTCTGCAGCATTAATCTTTCCATAGGTGTGATAAGCAATTTGTAGATTACTAATACTAGCTCCCGACTCTAAGTAGAAATCATTCTTGCACTTGTGTATTTTTATTTGATTCATTTTCTTCTTGGTAGAGCTTAGTTTCTAGAATGATGTAGAGCCTGATCTATATCCTTTATTATATCATCGATGTGTTCCAGTCCCACAGAAAACCTCAGATAACCAGGGGTTATATCTATGTCCAACTGTTGCGCCTCAGTTAGTTTAGAATGTGTCGTAGAGGCAGGATGCGTGGCGATACTACGACTATCCCCGAGGTTGGCTGTTTTAGAATGTAGTTGTAAGGCGTTGATAAATCGAGCGCCTCTGGCTGCACCTCCTTTTATTTCACAGCCTACCAAACCACCGCCTTGCGCCATTTGTTTTTTTGCAAGATCGAGCTGGGGGTATGAGCGATGATGCGGATAGATGACAGAACTGAAATCTGCTTGCTCTGCTAGAAAGTCGGCTAGGGTGGCGGCATTGGCACAGTGCCTATCCATCCTCAGGGCTAAGGTTTCTAGACTTTTAGATAGCACCCAGGCATTAAAGGGCGATAAGGCAGCGCCTGTTCTTCTTACAAAATCATAGCACTTACTTACATGATTTTTTTTACCCAAGATTGCCCCACCAAGCACACGTCCTTGCCCATCTATATACTTCGTAGCAGAGTGAATAATCAGATCAGCACCAAATAAAGTAGGCTGCTGTAAGTAGGGCGTTGCAAAACAATTGTCTACAGAAAAGATAACCTTATGCTGCTGACAGAGTGCGCCGATATATCCAAGGTCTGCAGTTTGCAGGGTAGGGTTAGAAGGTGTTTCGAGGTAGAGCATTTTTGTGTTTTTTCTAAATGCTTTTGTCCAGCCTTCTTTGTCATGGATATCTACGTAGCTGACCTCTATGCCCCATGACGGGAGGATTTGATCCAAGATGTAGATGCTGTTACCGAAGATGGACTTAGAGGATATAATATGATCTCCAGACTGAAGCAATGCTGCCATACTTGTAAATACGGCCGCCATGCCAGAGGCTGTTGTCATCCCTGCTTCGGTGCCCTCCATCTCAGAGAGTTTGTTAGCTAATTCTTCAGTATTGGGATTTGAAAATCTAGAATATAGATTCCCTGCTTGCTCACCCTTAAAAATTCTAGCGCCTTTTTCTGCTGAGTCAAAAGTGAAACTCGAAGTTAAAAACAAAGGTGCTGAATGTTCCTTGTGTGCCGTCTGACTGAGTTGCGTCCTTATTGCGGAGGTTTCGAATTTGTGTTTGTCCATCTTTTCCTAAATAGTACTAATAGCCAACACAGATCTTAATCTGCTGCTTTCTACTTGTTATTAATAAATGTATCAGGAAAAAGAAAGAAAGATTGTAAGGAAACAATCTAAAGTCATATATATCTCGCTACGACGCGTAGCAGGAATTAGCACCTTCTCGGTCTCGTAATGAGCAAGGGTTGCTAAGGTTTCGTAGGGCCTATCCCTCCACCTTTCTTGATACAATTTCAAAATTAAAATCAAAAGAACTATCTCTTTTCGAGCACAAAATTATATATAATAAACATCAACTTATAGCTCACCTAAGTCTTAACAGATATTTAGTAATGTCTCAATTAGAGTAAACTGACGTCGTGGCGTTGCGCTGATAGCATACCCACACCTCTAGACACTCTGTGCGTATAGGGCTCATTGAGCCACCTGCTGAGGTATTTATTGCCTTCTTCTGTCGTATGCGTTTATACTGCAGATCACAAGTATCTACTGGTATATGACTTTGAAGATTAGGAAAAAAGAGCCAGCAATAAATCGAGAAGATGGCTCTTTGATTTGATAGATGAAAGTACTCTATACTGTTTCCATCTTACATCTAAGTCAATAATCTCAGATCAAAATAAGGCCTGTTAAAAGTGGAGCCTAGGGGAGTCGAACCCCTGACCTCTTGACTGCCAGTCAAGCGCTCTAGCCAACTGAGCTAAGGCCCCTACTTAGTAGATAAATACTTAAAAATAGGGATTAAGCTTGATTTCTCTGACTATCGCGGCCAAATTCATAAAAAGATCTTAGCGCATTAGGCATCTACCTGAGAGCTTGTAACTTAGTGCTTTACATCATATGACATGAGACTATTATGAGCAAGTATCTATGGGGCATAGACTTAGGAGGCACTAAGATAGAAGGTGTGATTCTCGATAACGATAATGCTAATCAGATCATTCTAAGACAGCGTAAAGCAACAGAAGCAGATCAGGGTTACCAGCACGTCATCACGCAGATTACAGCCTTAGTCAGAGAGATGGAGGAAGCCTCTGGTATTAGTTGTGGTGGGCTAGGCATCGGTACACCTGGCCGCCTTGATCCAGCTAGTCAGACGCTTAAGAACAGCAATACAGTTTGCTTCAATGGCCAGCCCTTCCAGAAAGATCTAGAAAAGAGTCTAGGCTTTCCGATCAAGATAGAAAATGATGCTAATTGCTTTGCTATGTCAGAGGCCAATTACCTATTCTCTCAGGGCGTAGAGCCGTCTTCTGTGATCTTAGGACTGATACTTGGGACCGGCGTCGGCGGTGGTGTCATCATTAATGGCCGACCGATTACAGGGAGACATGGCATCGGTGGCGAATGGGGACACAACATACTCGACCCCTCGGGTGGTGATTGCTATTGTGGGCAGGTTGGTTGTGTGGAGACAATCATCTCAGGACCCTCACTACAAAGATTCTATCACAGCTTAAGTGGTGCTCATAAATCGATGGCAGAAATTGTCGGTATGACCGAAGATCCATATGCACAACAGACAATAGATCGATTGCATCATTTTTTTGGCAAAGGTCTATCAAGTTTGATCAATGTCCTGGATCCTGATTATGTGCTGATAGGCGGAGGGTTAAGTAATATCGACTCACTCTATACTGAAGGTGTCGCTCAGCTCAAAAAATATGTCTTCAATGATTCTCTAGAAACCCTATTTGTAAAACCACATCATGGAGATAGCTCCGGTGTCCTAGGAGCAGCCCTGCTCTAAGCTTACCTAACAAACTTGCCATTGACTTATAAAGACATACTGAAGGACATAGCTGCAAAGAAGTACGCACCGATATACTTTTTACAATCTGAGGAACCCTATTTCATCGACCTTATCATCGATCAGATAGAGCAGTCGATTTTGCCGGAAGGCGAAAAATCATTTAATCAGGTTGTCATGTATGGCAAGGAGACCAACTTCAAACAAGTCATGGACCAGGCGCGCCAATTTCCGATGATGTCTCAGTATAGAGTGGTCATCGTCAAGGAAGCCCAAAACATGTCTTCCTTGGAGTCCCTTCTACCCTACTTTGAGACGCCTGCAGAGACAACAATACTTGCCATAGCTCATAAGCACAAAAAATTAGATAAGCGTAAGAAGAAACTCTGGACTGCACTTAAGAAGAATGCGACTATCCTCGATGCACCTCGTATCTATGATGACAAGGTGCCTGGACTCATCCAACAAATGGCACGTGAGAAGAAACTCACCATACCAGATGAGATTGCCTACTCGATTGCTGAAAACTTAGGTAATGACTTGTCAAAGATTGCCAATGAAATAGAAAAACTGACCCTTAATCTAGCTCCAAGTTCTGTCGTGACCAAAGAGCAGGTAGAAACCTATGTCGGCATCAGTAAGGACCACAATGTCTTCGAATTGCAAAAAGCTATCGGGCATCGCAATAAGGTCAAAGCCTATAAAATCGTCACCTACTTCTCTAAGAATAGTAAGTCGCATCCCATTCAGATGAATATAGGTGCCCTATATAACTACTTCTCTAAGCTATTTGTCGCTAAGAAATTCGAATCAGCTGATAATCGGACCCTAGCTTCTAAGCTTAAGGTCAACCCCTTTTTTGTTGCAGAATACAAAAGGGCTGCTCATAATTTCACACTGGAGCAAGTCCATCGGGCGCTCAAAGCGATTCACATCATGGACAAGAGATGTAAGGGTGTCGGATCCCGAAGGTCAGATGACTTAGGCATATATCAAGAATTCTTACAGGCCGTTTTCAACTAATTTCAGCTAGCTACACAAAAGTCTAGTCAGCTAGCTAACAATTAATCGGACTATCTGCAAAAAAGATAATTCAGGAATCATAATTGCGTTATATATTTGCATTTCCATTCTATCTACCCATCTATCCCACGACCTAGCTTTAAGTAACTGTACAATAGAGTCTTACATATAAGACTAAAATTTAATATATTTAATAGATGAAACCTCAACTGCTTATCAAAAGTCTAGCAACTGCCTTACTGGTATTGGCGTTTGCTGTCCCCAATCATGCTCAGACTGGTCTAAAATTCGTCAACGAATTTCTAAATATCGGCGTAGGTGCTAAAGCCCATGGCATGTTTGGTTCTGTCACATCGACGGTAGATGACATTACAGCTGCATACTGGAATCCAGCTGGCTTGGCTCAGATCGAGAGTCCAGCTCAGGTATCAGCAATGCACGCATCATGGTTCGGAGGTATTGCTAACTATGATTAT
>CALEAC010000141.1 GCA_937944095.1 uncultured Saprospiraceae bacterium
TGGATGTAATAGAACCGCTTGACATATTCTACACACTGATACTTCAGACCTAGATTATAGTTGTCATGGGTCAGCGCCCGTCCAAAAACATTCGCTTGGTCTCCATTGAAGTAGACATTGATCCCATTGTAACTGTCTATAACTTCACCAATCTGTGGTGTCACAGTAACATTAATATCTGAAATGAAGGGAATATCTGTATTAGAGGTCATAGCGTCATTGGTCTCAACCACTACAAGTTTAAGAAGACATAATATCTTAACTAATCCAATGAACATATTAACTATTAATCTAATAAGACAACAAAATTAAGCATCCTGTCCTTAATAAGTGAAGTTAGCTGATACAGATATACCAGCATCTAATTTATTAATTTTGCGCACCTAAAGATGAAACATGTTCGAGAGTTTAAGTGATAAATTAGATCTTGCCTTCAAAGGCTTATCAGGTGATGGCAAGCTAACCGAGATTAATGTTGCTCAATCCATTAAGGAAATTAGAAGAGCACTTGTCGCAGCAGATGTCAATTACAAAATAGCTAAGGAGTTTACAGACAAGGTCAAAGAAGAGGCACTTGGATCAAGCAACGTCCTCAAAGCCGTCAAGCCAGGTCAACTCATGACTAAGATTGTTATGGATAACATGATCGAGCTTATGGGTGGGCAATCCGCTGGCATCAATGTCAAGGGGGATCCAGGTATAGTGCTCATAGCTGGACTTCAGGGTAGTGGCAAGACTACCTTTACAGGAAAACTAGCCCAGTATCTGAAGGATAAGAAAAATAAAAAAGTACTGGTAGCTGCCTGTGATGTATATAGACCTGCAGCAATCAATCAACTATCAGTCATAGCTGAACAAATCGGTGTCGATATCTACAAGGAGCTAGAGAACAAAAATCCGGTCGATATCGCTATGAGCGCAACTGTATTTGCCAAGAAGAACAATTACAATGTGCTCATAGTGGATACAGCAGGTCGTCTAGCTGTAGATGAAGCGATGATGAAGGAAATATCCGCCATCAAAACAGCAATTACACCTACAGAAACCATGTTCGTCGTCGATTCCATGACCGGCCAAGATGCGGTCAATACGGCTAAAGCCTTCAATGAAGTCATAGATTATGATGGTGTCGTACTCACTAAGCTAGATGGTGATACAAGAGGTGGCGCCGCCCTCTCTGTCAAGTATACTGTTGGTAAGCCTATCAAGTTCGTCAGTACAGGAGAGAAAATGGGTGATTTGGATGTCTTTCATCCAGATAGAATGGCCCAGCGTATCCTAGGTATGGGTGATATCGTCTCATTCGTCGAGAAAGCCCAAGATCAATTCGACCAAGTCGAAGCTAAGCGCTTAGAAAAGAAAATCAAGAAGAACAAATTCGACTTCAATGATTTCCTAGGTCAGCTCAATCAGATCAGAAAGATGGGTGATATCAAATCGCTATTAGGCATGATTCCCGGTATGAGTAAAATCAAAGATCTAGATATAGATGATTCCGCCTTCTCCAAAGTAGAATCCATAATACTCTCCATGACCCCTGCAGAAAGATCCAATCCGGAGACCCTTAATATGAGTAGAAAAAAGAGAATCTCTAAAGGCTGTGGGCGTAATATTCATGAGATCAACATGTTCATCAAACAATTCGACCAGATGCGTAAAATGATGCACATGATGTCTAAAGGAAAAGGCATGGCCCAAATGAATCAGATGATGCAGAATATGGGTAACCTCCCTAACATGAAAGGGTTCAAATAGCTTGTTGTTTCTCTGAAGCCCTAAGCAGACAAAAATCCTGTCTTCGCGCCAGCGTATTTCATATATAATCGTTAGCTTTAATGTCTAACTACTTGCTATGAAGTACATTCTACCTTTTTTATTCCTTTTGAGTTCTGTCAACTTATTTGCCACACTCGGTGATGGAGACAGTGCCGCAGATTTCACAGTGACTGATATCGATGGTCAAGTACACAATCTATATGATTATCTCGATGAGGGATACTCTGTTATAGTGGACATGTCTGCGACCTGGTGCGGCCCTTGTTGGTCCTTCCATCAGGATGGGGTATTAGATGATATCTGGTCAGATTATGGCCCTAGTGGCGAAGATATGGTCATCACCTTGCTTATAGAAGTAGACGCCGCTACGAATCAAAACTGCTTCTTTGGTTCTAATGGCTGCAATAATTCAACGTTTGGTGACTGGTCAAGTGGCGTCGATTTCCCATTAGCAAATCCGCCTTCTAGTGAAGCATCAGATATTGCAGGTGATTATTCAGTCACAGTATTACCGACGATGTACGTCATTTCACCTAACCAACAAGTCAAAGCGTTTACTGGGAGTAATACTACTTACGAGGACCTGACTTCTTGGGGCGCTTATACTTTTCAGCTATACAATAGCACTTGGGAAGAAGGTGGCACAGGCTGTGGTGATGGCTTTATTGACTTACATCCATTCCAAGGTGAAGGTGAATTAGAATTCGAGTGGTCTAATGGTGAAACAACTGAAGATTTATATGGTCTCCCCGGTGGAGAATACTTCGTGACGATTACTGATGACAACCTTTCTGGTAATGGCGATTTTGAAGTGGTTATAGGGCCTATAGAAATAGAAGGTGATGAAGATGGAGAAGAAATGTATATCGATGACTACGAAATAGAGGAGGTTTTCTGTTTTGATTCAGAAGAAGGGTACATCGAAATATTTGTAGAAGGTGGCTCAGGTGATTTTTCATACGAATGGAGTAACGGTGGCGACGAAAGTTTCATCGAAGAATTGGGTCCAGGAGAATATGAGGTCACGATTATAGATGAAGATACAGATTGTGAATTGGTAGATATCTTTGAAGTCTTTGGGCCAGAAGAATTAGAAATAGACTACGATCTTACGGCTGCACCTTGTCCACAAGAATTTGGTCTTGTAGAGTTCTACTTAGAAGGTGCCACACCACCGTTCACCTATATTATTGAAGATGAAGACTATGACGACGATGATATAGACTTATTACCAGGCTATTATGAAGTCTTGATTATCGATAATAATGATTGCGAAGCTTACATTGAATTTGAAATAGAATCAGAAGACGAACTTGTTGCTATCGTGTCATCTGAAGAAAGTGAATTGTCTTGTATGAACACCTCTATTTCACTCTATTCTGATGGATCATCAGAAGGCAATGATATTGACTATATCTGGTCTGATGAAGAAGGTCTAATTCTAAGCTATGCACCATCATTAGAAGTAACAGAGGCAGGTATTTACATATTAGAAGTACAACGAGAAGATAGTGACTGCTTCGAAACTGATATGATAGAGATATTCAGTGATACTCAGACACCAGCAATAACTGTCTCGACAGCTAATCAGATCGACTGCAATAGTTCTACCAGCACCGTCTCTGCAGCCGGCTCATCAGTCGGCCCACAATATGAATATAACTGGACAACAAGTAATGGCAACATACAAGGCCCTACAGACTCTTTAGTCATCGTAGCAACAATGACAGGCGATTATACACTAGAGATTTACAATGATGAGAATGGATGTATATCAACGACTACTGTTACTGTGACTGAGGTCACCTTACCTATCCTAAGTATCAGTGGATCACCAGAATTTTGTGAGCTAGAAAGTACAGACCTTTGTCTATCACTCTTACCTCACCAAGTAGCAGAATGGAACTTACCTGGGAACAATCGCAGTTACGAAAACTGTATAAACATAACGGAGGCCCAAACACTCACTGCAACGGTAACTGACACACTCACAGGTTGTTCTGTTTCTCAGAGTGTAACCACAGTGACGATGGCCTTACCACAGGTAAGTCTGATGGGTGATCTAGACTTCTGTCCCGGTTCTATGACGACTATCTGTCATTCTAATATTGTAGACATGACCTATAGCTGGTCTATTAATGGAACTAGCCTAGGAAGTCAATCATGTATTGACCTATCCATGGTCGCAGATGTAACCCTATCCGTTACAGATCAAAATACAGGCTGTGCGCAACAAGAAACGTATACCATTATAGAAAACGCGCTGCCAGCAATCAGTATTAGTAAGCCTGAAGCGCTTACTTGTGATAGACCTGAAGTCATGCTTGACCTGCAAGTGGATTTGCCTGGCTACACCGTTAATTGGTATGATAATAATGGCATTAACATCGCTAATACAGAGGATGTCAATGTGGTCAATGCTGGAACATATACGGCTTATGTTTCTAACTCAGATGGCTGTCAGACACAGAGTTCAGTCACTGTTACTTCAAACACTGACGTACCGCAATTCACGATCTTAGAACCAGCTGAACTCACATGTAACAATACCGAAGTGACTATTGACCTCATGCTTAATGATCCTTCTAACACAGTGAATTGGACTAATGATTCTGGTGATATAATCGGCAATAACGAGGATCTCAGCGTAAGCGACAGTGGAACTTACACGGCCTACATCACTTCTGCAAATGGCTGCGAAACTCAAAGTTCAGTCGTTGTAACTGCAAACACCGGATTACCACAATTCAGTATAACTCAGCCTCAGGAACTCAATTGTAACAATGCGGAGGTCACAATAGATCTCGTGCTTGCTGATGCAACCAATTCAGTAAGTTGGACTAACGAGTCTGGCGTTATACTGAGTGATACAGAAGATCTTGTTGTGTCTCAGAGTGGCTCTTATATGGCAACAGTATTAGGTAATAATGGCTGTACGAGTTCTCAGATAATATCAGTTTCTGCTGATAGCAGTGAGCTACCAACTGCCGCATTTGAATTTACACAGAATAATCTTTCAGTCAGTTTTACGGATCAGACACTAGGTAATGATTACGCTGTCGTTTGGGATTTCGGAGATGGCAATACGAGTATAGAATTAGATCCAAATTACCTTTATAGTACAGCCGGTTATTACCTCGTCTGTATAGAGACTACTAATGATTGTGGTACATCCCAAACCTGCCAAGAGATTGTCGTCTTTAATCAAATGGAAGTGAGTAGCTCAACCACAGATGTCAGCTGTAATGGCGCTGCTGATGGACAGATCATGGTAGGCGTCATAGGCGGCTTAGGGGAATATCAATACAATTGGACAGATAATATAGGTACAGATGATACTGCTCAAGGGCTACCCGCAGGCACTTATCAACTAATAGTACAGGATGAAGTCGGCAATGAACTGCTGCTGTCTATCGATATCATAGAGCCATCAGCTATTGCACTTAATCCGACAATTGAGAATTCTCCAGCTGGCCAAGATTCAGGCAGCATTTCTCTTGATATCTCGGGTGGCACAGGTATGTACACAGTGCTCTGGGAAGATGGGGCTACAGCGACGACAAGAACAGACTTAGCAAGAGGTGAATATACTGTCAGTGTTACTGATGAGAACCTATGTAGTTATTCGGAAACATTTGTAATACAAGGTACTTCTAATAGTCATGAAATAGATGGACTTAGTTCGTATGTTGTTTCTCCTAATCCAGCGACCACAGAACTCTATGTAACAGCTGAATTTGAAAGTCAGCTGCAAGTACAACTGTCACTAATCAGCATCACTGGCGAACGACTATTGTCAACTTCAGATCAGTTAAGAACGCTCGATAAGAAGTTAGATCTAACCGACATACCGAATGGCATATATCTCGTAGAACTGCGAACTAAGGATAAGATTTCCATTAAGAAAGTCATCATCACTAAGTAATAAACAATAAGTATAAACTGAGGTCTGGTAGAAATATCAGGCCTCTTTTTTTTTCGATTACAGAGCGTCAGCACAGCTATTCCTGAGACAGTTCTGTTAGAGTATAGCAAAGCACTAGTGATTTATCATGGAAGCAGTTGTGTAGCATCAGTACTAGGTATTTCGATTCCTACCTATTATAATTTCACCACTTGCCTCGTATATATCAGTCGCTTGTTATTATCCTTAGGTACATACTCCACATTATACATACCAGCAGGTAGTCCTGAGAGGTTAATTTCGTGCATGTCACTATGGACATCCTGCACATTCTTAATCATCCGCCCATTC
>CALEAC010000142.1 GCA_937944095.1 uncultured Saprospiraceae bacterium
GAATGGCTGAAAACTCAAGTAAAAAACAAGAAAGCAAAATAGATGGCTGTAAAAGAAGGACTTAAATATTCTGCAGAGCACGAATGGATAAGAATAGAAGGTGACTTCGGTTATATAGGAATTACAGATTTTGCGCAAGCAGAGCTAGGAGAAATCGTCTATGTAGAAGTCGAGACTATCGGTGAGACCTTGGCACAAAATGACATCTTCGGAACGATAGAAGCGGTCAAGACCACTTCAGATTTATATATGCCTATTAGTGGCGAAGTTGTCGAATTGAACTCTAAGATCTCAGAAGATGGTGATGACCAGCCTGATTTAGTCAATTCTGACCCCTATGGCGAAGGTTGGCTGGTGAAGGTCAAAATCACAGAGCCCTCAGAGCTAGATGGCCTGATGGATCATGAGAAATATTCAGAACATATTTCTTGATCATACACCATTCTGACACCGAGAGACATCTTATAACTAGATATTCTCGCAAAATGGTGCATAATTGAAAGCAATTATCGTTTTGTGCTTGTGGGTAATTCTTGTAACCTACCTCTCGCTGATGCCATCAAGTGGATTGACTGAGGGGCCGCCATTTTCGGATAAAGTGGTCCATTTCGTCTTTTACTTCGGGATGAGCTTCTTAGCCCTGATGGCGCTAGGTAAAACAAGCCTCAAAATAATTGCCCTTGTGTGTCTACTGACATCTGGCTATGGTTATCTTATGGAAATTCTCCAATGGCAGCTAGAATCAGGTCGACATTTTGAATATTTTGATATTATTGCTAATATTATTGGCTCCTTTAGTGGGAGTACGATTTATTATTGTTGTTTTGGACCTCAGAGATAGTCTCTGACTAATAAGCTAAGAAAACTATACCAATGGGAGATATAGCATTTAAAGGATCAACGGCGATGTTACTGTTATTCGTCTTGGTCGTGCTGGTAATAGCTGTGATTCTGTTCATGAGGAACAAAATCAGCTCTAGTTCCAAGTCGGGACTCACAGAGAAGTATACTGGACACAAGTGGGCATCACCACTCGTAGCCAGGAACAAATATCCTGATGTGAATCCATTTAATTACTCGAGTACTTTCTTCCTATTTGGGCTATCTGTTGCACTTGCAGCGACTTTATTTGCCTTTAGCTGGACTAATTTCGATGAGCCTGTATTCATACCGGATGATGCGCTAGAGCTAGATGAAGAGATAGAGATAGAGCCGCCTAGAACAGCAGAACCGCCACCACCGCCACCACCGCCACCGCCACCAGTGATAGAGGAGGTGCCAGAAGAAGAGATAGAGGAAGAAGAAGAGCCCGTATTCGAGGATATGGATGTCGAGGAAGAGGATGTTGTAGAAGTGGAGCCAGTAATCGAAGAAGAAGCGCCGCCACCGCCACCACCGCCACCACCGCCGCCACCAGAAGAAGAAGAGATCTTTAAGGTCGTAGAGCAGATGCCTAGATTCCCGGGTTGCGAAGATGCAGGTGGTTCTGATAAGGAAAAAGAAGATTGTGCTAAGCAGAAGATGCTTCAGTATATCTATAAGAACTTAAAGTATCCAGCTATCGCCCGTGAGAATGGGGTAGAAGGGATGGCTGTCCTACAATTCGTCGTAGAGAAAGACGGAAGTGTACAGGATATCAATATTGTTAGGGATCCAGGAGCAGGCTGCGGAGACGCTGCCCAGAAAGTGGTTGCTAATATGAATAACCTCCCTTCTAAGTGGACACCGGGCAAGCAAAGAGGTAGACCCGTTAAGGTACTCTATACCTTACCGGTAAAGTTCAAGCTTCAATAAAGATCGAATAAGATTATAAAATAATAGGCCTGTTGGATAGATTCTAACAGGCCTTTTTTTTGCATCTTTTATACGTTAAATTACAAGAGCTGATTGGATATCATACGGTGAGATCAGTGTATTAAAAAAAAAGAAAATTACTTACCTCCTGATTCCTTACAGTATTTGCATAAAATCTAGAATCAATTAGCAATTTCAAAAACGACTAGACCAAAATATAACAGGTTGGTTAGATAATTCTAGCAGACCTATTTTTATGCTTTCGTTTACACCATCTTCATAGCCTTTCACATCTAATAAATAAAAAAGAGATATGGCTATGACTATTGATTTCACCACGACCCAAATGTTCTCCATTGTTAGCTAGCCTAGCGCTATCCTTTCCTGTCATCTACAGTTATAAACTATGGTGTGTTGGGTGGACCCAGCGTTTAGTCATGCTCATTTTTTCTATGGCATTATCACAGCGATTTCTAGGGTCTTCGTATTGCTTAATTGGAGTCCAGAAGGGCTCGAAGATATAGGCTTTGAACGTCTCCTTTCTTTGTCGTTTGCTCATATTACAAGTTAACAAGATATGTTCAAACAAAAAAAAGACTGTCATAGTTATGAGACAGCCTGTTTTTACCTTTTTAATATTTTGCTAATCTCACTTAGGAAGATTTATAAATTATTTTAAATGTTAAATACGGATAATAATTTGGAAAATTAGTTAAGGGGGGAGGTAAATTCAAAGAAAATTAATAATGAAAAGATTGATAATTATTTTCTTTTGCTGTTTTCTATTCGGTAACGTTCAATCAGAAGATCAATACTTTTGTGGGGGACGATGTCTTGAACCAGCTCCCTGTTACGGTTGGGTATTATGGTATTGTGATGATTGTACTGGGTTAGTTCAAACATTTACATCTATCCATTTTAACCTAGATGGTTCCATTGTTTTTAATACTCATGAAACAGCACCTAATTGGGTTGGCTTGAACCCAGAATTATTAGGATGTGATTTGCCTGAGCCTTGTGCATTTTAAAAATATAAATTATAAAAAATGAAAATAACATATATAATATTCTTTTGTACATCACTTTCATTGTTAAGTTGTGTGCCATCATCGAACTTGCAAGACCAAGTCACGCATGATGATTTAGAGCAATCTGATACATTTTTATCGGGTGATAATGGAGCCAATGATTCTATGGGCTTTACGACCTTAGAGGTAGACCAGTTGGAGAATGAAGGTAGCCCATATCAGCATTCATTGATTGAACTAATGCAGACTATTGCCACTTATAAGAAGCAGCCATTAGAGGGTCATGCTTATCTGTTAGCTCAAGTAAAGAATCGGTCAGAAACCTTAGATCCTGAAAATGATCTTATCGGAAAGATTGAAATTCAATATTTAATTTACTTTGATCACCTATTATTTCTCCCTAACTTAAGAGATGAATATAAAGCAACAGCTTATGCAGAAAACTTAACTGCAATTTATGCTCATACAGATCCTATCGAATGGCGAGTGCTAGCTGATTTATTATCTGTGGGGTCTACAGTGTTGACTTCTAACGAAATAGTTCTTTATAAGGAGAGAATCATTACAGGAATTTATGAAACATTAGATCCTGGAATCTTAACTAACCGACAGCATAACGACAGATTAGCTAATGACGGCAGAGTGGTCTTAGAGTTTATCCATAAAATCTAGAATCAAGTAGCAATATCAAAACGACTAGACCAAATATAACAGGCCTGTTAGAATTATCTAACAGGCCTTTTTTTATGCTTTCATTTACACCATCACCATAGCCTTACACATCTTATAATAAAAAGAGATATGGCTATGACTATTGATTTCACCACGACACAAATGCTCTCCATT
>CALEAC010000143.1 GCA_937944095.1 uncultured Saprospiraceae bacterium
ACCAAATTCAACAATGAGCTATACCCTGAATATGTCACTTTTAAGTATCCCAAAGTCGGGGAAAAGAATGCCATCGTTTCCATACATACCTATAATCTATCAGGGAAAAAACACAGGATCTATGACCTAGGTAAGGATACTGATATCTATATCCCTAGAATCAAATGGACTAATTCTTCTGAGCAACTGATGATCTATAAGATGAATAGACATCAGAATGAACTAGAGTTAATTCTAGCAGACACCAAGTCAGGTAGTACTAAATCATTACTCAAGGAGACTAGTAAATATTACATCGATATTACAGACGATATACGATTCTTAGAAAACGACAAACAATTCATCTGGTCTAGTGAAAAAAGTGGCTATAACCATCTATACTTATATGGACTGAACGGAAAGCAGGAAGCTCAACTTACTCATGGGGATTATGATGTCACTAGCTTCTATGGGGTCGACGAGAAGAACAAGATGATCTTCTACCAAGCTGCGGCCAAAAGCAGTCTACAACGAGAAGTCTATCGCGCAGGCATCAATGGCGGAAAGCCGACACTGCTTTCACCGAAAGGTGGCACCAGTAGTGCACAGTTTTCTAGCACCTACGACTACATGGTCATCACACGGTCTACAGCAAATAGTCCAGCGACTTATGCTGTCTACGACAGATCAGGTCAGCTAGTCAGAACAATAGAGGACAACAAACAGCTCTCTCAGACACAGAAACAATTTGGGGTCAGCGATGTAGAGTTCTTTACTATTAAGACAGATGAAGGTGTAGCGCTAAATGCGTACAAAATCCTGCCGACGAACTTCGATGCTAAAAAAAGTTACCCCGTATTGATGTATGTGTATGGCGGGCCAGGATCACAGACTGTTACTGACAGTTGGAAAGGTCAGAATTACTGGTGGTTCCAACAATTGGCGCAACAGGGGTACATGGTTGTGAGTGTGGATAATCGTGGCACAGGCGCAAGAGGTGAAGAATTCAAGAAGATGACCTATCTCAATCTCGGCAAACACGAAACAGCAGATCAAATCGCCGCAGGTAAATACCTAGCTACACTACCCTATGTCGATGCCAAACGAATCGGCATCTGGGGCTGGAGTTATGGTGGCTATATGTCCTCTCTATGCTTACTCAAAGGCAATGAGGTCTTCAGCACAGCGATTGCTGTAGCACCTGTCACTAACTGGAGGTGGTATGATTCTGTCTATACGGAGAGATATATGCGTACAGAAGACGAGAATCCGGATGGCTTTAGTGATAATTCGCCGATTAATTTTGTGGATAGATTGGAAGGTGATTATCTCCTGATCCATGGTATGGGTGATGACAATGTACACTGGCAAAATACAGTGGAGATGGCTAATGCCCTAATCAAGGCTAATAAACAATTCGATACCTATTTCTATCCTAATAGACATCATGGTATTACAGGCGGTAATGCACGATTACACTTGTATACTAAAATGACTAACTTCCTACTAGAGAATCTATAATCAGTGAGTAAAGGCACCAAAGAAATAAATAATAGAAAAGCTAAATTCGAGTATCATTTCCTGCAAGGATTTGAAGCTGGGATGATGCTGAAGGGTACAGAGGTGAAATCTCTCAGGAATGGCGAAGCCAATCTGAATGATTCGTTCTGCTATTTTGTAAATGATGAATTGTATATCAAAAGCCTTTACATCGCAGAATATAGCTATGGCAACGTCAACAATCATGAGACAAGAAGAGATCGCAAACTCTTACTCCGGAAATCAGAGTTAAAAAAAATCCAGCGTAAGATTAATGAAAAGGGATTTACACTAGTACCCTATCGAATCTTCTTCTCGGAACGTGGCTTTGCTAAAGTAGAAATCTTCCTTGCTCAAGGAAAGAAATCCTATGACAAGCGGGACACCATAAAGCAGAGGGAAAACAAAAGGGATCTGGATAGGATTAAGAAAATCAATAGCTAGTCGCTATGACTATTTGATTCTTAGCTTAAAGCCCATTCCGAAACTGAGTTTGTGTATCTCATCATTCAATGGACCTAGAGTTGTATTTCTTAGGGTATGTAAGTATTCTGCTCTGATATAAGCGGCTACATTATCTGATAGATTCCGCTCGGCGCCTAAGCCTATTTCTGACCGTAATAGATGGTCATTACGCTTTCTCGTTGCCATGTTACCTGTTGCGAAAGTCGGCGCGTCACCGAATAACCCAGTCGTAAATGGCTGCGCGTAAAAGTCAATATTCTCATTAGATGGCTGTGGCATTCCAGAGCCCCCGCCCGTGGCACCTATGACCTTATCTTCTATCTCATAGCTCATCTTAGCGATGAAGTCATTATGCAATCCTGCCTGGCCATAGACCGTCCAGCGACCAACATTGATAAAATGATACTTTAATCTTAGTGGTATCGATAGGACTTCCACCTTAGTACTTAGGAAAGTCATTTGTCTTTCTAACCTATTCCAGATGTAAGTATCCGTCACAAATGGCGGCTCATAATCCATAAAGCTATAGCCGAGCCCTAACTCATATTCTATATTTCCAAATGAGCGTGAGTACAGGGCTTCGAACTTATAACCATATCTATCCCTATAGGTTTCATCTAGACCCTCAGCAGCATTACGAGGTGTTGTGATCAGATTATTTTCCATCGCAGCGAATAGATGCAGCCAGTGTCCCTTATTCTCAAAGGTCTTTTTCTTGACAGGGTCTACTAGTCTCGGTAAGCGATCATTCAGGTCACGGATATAAGCTGTGATACCTGACACTTCATCATCCGAATCGAGCATCTTAAGACTAGGCAGTATGGATCGTAAGTCCGTATTAAGAACTAGCCGATCTAATCCGACTGCGGATCTGCTCGCACGATCTATTTGCTTACTAATTGTATTGTCACGATTGATTATCTGTGTTTCTTGCTTTTCGTCTGTAAGCAGCGTGGTAGCTGTTCCGCTATTAGCCCTAGCGATTTTCCTGTCTGTCGTTGCCGTTGTTGCGATCGATGGAGATGTCGCAACCGAATTAGTCGCATTAGCTGTGCTGCTTGCTCCCGAACGATTATCTGTGGTGTTATCAGTATCGCCCTGGTCTGTATCATTTCCATACAAGACTAGAGTCTCCTGTTGTTCTAGCTTGTCTTCTGAGGTTCCTGTAGACTTACCAGTAGACTTTTTTAGGTCAGCTGACTGCTGCGCCATGGGAATGGATTCACTATCCACAGCATCAGCTATCAGATAACCATAGAAATTAGAGAACGTGAATAGCATAAGCAACACCAAAATCGATTCTAATATCTTATAGGAGAAAAGCTCCTTTCTAAGTGCTGCGATTTTTCTAAGCCTCGCTCTGAGTATCAACCAATGCTCAGAATTATATCCAGACTTGAGTCGAGCGACCTTGGAGGTAATAGAACTGTCAAAGGCGATACTCTTATTGGCATTATATTTTTCTTGGAACTTTGCCCATTGGGGTGCAGATGTCGTCTCATAAGACTCGACCTTTTCTCTTAGTTGCTCATCGAAACGCGCCTCGTTATAGTCTACGAACTGAGCCCATTGTGGTTGGGTATTCGTTGTGTAGCGATCTAGCTTATCTTTTATTTGTGTATCGAATTCTGCCTCTGGATTAATCTGTGAGCGATAGGCCTGGAATAGATCCCACTGTGGCATATCATCAACTTGGTAATTCTCTAAGTTGGCTCTAACTTGATTATCAAAAGTGTCAGCGGCTTCTGACTCTAGCATGGCTGATTTATAGGCCACGAATCGATCCCATTGTGGGGCAGTCGTGGTCTGATAATTATCGAGGGTCTCTCTGACTTGCTCATCGAAAGCAGCTGTGGCTATACCACTTTCCGCTGCTGCTCTGAAGGCTGTGAATTTATCCCATTGGGGGGTCGTCGTGACTTGATAATTATTAACAGTCTTTCGGACCAGCTCATCGAAAGCAGCTGTGGCTATACCACTCTCCGCTGCTGCTCTGAAGGCTATAAATTTATCCCATTGGGGGGCAGTCGTAACCAGATGGTTATCCATCGTATCACGAACCTGCTGATCAAAGTCATCAGTCGAAGGGCTATCCACGATAGCAGCCCTGTAGCCGACGAACTTATCCCATTGTGGCAACGATGGATGAATGTAAGCTTCCACTTGCTGCAATACTTGCGCGTCGAAGCGGGTCTCTGCTGATGGATTATCAGAGAGTCGTTGCTTGACCCTGAATGCCGCCCAGTCAGGCGACTTTGGAGTTAAGTAACCTGACAGTTTGTTTTTTAATATGTTATCAAACTGTTTATCTTCCATTAGACATCCCCTTAGAGAGTATTATTTTTTTCAATTTACTTCTTGCTTTAACCAAATTTGACCGAGACGTACTTTCTGTAATGCCTAGTTGTTGAGCGATCTCCTTATGAGGGAAACCTTCTATAACATAGAGATTAAACACTGCTCTATATGCCGGACTCAGGTCCTGTAGTGCTGAGATAATCTCTTGGGCTGACATCTTACTGACCACATCTGGGTCTGTATTCATAACGCCCACCGCCCCTTCTATATCTTCTGTACGTCTCCGTGCTTTCTTCCTGTAGAAATCGATGGACGTATTGACCATTATCCGTCTTATCCAAGCCGACAAAGAGGTTCCTACAGTATATTTACTGATATGTCTGAAGATCTTAATAAATCCTTCGTGTAGGATATCCAGCGCTTCTTCCTCGTCGACAGCGTATCTCAAACAAACTGGGTACATACTTGAATAGTGGTCTTCATACAATTTCTTTTGAGCCCATTCCTCTTCTTTAATGCAGGCACTAATGAAGTCTTGCTCATTTCGTTTAACAGCTAAGGTTACTTCCATGATTTTGCTAAGATGTAGCGTGGATAATATAGTATTGTAGTAGAATTGCAGTTATAAAACGCCCAGTTACAAATTCTTGCTGCCAAGGGTAACAGACATTTAACTTACTGACCCACTAAAATTAAGGTAAAAATCAATCATTATTGCATTCGTATCAATAACTTCAAACAACTGTTAGCTATAAATAACTGTATATAAATGAGTTATATATTCCAATTTTATATGATGTAATCGCATTTACCGAAAGGTAAAAAATATCAATAGTCTAGAGAGTAAAAGGCCCGAATTATGGCCTAGATCATAGCCTCAACCTGACTAAATAATTTATATTTGCATCACTATCAGTCTAATAAACATTAGATAAATATTCTATATGTCAAAGATCACCAAGATAGATCTAAAATCTTCCAATAAGGGTAAGAAGTCCACTGTAGAAGGCATGTACAAGGAGTACTTCTTGGATTACGCCTCTTATGTTATCCTCGAAAGAGCTGTTCCTGCTATAGAGGATGGGCTGAAGCCTGTCCAGCGGCGTCTCATGCATGCCATGAAAAAGATGGATGATGGCCGATTCCATAAGGTCGCTAATATCATCGGTCAGACGATGCAATACCACCCCCATGGTGATGCCGCAATCGGTGCTGCGCTGGTCAATCTAGGGCAAAAAGACTTATTAATCGATACCCAAGGTAACTGGGGTGACTATCGGACTGGCGATTCTGCTGCCGCGTCTAGATATATAGAGGCGAGGCTCACTAAGTTTGCTAACCACGTTTCATTTAACCCTCAGACAACCGACTGGCAGTTGTCCTATGATGGTCGTAATAAGGAGCCGATCACGCTGCCCATGAAGTTCCCACTGGTGCTAGCCCAAGGTGTCGAAGGGATTGCCGTCGGACTAGCGACTAAGATCCTGCCGCACAACTTTATAGAACTGATCAAAGCCAGCATCAAAGTCCTACAAGATAAACGTGTCAAGATCTATCCCGATTTTGCCACCGGTGGACTAATAGATGTGACAGATTACAACTCAGGTAAGAGAGGTGGCAAGGTCAAGGTCAGAGCTAAAATCGAACAGCGAGATAAGAATACACTCGCCATTACAGAACTACCCTATGGTGTCACGACCCATAGTCTGATCGATAGTATCCTGAAGGCCAATGAAAAAGGAAAGATCCAAATCAAGAAAATCGTCGATAATACGGCTGCAGACGTAGAAGTCGTCCTAGAGCTCCCAGCAGGCGTATCGCCAGAGTTGTCGATGGATGCACTCTATGCCTTCACTAACTGCGAAGTGTCTATTTCTCCCAATGCAGTCGTCATCATCGATAAGAAACCTCATTTCTTAGGTGTAGAAGACCTACTCAAAATATCGACAGCCAATACCAAGACGCTCCTTAAGAAAGAGCTGGAGATCAAGCTCGGTGAATTACAAGAAAAATGGCACGGCGTCAGCCTAGAAAGGATATTCATCGAGAATAAAATCTATAGGGATATCGAGGAAGCTGAATCCTATGAAGAGGCCCTTAAGCTTATAGAAAAAGGCCTAAAGAAATTTGTCATTACACCTGGTGACAAAGCCAAGAAAGCGGATAAACGCATTAAGCTCAAAAGAAAAATAACACAAGAGGACCTGATCAAGCTATCAGAAATCAGGATCAAAAAAATCTCTAAGTATAATAAGTTCAAGACTGAAGAACTCCTGCAGAGTATCGAGGACGAAATCAAACAGGTCAAGCATGACCTGAAG
>CALEAC010000144.1 GCA_937944095.1 uncultured Saprospiraceae bacterium
ATAGTAGATTCTAAGATATTTGTAGATCCAATTCTCCTACTTAAAGGACTTAATGCAATACTTGACTATAATTCTTAAACAAACGGGCCTATTGTGGCTTGCTCTTTTTCCTGTATTATTGATGGCTCAGCCAAAAGATAATTCGCCTTACTCCGATTTCGGCATTGGGGATATTGTCGATAGGAATTACTTCTCATCTCAATTCATGGGTGGTCAAGGCGCAGCGTTCCATGACCCATATGAAATCAATCTAGTCAACCCGGCTTCACTAGGCTATTTGAATATGGCCGCTTTTGATGTAGGGGTCAGTGCGAAGCTTTTTTCCTTGTCTGACGCAAGCAATAGTAATATCGCCCAGTGGTCGGGTAGGATGAATCACCTATCCTTAGCTTTTCCATTTAAGAATTCGCTTAATGACTTACTGGATAGAAAGGTTAGGAATACAAATATTGGGATGGCTTTCTCACTTAAGCCCTATTCATCTGTTGGCTATCTTATTCAGACAGATAGCTTTGATGAGAATATAGGCAACATAGAAAGGCAGTTTAGGGGATCTGGAGGCACCTTTGATTTCAGTTGGTCCACGGGTGTCAAGCATAAAAATTTCTCAGGTGGACTAAGTATAGGCCGCGTATTTGGTAAGGTAATTAAGCAAAGTTCAATTGGGTTACTAGATCAGATAGAAGCCAGAAATACCTTTTATGAGAGAACAACTTCATACAGAGGCTTTATTTGGAGATTCGGCGCGATGTACGATCTCATACTGGATAAGCCCGTAAAGGATGGGGAGTCATCATCGACTAAGAAGAGAATGCTCACGTTTGGTATACATGGTAATAGTGCGACTAACTATAAGGCTGATTACGAAACCTTCGAAGGATCAGCAGTGCTCGTTTCCCTTAATAATTTAATAAGAGACACTTTTAATTTCGATGATACTCAGGTTAACCTTAGTGGCAAATTGCCTGCTGAAATAGGAGCAGGTGTTATGTATAAGTCGGGTGAGAAGTTCTCTTTAGGGCTTAATATGAAGACCACAACCTGGTCGCAATTCGTCTCACCTATAGTTAATGATAATTTAAAAGACGCCTATCGATTATCTTTTGGAGGATATTATCGTCCTAATTATAAGTCGATCAATAACTATTTCTCTAGGGTCAAATATAATCTTGGCGTATTCTACGAGAAATTACCCTTTGTTCATAACGGTGAGCAAATAGATGATATCGGCTTAAGTTTCGGTATGGGTCTGCCCTTCTTCTATCAGAGAAAGGTCAGCCATGCTAACCTAGGTCTTATTTTGGGTACCAAAGGTCGAAACGCAGCAATACAGGAAAGTTATTTCAGAGTTATGTTCAGCTTCACATTCAATGATGATGAATGGTTTCTGAAAAGAAAATACAACTAAACACAAAAATTGAATAAGATGGATAAGGTAATTAAGAATCTATTTGTGCTAATTGGCTTAGTGGCTATCAACACAAATGCAAGTGCGCAATTCAATAATTGGATGGACAGCCCTAAGAAAGACGAAGCTGAAAATGCACACTCTATCTACAGACAAGCAATCAAGTCGGAAGACTGGGCTATCGCATACGAAAATTGGCAAATCGCTTACGATATCGCTCCTGCAGCAGATGGCAAGAGAGATTATCACTTCCTGGATGGTGTCAAGATTTACATCAATAAATTCCAGAATGAAACCGATGCAACTAAGAAAGACGAATACAAAGCAACAATCAATCGGCTGTATGATGAGGCGATACAAGCTTATACGAATCGTGATATAAAGCCTACTAAATGTGGTGACGATGCTGCTTGCTATGAGGCGAAGATAGGCTACGTACATGGGCGTAAAGCCTATGATATGTTCTACACGCTTAATTCTAATTACAGCGAGAATCTGGCTGAGTTTGATTTGGCTATGGCCAAAGGGGGTAATGATACCGAGTATACCGTATTTGACCCAATAGCAACCATCGTCGTATACCAGTTTCAGAAAGGAAAATTAGACAAAGATCAGGTCGTCAATTACTTTACCAGCTTGGAGGCCTTAGCGGAGTATAACTTGGCTAATAATACTAAGTTAGGTACTTATTATGACCAAGCGTGGAAAGCAGCACAAGCTAAATTCTTACCGATAGAAGCTGA
The DNA here is from genome assembly GCA_937944095.1 of uncultured Saprospiraceae bacterium. Lineage (GTDB taxonomy): Bacteria > Bacteroidota > Bacteroidia > Chitinophagales > Saprospiraceae > RFSX01. The sequence continues at coordinate 2,152 of CALEAC010000144.1, forward strand.
CGTATTTGACTGTGAATATTTCAAACCAAAGTACAAGTCGCTATACGAATCTGATCCTGATAATATGGATCAACTAAAAAATCTAGTCGGCTTGCTCAAGAAGAGAGGCTGCCCAGAAACAGATCCATTGTTATCTGAACTAGATGCTAAGTGGAAGTCCTATGCTGCTGCGACAAATGCGCAGCGACAGGCGACTTTCGAAGCGAATAACCCTGCGATACTGGCTAAGAAGGCCTATGACGCTGGCGACTACCCCGGCGCACTAGCAAAGTACGATGAAGCAATTAAGGCGGAGACAGATCCTTCTAAGAAAGGTGGTTACCTTTTCTCCAAAGCTTCTATACAAGGAAGAAAATTAAAGAAATATTCTGCTGCCCGTAAGACAGCACTGGAAGCTGCAAATTTAAGACCAGGTTACGGAAGGCCTTATATGCTAATTGGTGACTTATATGCGACGTCTGCAAGAGATTGTGGCGACTCATGGAATCAGAGACTTGCGATTATTGCGGCTATATCAAAGTATAATAAAGCTAAATCAGTCGACCCTAGTCAGGCAGAGGAAGCCAATAAGAAAATCTCAAAGTATAGAGCTTCTCTCCCTGACAAGAACGAAGGCTTCATGAGAGGTGTCAAAGCGGGCGACAATCAGAAAGTAGGTTGTTGGATAGGGGAGACAGTGACCGTAAGATATAAGTAAGACTCAAAAAAAATGGTGATTTAGATCGAAGCCCGTTACATAAGTAATGGGCTTTTGTTTATGTTTTAGGGTTTTGCCAATTCATATCCGTATCATTTCTATCCATCTCCTAAGAAAGATGTCATCTAGCTCGAAATAGCTTTGGTCACCATCATTGCTATGATAGAGTAAGCCTCGTTCTGTAGAGTACTGTACAACTCTTCTGATAGTGGACGAGTTTGTGAATTTATGTTTTTTCATAAAAATCTTACCATAGGGTTCATAGACTTTTCCTTCTATTGCAAAGGCGACTAAGACACGCCATTGTCCTTTGCTAAGTACTCTTCTGAGCGTGTAATAGATATCCTCTTTTTCTCTGATAATCGTTTCTTTTATATTCTCGATATCAGCTTTCTTGATAGATTTTGTGCTTTTACTGAAAAGGCGATTAGCTATAATCTGTACGTTCATCGTCCTATAATTGCACCACTCGAGGATCTCATAGATCTCTGCTGCATCGATCTTTTTCTTATGCTTATTGAAATGATTTTGGATGTAATCAACATATTTATCTGCTTCTATGGGTCCTAGTCTTAGGTATTCTCCGAAGTTATAAAATGGCCGATCGATATGGTCAAACATCTGTAGGAGCAGTTGCTGGTCACTACCAGAAAAAATCACTGCTACATTCGGTAGGGATTGTAGTAGGGTTCTTAAGTAACCTTCGATATTTTTTTCTGAGTAGGTCGATATTTGTTGGAATTCGTCGAAAGCCAAGACGACTTTTTTGGTATTCTGAGCAAGTAGACTTATCAGTTCCGAGAAGGTGTCTATACTTGCCTGATGACTCGCT
>CALEAC010000145.1 GCA_937944095.1 uncultured Saprospiraceae bacterium
ATCTGTGATCACAAATTGCAAACTATCTCCAATTGCACCTGTCAGAGAAACAGGCACTGTCGTATCCGTCGAATTAAGACAGATAGTCGTTGTCGTTCCGCCTGACACGAGCGCTAGCGATCCACCCTCTAAGGTATCTACAACGACTGCCGCTTCTCTTATGACTGTAACTGGATTAGAAAAATCAAAACAACCAGCTAGTCCACTTACATTTTGATCTACTGCTAATCCTGTCACTTCGGGGATTAAACTCAAATTCCATATGAGACAAGTTCCAGCAACCTGCTCATCGAATATAAACGGTGGTGTTCCACCTAATTCAAGAACCACACCTTGGTCATCAGTGATGACCCATAGTGTGCTATCCCCTATGACACCTGTTAAGTCGACATCGATAGAATCTGGCTGGCCATCATTAACAGTGATGGTTATAGAATCTTGACCAGAAGGCAGTAACAAAGCGCCACCGTCAACAGACTGCCTGATTACTTCTACTCTATTAGATAAATCGAAGTCACCAGAAAGTGTATCTATATCTTGATTGACCTCTAGACCTACAAGAGTGCCATTATAACTTATATTCCATATTTCACAGATACCAGAAGTAGTCCCTGCAAAATCTATTATTGCACTATCACTTAAGGCAAGTATAAGACCAGAAGTGTCTGTAATTACATATTGCAAACTATCTCCCACTGCACCTGTCAGAGTTACTGGCACTGTCGTATCCGTCGAATTAAGACAGACCGTCGTTGTCGTTCCGCCTGACACGAGCGCTAGCGATCCACCCTCTAAGGTATCTACGACGACTGCCGCTTCTCTTATTACTGTTATAGGATTAGATAAGGCAAAACATCCATCGAGATCTGCTACTAGTGAATCCACCTCTAAGCCTTCTAGACCTGAAAGACTTGAGATATTCCAAACAAAACAAGTACCTGGGTCTTCTGATTCAAAAACAATTGGCAAGCTTGGAATACCGACAATCCTTCCCGACATATCTGTTATTATATACTGAGATACATCACCAACATTACCTGACAAGTCTACGGTTAGGGTATCTAAAACGCCATCACCAACTATTGTGGTGATTGTAGACAAACTATCTTCAGTAAGTAAGGTACCCCCTGCTACTGTATTTCTTGTGACTTCGATATAATTTGATAGAGCGAAATTGCCAGATAACTGACTGATATTATTCATCGCAACTAGACCAGTTAGTGGTGCGTTTTCATAAGCGACATTATATATCCTGCATACACCAGTTGGAGTCGATGTAAAATCAAATAAGGACCCAGCATTTATTTCTAGAATAACACCCTGATCATCTGTGACGAAGTAAGTATTCTCATTACCTACCGGCATGGTTGCAAACACGGCTCTCAAAGTATCAGCAGCAGTGTCCCCTAAGCACACGGAAATACTCGTATCTCCAGCCATCGTTGTTATCCTTGCTGCTGTTATAATTATTGGTTGATCTATGACTTCTTTAGTAATCGTCACTGGGTTAGACACATCTAAGCAACCAGTAAGGCCAGATATATCCTCTCCTACTGTAAGTCCACCTATCACTCCACAAGAACTGACATGTACAATCTGACAAGTGCCAGAAACAGTTCCAACAACTGCAAAGTCAGAAGAATTCTGAATTCCCGTGATGATGCCATTAGCATCTAGAATTGCGTAATTGGATTCTTCTCCGATACTGCCATTAAGGTCTACAGAAATCGTTTCTGTACTGCCTTCTGTTATGCTTATTGTCAGCTCTGTCGTTCCATTCCCAAAAGCTAGACTACCACTTTCTGATCTTTTTCTGGTAACCTCTACAGCCGTCGATAATTCGAAACAGCCTAAGACGATGTCGTTGACATTTGTATCGGATCCGAACAGGATTTCCTCGTCAGAATGAGCTATATGATAGATAAAGCAAACACCTGCTGGTGCGCCTCCGAAATCAAATACTCCTGTTGTATTTGTCTCTAACACCGTACCGTCAGCATCAGTTACGATCCAACTCATAAAGGCGCCTGCCTCACTAGTTATATCTAAGGTCAAGCTACTTTGTGTAGGATCATTCAAACAAATATCGTATGTACTTGGACCAGAGATAACACCACTTTCCACGACTTCTCTTATAACAGTAATGGAATTAGATAAGTCAAAACAATCACCCGTTATTGCCGTTGCATTTTGCCCAACTGACAACCCGCTGATTTGTCCACGATAAGCCAAATGCCATATTAGACAAACACCTGCTGGTGTACCAGAAAAATCAAGAACACCGTTACTAGCAAGTTGGGTGATTTCCAGAATTTCCCCCGACTCATCTGTTATCAGATAAGTCATGAATTCTCCTGCCGCACCTGTTAGAGCAACACTCACTGCCTGGCTATCATTATTCTTCAGACAAAGTCTTGTTTCTGTAGAGCCGTTAGTTGTAATACTTCCTGCATCTACTTGCTCTCTGTTAATTTCTATTCTATTAGATAGGTCGAAACAACCTTCCAGTGCACTTAGACTACTATTTAATCCTAATCCGAGGAGTCCGTTCTCATAACTTACATGAAGTATAGAAAATGCTTGTTCTGTCAAATTGCCAAATGTTACAATTGGACCATTCTGCAAACTTAAGATCCTATCCTGATCATTGACAATAAGATAAGTACTGTTAGTCCCTACAGAACCTTGAAGATTAATTGCTAGCTCAGAATCATTGGCACAAAAGACAAAATCTGTTTGTCCATTAGAAGCAATTGTTCCACCGTCTAAGACCGCGTCAGTCTTGAAAATATCTATCCTAGTTGAAATTGCATAACAACCATCAAGTTGCGAAAGATTATTACCCACATTAAAATTAAGAATAGCGCCATCAGAACTTACAGCATATAATCTGTAAGTACTCGCTGCGACATTGGCAAGATTTATACTGGGATTATTATAAGTAGCAATGATATTATCCTGCTGATCGGTCAATACATAGGTGACAATTCCACCTTGCTGAGAACTTAGTTGAGTCTCTATGACTTCGATCCCAGAACCTGGACAAATCGTAAAACTTCTCATCAAAGAGGGTCCAGTAAAATCACCTATAGATACGCGTCGATTATTAACCATTATAGCATTGGACAAATCGTAGCATCCAACTACATTCATGAGGTTACTATTTTGGGATAAGCCACTGATGGGACCCTCATAAGCGATGTGCCATATTTTATATGTACCTCCTGGAAGCGTTTGGAAACTAATATTACCAGTGCTATATAGATTGATTATGTTATTAGCCGCATCGGTCAAAACCCAAGTGAATGAGTCACCCTTAGCTCCATTTACTGTCGAATTAACAGAATGAGCTGTGTCATTAGAACATAAGTCGGTGTTCGAATTGGTTGTGATTAATCCGCCCTTGACATTAGAACATCCTGCTGTAATCACGAGATCATCAATGTCCCATGCCTGCACTTTTCCCTGATTTCCCACCAGACAGTATGGTAAAATCTCAATTCGGAATATGGTTGCTGTTGTAATATCCATTTCAGAATACCCAGAAAAGTCAATTCTTCTACTTGTCCAGTCCCTGGAGGTAGTCATCTCATCAGAAAGAAAGACCTCAGAACCATCACGAGTTACACTCACTCTTAGTTTCGTAGGATAATCATTGATCCCTGATTCCCCATTGAGGAACTGAAAGAATTCTGGCGCACGAGAGAAGAACTGTAGCTCACTTAGTGAACCAGTGCCATCAGGTCCCGGCTCCACGAGCACATCAATCCGAAGACTTTTCTCATTGTTATATGTATAACTGCATTGCTCACTACCACCGATACACATGGCCGTACTACCATTGACTCCAGGGGCACAGGAATGTTGATTTCGGTTAGGGTTCAGTCTGTATAGATGATCTCTAATGACTGTTAACTCACTGCACTCAGAGTTAGTACTTTTTTGGGCTGTAAATTCGCTGTAGTCGCCACTAGACCCATCTAGATAAGAGACACACGCTTCAAAATCAAAGGTTAATGAAGGCCTCACTGCATTGAGCACTTCCACTGGTGGGTTAGCTGCTGAAAGTGAAGAGGATAGGCATACAACACCTATCAGCATAGATACTAATGAAATGGTTTTTGGCAACATGTTAGATTTCTTAAGTCCTTAAAAATTAAATTTAACCACATTAGAGAGGTACATAGCAGGATGCACCTAGTTAAACTCCTAATGTAGTCTACTTTACATATAACAAATAATCAGATGTGTAGTGCTCTACATATCAGTGTACCTCCAAATTGACATTGAATACTGCGAGAGAGAAAGTATATATTAGCCTAACGCTCGGTTTTGGGATAGAGCGGCACGAAGTGCAAAAATAATTTCTAATGAACTACAATACAAGTAGTTACGTATATTAATTTTATTTAATATGTATTTTAATCAACTTGATATTCCGTGTAGATGATTGATTCTCAGCTGATTAGCAGCGATTAATATGTTCAGATTTATTGGTATTATACTCAGGCTGCTGCTATTATTGACCTTACCGTTCATCCTATTGATCAGAGGCGCCGTATACTTACATACCTCATCGGGCTACTTACCATGGTTTTGTATACTTTTTGCGAGCATCTTTACCTGCCTTCTCATTTTTATCTACCTAACCTATCTCAATGGACTATTCATAGAAGGAGACGATGATATCAGCACCTACAAACGGCGATTAGTCATTTCTATCCTTGTCGTGGCGCTCTACGGCATCCATGGCATTTTCTATTTTTCGTCAAGTAATCTGAAAACGCCAGAGCTCAGAACGGAATTGAGACAAGTACACCCCATACTAAGATTATCCGTCAGTACGCTGACGACTATAGACAATAGTCTAGTTATTACCGATTCGAACCGAAAGCCCGAGGACTATAGAAAAATGGGTCTAAAAAAACCAAATCACTCTTTACACTACAAACAGAGCACAGGCTATTCCCATGCGCTTGACCTAAGGACTTATGGGCGGCCAGAATGGAAGAACTTCCTGATTAGGACCTATTTCAGATTTATGGGATTCAGAACACTTAGGCACACTGGAACGGCTGATCATCTTCATGTTTCCTTAATGAGCCACGACAGACCCTCAGCAAAGTAAAAAAGTGACATAGCTGCTTATCTTTGCTCTAGATTTGGATTCTATGAACATGAAATGTGTATTCTTAGTAGTCAGCTGGTTAAGCACTATAGTGGTTGTGACAGCGCAAGTCGGCAACCTTGTTATCGAGGGTCAAGAACCACCGCAAATCATTCTGGAAAACTGTACTGACGAGATTATTCTCGATGGTGCCCTTACAGAAGCTACCTGGCAAAATGCACAGACCTACGCTTCGTATACCCAGTACTTTCCGACAGACTCCGTCTTAGCCTGTGGAAAAACAGAAATACTCATGGCGTATGATGAGACGACCTTATACATTGCAAGTAGATGCTATGCGCCTAACAACGAATTTACAGTCGCATCTCTTAAGCGAGATTATGGTTTCGGGGGCAGTGATAACATCAGCTTCCTGATAGACACCTACAACGATAAGACTAATGCCTATCTCTTCGGCATGAACCCTTATGGTGTAAGACGTGAAGCGCTTATCGCGAATGGTGGCAAAGCTAGGAATGACTTTGACCCGAGTTGGGATAACAAATGGAATGGCGAATCGAAGATCTATGAGGACCATTATGTATGTGAATTGGCTATACCCTTCAGCTCCATTAGGTACAAAAAAGGCGTCACTAAGTTCAGATTCAATAGTTATAGAAATGATGTCCAATGCAATGAGATATCATGCTTTGTCAATATACCGAGGGAGTTCATCTTAATGGATCTGAATTATATGGCTGATATGCAATTAGGGCAGTCATTAGATACGCCACCTCAGAACATTACCTTAATTCCTTACCTCTCGTCTGCCATCACCAGAGATTTCGATGAAGTGACGGAGATGGGCACACAATGGAATTATAATGTCGGAGGCGATGCTAAAATTGCTGTATCCTCTAGTCTTAATCTCGACCTGACAGTCAATCCTGATTTCTCACAAGTCGAAGTCGATCAGCAAGTCACTAACTTAGATAGGTTTGAGATCTTCTTTCCTGAGAGGAGACAATTCTTTTTAGAGAATGCTGACTTATTTAGCAGCTTTGGATCTAGAACGATGAGACCATTCTTCTCCCGGAGAATAGGTGTTTCGCAAGACACCGTCACCGGTAATAATATCCAAAACACAATCTACGGCGGTATGCGACTCAGTGGTAAGCTGAACGAAAAATTACGTATTGGTGTGCTAGATATGCAAACAGCAGCTCAAAAAGACAACGACCTACCGAGTTATAATTACTTCGTAGGTGCTCTAGAACAACGCGTATTTGATCGGTCTAACGTCGGCTTTATCATGGTGAATAAACAAGCCATCAATGCCAGCGATTTCGGAGGTACCTCAGATACCTATGATAGAGTCATCGGTACAGAATTTAGATTGAGGTCTAAAGATAACTTCTGGTCAGGTAAGACCTCTTATATGCAAGCGATAACACCAAATGACGACAAGATGAAACTGTCTCATTTTACCTCATTGCAATATAATCGGCGGAAATTCAGAGCTGACTGGTCCCATATGCTAGTAGGTGCTGGCATGGATGCCGAAGTCGGTTTTATTCCTAGGAAGGACATTCTTCTGCTTAGCCCGGCAATAGACTACAGAGTCTTTCCTGCTACTGACAAAGTTGCACAGTACACCTTTTCTGCAAACTTCGATTGGATCTATAAGTTAGGACAAGATAATAATGAAATCATCGAAGACTTCGGTCTAGAAGAGAATAGAATCCGGTTCGACTGGAATACCAACTTCTCGAATAATCATAGGATGAATCTTGGTGTGTCTTATAGTAACTTTTTCTTATTAGAAGATTTTGATCCTACAAGGGTACAAGCTGAGGACATCTTCTTAGATGCAGGCACTAAACATCAAAATACAGCTATCGCTTTTTCTTATAACTCAGATAGCCGAAAAACATTCTTCTATCGGTTCAATCCTTTGTATGAAAAATTCTTCGGCGGTGATAGATATAGTCTAAGTGGCAGTCTAGCATATAGATTCCTGCCCTATGGCTCTATATCTATAGATTACAACTTTAGCCATATCGATATCGGTGGTAATTTTGATAAGGCGAATCTATGGTTGGTCGGTCCTAAGTTTGATGTCACCTTTACTAGAAATTTATTCTGGACAACCTTTTTACAATATAATAGCCAGCTAGAAAATCTGAATATCAATTCTAGATTCCAATGGCGTTTTGCACCAGTTAGTGATTTTTTCATTGTCTATACTGACAATTACAACACGGAAACTTTCGACCCTGTCATGAGTAGGAACCGTGCCCTCGTCGCCAAACTCACTTATTGGTTAAATCTCTGATGATAACAAAGTAGCTTATGAAACATGAAAAAATAATGCTAATCAAAAACAGATCGGACATAGGTGCAGGAACCAGAGGATCTGACCTCGGTATCGATGCGATGGAAATTGCCGCTATTAATAGAGGGCACGACTTTTTTCATACCGTCGAATCTATAGATGTCGAGACGCACAATGAATCGATCTATAATAAAGTACAAAACTCCTTTGCCAAAAGGATATCCCATGTCTATGAGCAATGCAGCCGTCTAAGTGATGTCGTAAAAATGAGCCTCCTAAGAAATGAATTCCCGCTCATCTTATCAGGTGATCACTCATCTGCCCTAGGATCTATTAGTGGTCTCAAGGCTGCCCATCCAGATAAAAGAATCGGTGTCATCTGGATAGATGCACACGCAGACTTACACACACCCTACACCTCACCATCTGGCAATATCCATGGCATGCCCTTAGGTGCTGCCATAGCCGATGACAACCTCAGTTGTCAAATAAATAAAATTAGTGAAGGGACAAACAAGTATTGGACAGCTCTCAAAAACATAGATTCACCAGCACCAAAGATTTCAGCTGATGATATTATCTATTTCGGCGTCAGAAGTACGGAGGAACCCGAAGACAAACAAATAGCAAAATATGCTATCAAGAACTACAAAGTTGCTGAAGTCAGACACTTAGGTATTGCTGATTGTGTTGCTGGTACACTAGACAAGCTAAAGGACACGGACCTTATATATATCTCCTTTGATGTCGACAGTCTCGATCCTGATCTCATCTCCTACGGTACAGGCACCCCAGTAGAGTTCGGTTTTGCACCACAAGAAGTGATTGACATCATCAATGGTTTGTTAGCTAGCAATAAAGTAGCAGCCTTAGAATTCGTCGAGGTTAATCCCTTGTTGGACAACAAAGGAAATAAGATGGCTGAGACGGCCTTTGATGTACTGAGACAGTTACAATTGTAAGAGATACCCGATGGAGGTATTATGAATTCAAAAACGTTCTGACAAGCGCTAGTAATTCCTGAGGCTTCTCCGCATGCACCCAGTGACCGGCTTCCTCTATCACCTCGTGTCTATAGTCTGGAAAGCGCTCTGAGATCACGCTGAGATCTGACGCCTTGATATATCCAGATCGACCACCACTAACAAAGAGCACAGCTGTATCTATCTTCTCAGGGCCCTCTATAGGCGCTAGTATATTGGCATAGTTGTCATACAGCTTCTGAATATTCGCTTTCCAAGTGTAGCCACCTACTGCAGTGTCTCTTCGGAGATTCTTCATCAGGAAGTACACGACATCTAGTGGGAGACCTTTATCCAATAGTTGCGCTTCGACCTCACTGCGCTTAGTAACCTTAGCGATATCGACAGCTAATAAAGCTTCGAAAATATGACTATGCTGTCCGGTAGATCCAGTCGGAGAGATATCGACGACGACCGCCTTACCTACCCGCTCTAGATAGTCTACCATGAATTGCATCACCACTTTACCACCCATGGAGTGGCCTATTAGACTGGCCGAATTGAGATCTAATTCGTCCATCAATAAGGCGACATCAGCTGCTAGAACTTTGTAATCCATCTGGTCAGCATGGAAGGAGCGGCCATGATTGCGCTGATCGACACTGATGACCCGGTAGTCTTGTGCTAACTGCCTAGAGAACGTCTTCCAGTTATCTGACATTCCTAATAAGCCATGGAGGATAATTACTGGTGGCCCCTCTCCTATTTCCTTATAATTCAAATACGACATACTACAAAGTAAATCTTACTGATACATACTGACAAATTATCAAGCCTCTAACATCTCAGCATACCCATACTTTCGTTCTAGTCTTGATCATCATATCTTCGCAGCATGTCCTTCAAACTAATATCTAAGTATAGTCCGACTGGTGATCAGCCCAAAGCTATAAAAGAACTCGTAGCTGGCGTCAAATCACAAGAAGAGGCTCAGGTGCTTCTCGGAGTGACTGGCTCTGGAAAGACCTTTACGGTCGCTAATCTAATACAACAAGTCCAGCGACCGACCTTAGTACTCACCCATAACAAGACGCTGACAGCTCAGTTATACGCAGAGTTTACTGAGTTCTTTCCAGATAACGCCGTCGAGTACTTCGTTTCCTATTACGACTATTACCAACCTGAAGCTTATATCTCGGGCAGTGACACTTATATAGAAAAGGACTTAGCTATCAATGAAGAAATAGATAAACTGAGACTAAGAGCGACCTCTAACCTCCTCTCAGGCAGAAGAGATATCATCATTGTGGCTTCGGTTTCCTGCATCTTTGGTATGGGAAATCCCGAAGATTATAAATCGGGCATCATCAGATTACAAAAGGGCCAGAAGTTCTCGCGCAATCAGTTTCTCTATAAGCTTGTGGAGATTCTGTACTCTAGGACTGAGACTGATTTCAAGAGGGGCACCTTTAGGGTCCGAGGTGATACGGTGGACATCAATCTGCCTTACGCTGATCGAGGCTTTCGGGTTACCTTTTTCGGTGATGAAATAGAAAGTATAGATTCTCTAGAGTTAGAAACTGGAAAACGAATCGGTGCCCTAGAACATGCTGCTGTCTTTCCAGCCAATCTCTATGTCGCCCCTAAGGACCGCTTCAATCAGATTATAAGACACATAGAAGATGAGCTCTATGATCATGAGAAGTTTTTTGAGAGTGAAGCTAGATTTCTAGAGGCTAAGAGAATCAAGGAACGCGTCACCTTTGACTTAGAGATGATGAGAGAATTAGGCTACTGTAATGGCATAGAAAACTATTCGAGATTCTTTGACGGTCGAGAACCTGGCACTAGGCCTTTTTGCTTATTGGATTATTTTCCTGATGATTACCTCTTGGTCGTAGATGAGAGTCATGTCACCCTGCCTCAAGTACGCGGTATGTGGGGCGGAGATCGAGCACGGAAACTAAATCTAGTCAACTTTGGGTTCCGACTACCATCAGCCCTAGATAACAGACCGCTCAACTTCGACGAATTCGAAAACCTAACCAACCAGGTTATCTATGTCTCAGCGACCCCGGGAGATTATGAGCTAGAACAAACGGAAGGACTCGTCGTAGAGCAGATAGTCAGGCCTACAGGACTACTCGATCCGCCTATAGAGGTCCGTCCGAGTGTCAATCAGATAGACGACCTACTGGAAGAAATAGACCTTCGTATCAAGGAAAACGAACGCGTCCTGGTCACCACACTGACCAAGAGGATGGCTGAGGAACTAACTAAATATCTCGTAAAGCTCGGTATAAAAGTCAGGTATATACACTCTGAAGTAGATACGATGGATCGTGTCGAGATTATTAGAGATCTGAGACTAGGCGTCTTTGATGTATTAGTGGGTGTCAATCTTCTGAGAGAGGGTCTAGATCTGCCAGAAGTCTCACTCGTCGCCATTATCGATGCTGACAAGGAGGGTTTTCTACGTAACAACCGATCTCTTACTCAGACAGCTGGTCGTGCCGCTCGGAACTCTAAGGGTCTAGTCATCTTCTATGCTGATAAGATCACAGGTAGTATGCAGCATACCATCGATGAGACAAACAGAAGAAGAGCAATCCAAATGGCCTATAATGAAAAGCATGGGATTACGCCCACAACGATCAGCAAGACCAAGGATGAGATTATGGCCCAAAAATCTATTCTCGATATACGTGGTGGTAAGAATAAAGCCTACATAGAGTCTGATGAAGCTAGTATTGCAGCAGATCCTATCATAAAATATATGAGTAAGGACCAATTAGACACTCTCATCATAGAGACAGAAAGAAAGATGAAAAAGGCTGCTAAAGACCTTGATTTCATCACAGCGGCTCAGTATCGTGATGAGCTATTTGCATTAAAAAAGAAGAAAAAGGCTGCCATCTAAGCCAAGCCATTGCAGAATCAGCACTTTTCGTCGATTATTTAGGTTAATATTTCTATAATGATGGATAGGAAAAAAACAAATTGCCCTGCAACTACCTTTAATTAGATAGCTTTAAGCTACTTTTCAACTAAGGATTTTTAAATATGTTATTGTTACGACTAACCCTTATTACAACCCTTCTTATCGGTGCTAGTCTACTAGGTATTCCGACAGATTGCAATGCCCAAGATGTTCGATTGACTAACCCCTCGTTCGAGGACCAACCAAGGAAGGGCATCTATGATGCAAGACAGAGATTCAGATCATCTTCTATTCTGGGTTGGTTTGATTGTGGTGCTGTGCTATTCCCTACTGCGTCACCACCAGATATCCATCAGGGCAGTACTAATTTCTGGGACAATGAACTCTCCTCAGCTCATGGGAAGACCTACATAACCTTAGTGGTCAGAGAGGATGATACTTACGAGACGATTTCGCAGAAAGTAATGGGTACGATCAAGGCCGGAAAATGCTATAAATTTTCTATTTCATTAGCCAAGTCTAAAACTTACCTTAGTCACACTGCTGTCAATCAGCACCAGAAACAGAATTTTATAGTCCCTGCAGTTATGAGAGTATGGGGTGGAAATTCTAATTGTGACATCGCGGAACTCTTAGCTGAATCAGAACCAGTTGACAACACAGATTGGGAAACTTACGAATTCTTCATAGAGCCTAGTTCTAATCATACCTATATCACCTTAGAAGCCTATTTTAAGACACCAACGTTTTTTGGTTACAACGGCAATATATGTCTCGACAATGCAAGTCATTTCGTCATGGTTTCCTGCGATGACCCTCAGCAAAGCATAGCTGAAGCCAAAGTAGGGAAAGAGGTATCAAAGAGTATTTTACCTTCTTTTAGAAATCCTAAGAAAGAAAAAAAAGTATTCGACAATACGACCAAAGCACCTAAGATAGATACGATAGTCTATAAGAAGCCTAAGAAATTGCTAGCAGAGTTAGAACGAAAAAAACTCAAGCTAGGTCAGCAAATTAAGATAGACCATCTCTATTTCGGTGCGGATACCGATACGATAGGTATGGAATCCTTCGAGGTGCTCAATGAGATCTACACTTTCATGAAAGAAAATGAAGAAGTCAAAATAGAAATAGGCGGACATACCAATGGGGCACCTTCCCATCAGTATTGTGACGACCTCTCTAATGGAAGAGCTAAGGCCGTGGCAAACTATTTGATTAGTAAAGGGATAGTGGATAATAGAATCACGTATAAGGGCTATGGCAAAAGAAAACCCATTGCTTCTAATGGCTCCGAGAAAGGTAGAAAAAAGAATCAGCGAGTAGAGATCAAAATATTGAGTCTCGGATAGTCATAGCCTATGGTCAAAATATTATTCAGCCTTATATCACTTAGTCTTATTGCAGTATCGCTTACAGCACAGCTGATGGATACGGTCTATTATAATTCTAAGAAAAAAGAGATTTCAGCCGAAAAATTCCATGAATTGGAGTATGTAGCGCATTACTTACCAGCCTCTTATACTGATGGTAATCAATATATAAACTATCTTATTTTCATCAATGACCAAAATGTCCTAGGTCAACTGAAAACAGAAGAATATAATAAGCTAAAAAAACACCTAAGTTACAACTCAGGTCTCGTCATCGATGACCAAGATATTATTGTCATCAAATATTATCCTGGCACTGACAGGTTCAATAAATATAGGAATACAGGACAACTCAGAAAAACACAGTCGGCATTAAAGCATAAGCTGAAACAGGTCGGACAAGTCAAAACATTTTTCTTCTCTAAGCTGGGTGCTGAACTAGAAAACTATAATAAAACGGCCAATTGGATACCAGATCGTGACCAATACTTGGAAAATCAGTTCTTTCCGCACCACTATCTGGGGACAAGTCTGCTAGTGGTCCTCCCAAATGGCCAATTTATGAAACAACTGGGTCATCAGGAATACGACTTCGCAATAAGACAGATACAAAGATTCGTTCTTTCTGCTGGGACTGGCTCTCGTAATGTCACACGATAACATTCACTTATTTAGGCTAAATTGTATATCAAAAAAGAAGAGATATGAAATGGAAGGGTTTAATAATGACTGCATGTCTACTTAGCAGTATAATACTGTTCGCTTACTATCCAAAGGTCAATAACCTAGAGAAGGAGAGCCTTATTCTAGATGCCGTATTGAAATATCTGGATGCACTTCATTTCCAACCTTTAGACCTTGACGACAGCTTCTCTACCAAAGCTTTCGATTATTATATCAAGTCTATGGACCCGAGTAAGCGATTCTTACTCCAATCTGAAGTAGATCAATTAAGCATCCACAGAAATCAGATAGATAATCAAATCAAACTGAAAAATTTCGATTTTTTCAATACCTCAATAGAGATAATTGAGGTCTCCAGAGAACGAGTCAAACGTGTTTTCAAGGAAGTCCTCGCTAGCAACATGGACAAAAACCTAAACGAAACGATTATCATGGATGGCGAAAAACGAGACTACGCTGAAACCGAAGCTGAACTCACAGACTTGTGGAGCAAACTGGTCAGGTATGATTACAATAATAGACTCAAAAATGCCCTAGACAAGCAAGAAGAGGACAAGAAAACCTATGCTGAGAAAGCTGACCAAGAGGAGCCCTTCGAAGAAAAATCACTTGAGGAAACCAAGTCTGAAATAAAGGAAAAAATCAAAGAAACATACGAAGACTGGTTTAAGCGTATGGATAAGGATAAGCGTTCTGATAGATTCGAGATGTACATCAATTCGATAACACATGTATTCGATCCACACACAGACTTTTATAATCCTAAAGAAAAAGCAGACTTCGATATCCGAATGGGTGGTAAGTTAGAAGGCATCGGCGCTAGATTACAGACTGATGGTGATTATACTAAGGTAACCTCTATCATTCCTGGTGGCCCAGCATGGAAGGGCAAGCAACTAGAAGTCGATGACTTGATTACTGGCGTGACTCAGAAGGGTGATGAGCCCTTAGATATCACTGGTATGCGATTAGACGATGTTGTTTCTAAGATACGAGGCAAAAAAGGGACAGTCGTCATACTTGCTGTCAAGAAAGTTGATGGCTCTATAGTAGATATAGAAATAGAAAGGGATGAAGTCACCATAGATGAAGGCTTCGCCAGGTCATTAATTCTAGGCATTCCAGAAGTGGTGGAAAATGTAGGCTATATCAAACTGCCTAAGTTCTATTCTTCATTCGAGAAGAAAGACGGCAACTCTTGTGCCCTAGATGTCGCAGCTGAAATCCAAAAACTGAATGATCTCGATGTCAGCGCAGTCGTGCTAGACCTTAGATACAACGGTGGCGGATCATTACAGGATGTAGTAGATATGACTGGTCTATTTATAGAAGATGGCCCTATCGTACAGGTCAAGCCCCGTAGTAAAGCACCATACGTCCATGAAGACACAGATAAGGCTGTACAGTATGACGGTCCTCTTGTAATCATGGTCAATCAGTTCAGTGCATCTGCTTCAGAAATACTAGCTGCGGCCTTACAAGATTATAATAGAGCAGTCATCGTTGGTAGCAATTCGACTTTCGGAAAAGGAACAGTACAGCGATTTGTCAATCTCGATAGAGCTTACAGAGGCAATGAAGAGATGAAGCCCCTAGGTGAGCTGAAGATAAGTATGCAAAAATTCTTTCGGGTCAATGGTGGATCGACGCAGCTCAAGGGTGTAACACCAGATATTATCCTTCCTGATAACTATCATTATATAGAAACAGGAGAGAAAGATTATGACCACGCTATGGCTTGGTCTGAGATAGAACCAGTCCCTTACAGTCAATCTATATACAAGCTGCCTGATGTCCAGATGCTGAAGAACAATAGTGAGGATAGAATCGGTCAGAAGGAAGATTTCCAGATGATTCTCGAAAATGCAGCTAGACTAAAGAAAAATAGAGATGAGTCAGAATACCCTCTGGATTTCGACGCTTTTTCTAGCTTAGTAGATAGTAGAGATGAAGAAGCAAAAAAATATGCTGACCTCATGGATGCTGAAATAGAGTACCTCAAGATTCACAACCTTGCAGTAGATACAAGCTACATCAATAGTGACGAATCCAGAGTGGCAAGGAATGAAGATTGGTTAGAAGGTGTCAGCAAAGATTTCTACATAGAAGAGACACTATATATCATCAAAGATATGATAGAAATGGGAAATTTAGCTAGCACTAAGAAGTAGATATAACTCCTTTAAAATAAAATAAAAAAGCCACCTAACTTTTTAGGTGGCTTTTTTTATTTGATCCTAATGGGTTGGGACATATTAGAATCATTTTGCTTGTGAACTATCACAGTTATTTTCAATTGGTCAGAGTCACTATTATTCCTAATCTCTTAGACTAAACTCACTCTGATAAATCAAAGGTAAGGTCATCGACCTAGGAGAAACAACACCAGCTGACTCAGGTAAGGTATCTGTATAGTTCTCTAGTGAATTAGGCCAATAAACACGTCATCGAAAACAAGAGCTGTAGAGGACTTGTCTAGTGACAAATAGCCGACACTTTTTACTTCACAATAATCCGTTCTGTAGAGATTGATCTTCCACCTAATTCCGCAGTGACGAGATATGTACCTGCTGTGAGTGGCGTTAAGTCAAAAGAAAATTCCAAGGTGCCTAACTTCTTAGGGAGTCCTCGATATAATTCCTGTACCAATTCACCTTGTATATCATAAATACGCACAACCAAATTGTCTTTGCTGGCGATATCCATCTTAACTGTGAATCGATCAATCGCCGGATTTGGAGCAACCTTCATCTCACTTACCTGACTAATTAGATTGTCTGTAGTGGACTCTATAGGTCTAGATAATATACCTATCCAGGTATGTGTCCGACTATTCGGCAGCGCATACATCGCACTAGTCCATACGACGCCAGGTTGGTCATAACGTGGTTGGCAACCTATATAATCACCCCATCGATCAGGATCGGTATTCTGGAGCATATCGACATGGGCACCACCTTCCTTAATTGTAATCCAATCAGACACCTCATTGGTATTATCCATATACAAAGCAGAAAATCCAGCAAATTCGGTCATACTCGTATGCTCAGCAACAATAATGGCTTCAGAATCAAACTCGTCGCTTCCTGTCCATGCAAGGCCTGGATAACCCATATCTCTAGTTGGATGAGCAAGTATCCTAGAATCCAAAGTCATATTACCAGCTAAGCCTGTAAGATGGCCATGATATATTGAGACCCCACCTGTTACTGTATCTATCGTATTGCCTACAAAATGGATGAAATCATTAATTCTAAAGGCATCCAGTATCCTAGCATCATTCGTCTGTAGTGTCCCTATACTCTGCAGAGCATTAGGTGGAACACCATAGGGCGTTGTCGCTTTCATCACATCTATAGACAGCTCTACATCAGGGTCACTACTATCTCCAGATAGATGTAATACAAAAATGGAATCGTTCTGGATATCGAAATTTCTATTAGACAGAAAGTATAGGTCATTCTCTAGGGTGGCGTCACCTGATTTGACAGGATGCAGGTTTCTGATGGGTTGGCCAGCATAAGCTATTTCGGACCATAACTTTACATCGAGCGCCTCCCCATTGTAGCCAGTTTCTTTGTCTATCTGATAGATGAGAGATTTAGCAAATCCTTCTTGCCATGACTCACCATCTATGAGAAGATTGACTGTCAGGACCAGTTCATTATCTGTAAGCGCGATCATGGGATAATCAGTCCACAAGCCTGGTTCTGGGCTGCCTTCTATTCTATAGACGCTCCATTCCTCGACGATATCACTCGCGGATGAGAAGGCGACTATGATACTACTCTCCTCACTATTAAAACCAGCTAACCATACTGCTGCGAATCGATCTGCTTCTGGATCGTAGATGACTCTAGGATCAAATTTTCCACCCACTGGTGCTACAGATCCTGTGAATTGCGCCAGAGAGAAATTTCTAATAAAGCCGTTATCTTCTGTCCTAAACCTGAGGTCTGAATTGATAGCCGATACATACTGACCACCATTAGATATACCTATAGTATTATCTGGTGGTGTAGAGCTCTGTCGCTGATTACCCTCGAAGTCAACTAAGAGCACAGGCGGTTCGACTAAGCTCCGAGTAGCTAATCGATTCTCGCCAGTTCTAGGATATCGTTCACTCACCTTAGCCTTGACCTCTGCTAACTTAGTATTAGATGGATTCGGTGCTTCTGTATACAATAATTGAGGAAAGAAATCCTGAATCTCTGCCTGAGGATCAAAGGTCTGACCTATTGGAATAGGATCCAGCTGGGTCACCTTGTAAGTTAACTGTGAGAAGGCATTACTAGCAAATAATAGGATGGTCAATGCTAAGCTAAATCGGTACATCATAATTTTATATTTATTAATTATCCATTCTAAAGTTAATAAAAAGCCCCAATTCAACTGCGAATGCTTACCACAATACACGGATTGCCATAAAGATTCCAAAGCCAAGCATGAGCAAACCTGAGAAATTAGAGACATAATTAATATGCCTGTGCGTCAACCATTTTTTTAACCGATCGGCCAAAAACACCTTAGCCGTATCAGATAGAATGATAATGACTAATATGGTTATCAATAAAACCAAAGTTTCCTGATAGCCTAGTCCTCTGCCTATGAGATAGGTCGAAATAACCCCCATCCAGAAAAAGAAAGTGAATGGGTTGATGGTATTAATCAGGAAGCCCTTAAGCCAGAAACCGAGGTAATTCCGATAACTATACTTACGATCTGCATACTCTATGACAGGCTCCTTGATAATCATGTATAGACCAAAGCCGATTAATATAATCGCGCCAGATATACCCATCCAAAAACGGAAACCACTGCTTTCTATGCTATCCTTGATATTGTATATGAAGTTATAGAAAAGAAAAACGATTAAGATATCACTCACCCAGATACCACTTCCAACGGTTAATCCAGGTAAGACGCCTTTCTCCATAGATGTCTGTGTCAAGGCAATAAAAATTGGTCCCAAAGATGAAGCTAATGCTGCACCAAAAAGAAAACCTTCTAAAATGATCGACATCATGCGTTAAAAATAGAACTAATATCTTCCTTATTCCCACACTAACTGTCAGCTATAGACAGTTGCTATTATTTGTCTGGCCCCACCTGAATTTCGGAATTCACAGAGATAGACCCCTTGCCATGTTCCGAGCATAAGACGCCCATTAGCAATAGGAATAGTGACATGACTACCCACTAGACTGGATTTGACATGGGAAGGCATATCGTCAGGCCCTTCCATAGTGTGCTTGAGATTAGGTAGGTTTTCTGGGACTATCCTATCCATG
>CALEAC010000146.1 GCA_937944095.1 uncultured Saprospiraceae bacterium
ATCACGCCGTTTGCAACTTATAATCTTGGCTCTAAGGTGAATGATTTTGCAGCCACAGAAACAGAAGGTAGGCTCAAGCAGATTCACATTGGACTACGTTCGGTGCTGAGATTCGACAAGGATAAGTGGTAGGATAATTAGAAATGAGGAATGAGGAATGAGGAATGAGGAATGAGGAATGAGGAATTAAGAATTAAGAATTAAGTAGAAATAGAAAGAGAAAGAGAAAGAGATATTTGTGTATGAGTGATGAGTTGTTAGTGATGAGTGATAAGTTATGAGGGATAGCAGATAATAGATAACAGATAATAGAATGAGGAATTAGGAATTAGGAATTAAGAGTTAGGAATAAGGTAGAAGTAGAAAGAGATATGATACTTGGAATGAGTGATGAGGATAAGTTATGAGGGATAGCAGATAATAGATAGCAGATAATAGAATTGGGAATTAGGAGAATGAGGAATGAGGAATTAAGAATTAAGAATTAAGAATGAGGAATTGGGTAGAAATAGAAAGAGATATGCTATTTGGTATGAGTGATGAGTTGTTAGTGATGAGGATGAGGATAAGTGATAAGTTATGAGGGATAGCAGATAATAGATAGCAGATAATAGAATTGGGAATTAGGAGAATGAGGAATAAGGAATGAGGAATGAGGAATGAGGAATTAAGAATTAAGAATGAGGAATTAGGAATTGGGAATTGGGAATTGGGTAGAAATAGAAAGAGATATGATACATGGTATGAGTGATGAGTTGTTAGTGATGAGGATGAGTGATAAGTGATAAGTTATGAGGGATAGCAGATAATAGATAACAGATAATAGAATGAGGAATTAGGAATTAAGAGTTAGGAATTAGGTAGAAATAGAAAGAGATATGATACTTGGAATGAGTGATAAGTGATAAGTTATTAGGGATAGCAGATAATAGAATGAGGAATTAGAATTGGAATGGGGGTCTGAGGTAGGAAGAGATAAATTTATTAGTGATGAGGGATGAGGGATGACAGATTGAGGATTGAGGATTGAGGATTGAGGATTTAGGATTTAGGATTTAGGATTAAGAATTAAGGATTTAGGATTTAGGATTTAAAGAATTGGGAAGTAGGAAGTATTTAAAAACTCTAAACAGTGCGTAATTGTTTGGTGATTTCCCATAGGGCCATGCCGGCACAGACAGCTACATTGAATGAATGCTTAGTACCATACTGAGGGATTTCGACAGCAGAGTCTAGTAATGGTAAGATTGAAGTGGATATGCCGTCGACTTCATTACCCAAGATAATAACAAGCTCATCTTCTAAGACAAATATGGTTTCAGCAAGGGAGGTCGATTCATCTGTTTGCTCTATTCCGATAATCTTATGTCCTGACTCTTTGAGGCGAACAATAAGCTGAGCTATGTCTTCATGATATTCCCATGAGACAGCATTGGTTGCGCCAATAGCTGTCTTATGGATTTCCTTATGTGGCGGGACTGGGGTAATCCCACATAGGTACACCTGCTCTAGCCCTAGTCCATCAACCGTTCTAAAAATGGATCCGACATTATGGGCAGAACGGATATTATCTAAGACTACAGTAACAGGAAGCTTAGCTGCCTCATGATATTCGTCGATACTTAGCCGACCTAGCTCATGAAGTCGAAGCTTTCTCATTTTTCCAGATTAGTGAGTTTATTTTGTAGGACGGCTTTGACAAAAGAAACAAATAAAGGATGCGGACGCTCTACCGTACTCTTAAGTTCAGGATGGAACTGGACACCTATGTAATAAGGGTGATTCTCTAGTTCTATGATTTCCACCAACTCTTTTCCTGGATTGATGCCTGTCAATTTCATACCAGCCTTAGCGAATTTCTTCTTGTATTTATTATTGAATTCATACCTATGTCTATGTCTTTCGTTAATTTCAGACTTACCATAGGCTTTAGCAGCTAATGACCCTTTCGCAACTTTACACTTATAACTACCAAGCCGCATGGTGCCACCCTTGTCCATGATATTTTTCTGATCGACCATCAGATGGATAACAGGGTCCTTGGTCTTAGAATTCACCTCTGTGGAAGCAGCTGTTTTGAGGCCCATCACATTCTTAGCAAATTCAACAACAGCACATTGCATCCCTAAGCAGATACCGAAGAATGGGATATTATTTTCTCTGACATATTGTATCGCCCTAATCTTGCCTTTGATGCCCCGCTCTCCGAAACCAGGAGCAACCAAGATACCATCTAAGCCGCTTAACTTATTTTCGATTCCGCCCATTTCTAACAGTTCAGAATGGATGGGCACGACCTTAACTTTGCACTCATTCTGAGCGCCAGAATGGACAAAGGACTCGTATATAGACTTATAGGCGTCTGGTA
This sequence comes from uncultured Saprospiraceae bacterium, assembly GCA_937944095.1. Classification (GTDB taxonomy): domain Bacteria; phylum Bacteroidota; class Bacteroidia; order Chitinophagales; family Saprospiraceae; genus RFSX01. The sequence goes on from CALEAC010000146.1 coordinate 2,369, forward strand.
GTTCATTGTATTTGCCGATAAGGCCTATAGACACTTCATGCGTTGGATTCTTCAATCGGCCCAGGAATTCCTTCCATGCAGATAGATCTGGTTTCTTTTTGGTAGATAACTTCAGTTTCTTCAGGACTCTTGTATCCAGTTTCTCTTTGAGCATCAGTAGAGGGACGTCATAGATGGTCTTAGCATCTAAGGCTTCTATAACGGACTTAGCATCTACATTGCAAAAGAGGGCCAATTTCCGTCTAATTTCATCTGTAATCGGATACTCAGTCCGACACACAAGGATATCTGGCTGGATACCAGCTTGTAACAATTGCTTGACAGAATGCTGTGTCGGTTTAGTCTTGAGCTCTTGTGCGGCACTTAAGTATGGAATAAGGGTGAGATGCACGCAAAGACAATTCTCATTGCCTAGCTCATGTCTCATCTGCCGCAGGGTCTCTAGATACGGTAATGACTCGATATCGCCGACTGTACCACCGATCTCTGTGATGACCATGTCATAGTCGCCCTTGTTAGCGAGTTGCATAATCCGATGTTTAATCTCATCAGTTATATGAGGTATGATCTGAACAGTCTTCCCTAGATAAGCTCCCTGACGTTCTTTCTCTATGACAGATTGGTATATCCGACCTGTTGTTATGTTGTTCTCCTGAGATGTAGGCGTATTCAAGAAGCGTTCATAGTGACCCAAATCTAAATCGGTCTCAGCACCATCGTCCGTCACATAGCATTCGCCGTGTTCATAGGGATTAAGTGTACCAGGATCAACATTGATATAAGGATCTAGCTTCTGTATGGTTACTTTATACTGACGTTCTTGCAGCAGTTTAGCTAATGAAGCAGCGATGATGCCCTTACCTAAAGATGAAGTGACACCGCCCGTAACGAAGATATATTTGGTCATGGAGTATGATTATAACATTACGGGATACAAAGCTACGAATATATTTGACGCCATCTAAGGTGCAAATGAAATGCACTGCAAAATGATAGATTCTTAGCTAATCTTATTCAATGCTATAGGGTGTCTAGCGGGAATTCTAAGGTCGATATTTCTTCTGCACACCCATGAGGAAGTTTCTGAAGATCTGATCCTTGCAAGCTCGATATTGCCGCTGACCTTCTTTACGGAAGAAGGCACTGAGTTCATGTTTACTCATTCTGAAATCAACCCCCTCCATAATACTCAGTACATCTACGTCCTTGAGATCTAAGGCGATCTTAAGCTTTCGGAGTATGATGTTATTATTGAGAACCGTTTCTGGTTTTCGTTCAGGGCCATCTCGCTTACCTCGCCGCTTGATAATGAAGCCATTAAGAAAAGAGGCGAGTGAAACATCATCTATCTCTATGAAGCTATCGTCATCATCCTTCTTGAGCCAATTACTGACCTGTGCTCTCGAAACTTCT
>CALEAC010000147.1 GCA_937944095.1 uncultured Saprospiraceae bacterium
ACTGCCGAGACGAAGATGTTGTTCTTGTCATAAGTGTTCAATAATCTTTTTTGAGTTTCATCTAAGATGTCTTTCTTGGTGTCCTCGTCTAGTAGTTCATCGAAATATTTGGTGCGGTATAAGTCGAGTTTATTGAATACCATAAGCGTCGGTTTATCTTGGCAACCTAAGTCTTTTAGGGTCAGGTCAACTGTCTGGATATGGTCTTCATATTGTGGATGTGCGAAATCTATAACATGAATTAGGATATCACTTTCTCTGACTTCATCTAGTGTCGACTTGAAACTTTCTACTAAGTGATGTGGTAATTTCCGGATGAATCCTACTGTATCTGACATCAAAAAGGGCATGGTCTGAAATACAACTTTCCTAATCGTCGTATCTAGGGTTGCAAAAAGTTTATTCTCAGCGAACACTTCTGATTTGGTGAGCAGATTCATAATCGTTGACTTACCGACATTGGTATATCCGACGAGTGCTACCCTAATGAGTTCGCCTCTATTCTTTCGTTGTGTCTGACTCTGTAGGTCTATCTTTTCTAGTTTCTTTTTGAGTAGACTGATTTTGTCATTGATAATTCTTCTATCGGTTTCTATTTCCATCTCACCGGGACCTCTCATGCCTATACCCCCTCTTTGTCTCTCTAGGTGTGTCCATAGGCCTCTTAATCGTGGTAAGAGATATTGCATCTGAGCGAGTTCGACTTGGGTCTTGGCTTGTGCTGTCTGTGCTCTGCTAGCGAAGATATCTAGAATCAGAGAGGATCGATCGACGATCTTGAGCTTCAGTTCTTCTTCTAGGATATTGGTTTGCTTGCCAGAGAGATCATCATCGAAGATGACTAGGTCGATATCATTCTCTTCACTATATTCTTTGATCTCGTTTAACTTCCCTTTTCCGACGAAGGTTCTCCTATCAGGATGCTTGAGTTTCTGGGTGAAGACCTTCTTCGTGACAGCACCTGCTGTCAAGGCCAGGAATTCTAGTTCGGCTAGGTATTCTAAGACTTGGGTTTCTGACTGATCTTTAGTGATTACGCCAACGAGTACAGCCTTCTCTATTTTTTGTTTGAGACCTGATTTTTTGTCCTTACTTACTTTCCAGTGATCACTCATCAATTATTTTTAAGCCAGTGTATTGGATTTTCGGGATTTTCCCCATTCCATATTTCGAAGTGGATAGTCTTTCTAGATGAACTTACTGATCCTAAAGCCTCTCCAGTATCGACGAAGCTTCCTTCTGAGACCTTTACATTAGACATCTGAGCGTATAAGGTATGAAAATTATTGTCGTGTGCGATGATGACCAGATATTCACCATCATCCATGCTTTCGATTTTGGTTACAGTTCCATTATAAACTGCCATGACCTTGTTACCCTTAGTTTGGATATCTATACCTGTGTTATCTGTGAATACCTCTGGTAACGCAGGATGTGGTTGTTTTCCATATCTGGAAATTATTTGACCATCAGTTACTGGATAAGGAAGGAAGCCTTTTTTTCTTTCTATACCAGAGCGATCCGAATTAGTTTTGATATAACTAGGTGATGGTTTGATATGCTCTACTGACCTAGAGGTGCTAAAGTTATTTAGATCCGCATCTAAAGCTTTATTTAGATTCTCTATCGACATCAAAGTGGCTTGTATCTTATCCAATAGATCTGCCTCTTGGTGTAAATTAATGGGAGAGGACTGAACAAGTGGTTGCGCTGAGGCGACAGGTTCTTTATAATCAATAGAGGTTTTTTCCTCTGTTATTTGTTGTAGGGTAAGCTCTGTTGTTTCTAAATCTTCTGCAATTGATCTCAGATAAAAGTTGAGTAGTTGCTCTTGGTCGTTTTGGACTAGGCTAAGCTGCTGTGTTTTATTTTTCAGTGTCCGGAGATAATAGGCTCTTAGTAAATCTTTCCTGATGGCTTGATTCTTCTGTAAGTCGAGTCGATGGTCATCTATGATCTTTGTGTCTAAGGTCGTATCTATTGCTTCTGCTAGAACAGGTTCTGTTACTCTTAGCATCTTCGACTTTCTGATGGTTAGAAGCTCAGTTTCTAGAGAGTCTAAGCTATACATTAGCTGCATTCTAGAGCTTTCTAACTCATGCCTGACTTGTGATTGTATGTCACAAAATCCTAGTAACGATATAAAGCTTATAAGAAGAATTTGCTTAGACAGATCAGTTCGTCTTTGTGTAATGTTCTGGAATTTCAAATTTTATGGATTTAGGCACATCTAATTCTATCGATGAGAATTCCATCTGTACGCTAAGGTATTCATCTTTACCCATATCGAATTCATAGCGTCTATAAAAAGGCAGGTAACTCCCATTTATGTCCCTATAATCATCGAAAGTGAAGTTGCAACTGAGCCCTAGGACTTTAGCCTCTAAGCTACCATGCTTTACATGACCATCGAGTCTATCGATAGCTAACTGACAGATTAGGTCATTCGATAATGACAGTACTTTCATATAAGTTGTATCTAACTCTACTTTCCATAGCTGAGCTGTGTCTAGGGCAGGAGGATAACCCATGACTAGGTCGCAGATACTACTGAGATCGGTTGTTAGCCCATACAGGTTGGTTAGAGAATCTAGAGGAATAGTCTGGTAGGTTTTTTCGAGTCGATTGATGACACTGACGACGGCGCTGTCTATTTGCACACGACCACCTTCGACACTTAATTTTTTGACAGCAGTCCAGATGACACTATCTGGTCTTATTCTAAGATACATAGTGCCTTTATATGAACTGTTGGCATCTTGGACGGTCGCTTTGGCTTTGGCAGAAAAGAAACGATGCGTTTGTTTTTGGAATAAATCACGGACTAAGCTTTCTTGGCTCAGGTAGACTGGACTTTCTGTGTCGATCATTTTCTGCTTGGTCTTACAAGCGGTAATCATGGCCACGCCTAATAGCAATAGTAGAGACAGAATCCCTCCGGATCTGCTAGGAATATGTTTTAGTCGATGGATTATTTGAGTCTGAATTTCTTATTGACCCTATCTTCTTTGGAGCCAAGCATAATAGCAGATCGCCATAGTTCTTGCGCCTTATTCTGATTGCCGATTTTATGAAATAAGTCTCCAGCGACTTCCAGCATAATTGGTTCTTGTATACTGGTTAGGTCTATTTCCTTTAATTGATTTACATCTATTTTTTTGTCACTTAACCATAGTTTGGTAAGTGAGACTTGGTCTATCAGCGATTTATTATTACCGGCTATATACATCGCTTCATCTACCAGTGATTCTGCGCCTGATTTGTTGAGATTCTTAAGACTCATGGCATGAAATAAGAAGGAAGAGACCTGATTAGGATAGAGGTCTATCGCTTCCTCAGAGACTTTTCCTAAGTCGGTGTAATTCTCTAGTTCCCATAGGTTATTCATATACTGAGACCAAAGGCTAAACTTTCTATCATCTAAGGAAATCGCTTTCTTGTACTTGTCCAGTGAGGTCTTGTAATCCCCAGAATAGTAGAGTACATCAGCTTGTAAGGAATAGACTTTGGCTTCTTCCGGATATAATTCAGCTAGTCGATTAGCAATCTTATTGAGTGTTGCGGATTCTGGGCTATCTTTCTTCATAGTAGATAGATAGGGCATGAGTTCCTGAATCTTATTATCTAACGGCAAGTTTATGTTTTCCATGATTGGAAGAAGGGTAGATAGGTAACTGTCACTCTCTCCAGCTGGGACTTTCTTTTTGACTAAGGCAAAACTGGCCTGACTGTCTGTCGGATCTAATTCTAATATCCTGGTATAGACCTTGAGTGCCTCATTTTCTTGACCTATTTTGTTATAGTAGTTTGCTAAGTTTCCTAAGAATCTTGTATTCTTTGGATAAGCATCAGACAAGGACCTGAGGGCAGTCAGCGCTTCCTTTTCTTGACCTTGGAGAACATATAGATCATAGAGTCTTCTAGAAGTTTCTTCTTCTATACCTGCTCTTTGTTGCAGAGCGCTGAGCGTCGCAATAGCTGCCGCGGGTTTGTTCGCAGCAGTCTGTAATACTGCTAAGCGGTGATAGCTGGTTGGGTCTGCCGGATTGACTTCGATAAGCTTATTAAATGAGGCCATCGCTTTATCTAAATTTCCATGTTGTTCATGTATGTCCGCGGCGGCGAGTAGATACCATTGGTTACGGGCAGCTAGGCCTAGGGCTTTATCGATATTTTTTGCTGCGAGTTCGTGATTCCCTTGTTGCACATAGCTAAGCGCTAGCTCATAATAAGCGGCGTCGCTATTCTTATCGCGCTTAATAACTTCTTGTAGTTTTTCCACTTGTAGGTCATGGTCTCCTGTGACTTTGGCTAATTGCGCTTCGATGAATAAGTCTTGGAACTCTATGTCAGCCTCCGTGTATAGCCCTGGCTGGCTATATGCTATGGTCGTCGTTAAGATGACTATTATAATTAGTAACAATTTCATCCTTATCTATATGAATAGTAATTAGGGTTATTCTACCACTGTAATCTTTAGCGTATTGGTCTGGAATCTCTTATGTAGAGGCATAGACGCTGTGTTAACAATGACATCACCGTTTTTCAACAGCTTTTTCTCCTTTAAAATTTCACAAAGGTCTTCAATAGTTTCATCTGTTGACGAAAATTTGTCATAGTAAAAAGCTCGAACCCCCCAGATTAGATTCATCGTTCCTAACATCGGTCTGATAGAAGAGAAGATGTAAATCTTTGTTTTTGGTCTATAGCTGCTGACGCGGAATGCTGTATAGCCAGAAACGGTGATACCAATAATAGCTTTGGCTTTGATGTCTTCTGCGATTTTGGATGCTGTAATACAGATGGTGTCCCCAAAGAAAGATTCTGAATCCTTAGAAGGCTTAGGCCGCTTATTAAGCAACTCATATTTGGTTTCTGCATGTGCGATAATCTTATTCATTGCCTCGACGACTAGGGCAGGATGCTTACCAACTGAAGTCTCACCACTTAGCATAACTGCATCTGCGCCATCCAAGACTGCATTAGCCACATCAGTGATCTCAGCTCTTGTTGGACTTGGGTTTTCTATCATACTCTCCATCATTTGAGTAGCAACAATCACAGGTTTTGCTTTCTGGATGCACCGTTTGATGATGTCCTTCTGGATAGAAGGTAAGGTTTCCATAGGTACTTCGACGCCGAGGTCTCCTCTAGCGACCATGATTGCATCAGTCGCTTTGATGATGGCTTTGATATTCTTGACCGCATCTGGTTTCTCTATCTTGGCTATCACCTTTGCAAAGTGATTATTTTCCTTGATAATCTCTTTGAGCTGAATAATGTCATTAGCATGTCTGACAAAACTCAGTGCGATCCAATTAACAGGTTGGGTCAGTATATAAGCAAGATCTTTAAGATCCTTACTCGTCAGTGAGGGTTGTGATATTGCCGTATCTGGTAGGTTAACACCCTTATTAGATGAGATCGAGGTGCCATGGAGGACCTTAAGTTTGACCGTGTCTACTTTATTCGTTTCTATAACTTCTAGTATGAGCTTGCCATCATTGACAAGGATCTTTTCACCTATATTGACATCATTTGCGAAGCTCTTATAGCTGATATAGATGCCTTGCCTGGTTCCCACACATGGTTCTGCAGTAAAGGTGAGGATATCATCTTTGAGTAATTCCATAGTGCCACCCTTTATCTCACCGACGCGGATCTTAGGACCCTGGAGGTCTGCTAAGATTCCAACTGATAAGCCATAGCTTTCATTGATATCTGTAAGCAGGTCGATAACAGCTTTGTGTTGTTCATGGGTTCCATGCGAAAAGTTGAGTCTAAAGACATCGACGCCAGCTTGGATCAATTCGAGGAGTTTTTCCCTGGAACTGCAGGCTGGACCGACCGTTGCGACGATTTTCGTTTTTTGCTTATTAACTATCTTAATATTATTCAAAATTGTAGGCTTGGTGTATATTTTACAATTACTAAAGATACCAATTAATGCAGTGATATGCATCAGTTTGGAACTTTTGGGTCATTTCATGGATTAGTAAAAGCGATACGAGGGATAAATTTCCGAGTTCAGAGCCTAAATTTGGCCAAAGAATCGATTATTATTCACTTGTATTAATTATTTTATTGTTAAGTATGCTTTGTGAGCAGTTCACAATGCTTTACTTTGCGCCACTTAAAAATTAAAATTTTTATTATGTCAAGTATTTCAGAAAAAGTCAAACAAATCATCGTTGATAAATTGGGTGTTGATGAGTCAGAAATAACAAATGAGGCTAGCTTCACTAACGATTTAGGAGCTGATTCCTTAGATACTGTTGAATTAATCATGGAATTCGAGAAAGAATTCGATATTGCAATTCCAGACGAGGAAGCAGAAAAAATAGGAACAGTAGGTGATGCGGTCACTTACTTAGAGAAAGCGAACAGCTAGACTAAGAAATATATTCAGCTGATGAAGTCCGCTAGCCTCAGCTAGAGGACTTTTTTTTATCTTCATGCCACATTTCAGAAAGAATTATATGAAGCGAGTTGTAGTCACTGGGATAGGCGCCATTACACCTATTGGGAATGATTTCCCCAGTTATGTCGTCAATCTGATGGCAGGAAAGAGTGGGGCTGGCCCCATAACGAGGTTTGATCCAGCTAAATTCAAGGTCCGATTTGCCTGTGAGGTCAAGGATTACGACCCCTCCATCTACTGGGATAGACGAGAACTTAAGCGACTGGATCGATTCAGCCAGTTTGCGCTGGTTGCTGCAGAAGAAGCCGTGAAACACTCAGGCTTAGACATAGAATCAGTCGATAAGACAAGAGCCGGTGTGATTTGGGGCACTGGTATCGGTGGATTCGAAACCTTCGAGTCCAGCATATCAGAAGCAACTCTGGCGGATACACCTCGTTATAGTCCATTTATGATACCTAAGTTGATCGCTGATATTGCACCTGGTCATATTTCCATGAAATATGGATTTAGAGGACCTAATTATACAACAGTATCAGCTTGTGCCTCAGCATCTAATGCCATTTCTAATGCCTTTGACCAGATAAGGTTGGGCAGGGTAGATGTAATGGTTACGGGAGGCTCAGAGGCTTCGATCACTAAGACAGGCATCGGTGGCTTCGGATCTATGAAAGCACTATCAGAAAGGAATGATGACCCAACTAAGGCTTCGCGGCCCTTTGATGCTAATAGAGACGGATTCGTTCTAGGTGAGGGCGCCGGCGCTCTAATACTCGAAGAATATGAGTACGCCAAGGCCCGAGGTGCTAAGATATATGCTGAACTTATAGGATGTGGCTCTACGGCAGATGCCTATCACCTAACGGCACCTCACCCAGATGGCTTAGGCGCAATGGAAGTGATGCAAGCAGCCCTTGCTGATGCAGGTTTACAACCAACAGATGTAGACTATATCAATGTCCATGGCACCTCCACACCACTAGGTGATGTCGCTGAGGTCAAGGCGATTCGAAAAGTATTCGACGAGCATATATATAAGCTCAACATAAGTTCTACTAAGTCCATGACAGGACATTTATTAGGTGCAGCAGGTGCTGTAGAGGCGATTGCTTGTATTGCTGCGATTAATGAAAGTATGGTTCCACCGACAATCAATAATGAGCTGCTAGACCCTCAATTGGATGAAAAAATTAACTTTACACTTAATAAAGCCCAGAAGAGAGAAGTCAATATTGCTTTGAGCAACACTTTTGGCTTTGGAGGTCATAATTCAACGGTTATTTTCAAGAAGTATTGATTAAGAACTACAGGGTGATCCTTGTGGCTAACTGTTAATTTGTGATCAGAAGATTCTACAATTATTACCTGTCCCCTGAAAAGGACCTCGCTAAGAAGCTGAAATCGGTATTGGGATTTGTCCCCGATAACATGCGACTATTTAAGCTGGCGTTTTTCCATAAGTCCATGAACAATGGTGAATCTAAGAGGTATAATAACGAGCGATTAGAATATCTAGGTGATGCCATGCTTTCGGCCATTGTCGCAGAATACCTCTACAAGAAATATCCTAATAAGGATGAGGGTTTCATGACCAAGATGCGGTCGAAAATTGTCAAGCGTAAGACACTTAATAAAGTGGCAGAACGCATGGGTATCGACATGATTCTCACTAAGTATACCAGTGGTAAGATGAGCTATTCCATGCTCGGCAATGCCTTTGAGGCAATGGTCGGCGCTATTTATATAGAGTACGGCTATGATAAGACCAGGAATTATCTGATCTCCAATGTTCTAATGAAATATCTAGATATACATGAGCTCGAAACCAGTGATGACAATTACAAGAGTCAGTTGCTAGAGTGGGGTCAGAAAGAAGGAAAATCAATCTCTTATAAGCTGATGAATAAGTACAAGCAGGACAAACGAGATTGGTTCAAGATTGCCGTCTATATGGATGGAGTAGAAATCAGTAAAGCCGAAGATTATAATAAGAAATCAGCAGAACAAATCGCTTCTTCTAGAGCAATCAAACATTTGAATATTAAGAAAACGTGAAAAGATGGATTCTGTATCGCAGATCGTCCTAGGTGCAGCTGTAGGTGAGGCGGTATTAGGAAAAAAAATAGGGAATAAGGCTATATTTTGGGGTGCTGTCGGTGGCACAATTCCTGACTTGGATGTGATTACCAAGCCAATTATGTCCGAGATCCAATCTCTGGTTTTCCATAGAGGTGCTTCTCACAGTTTTGTTTTTGCAATATTAGGTGGTTTGGCATTTGGTTGGTGTATCCATCGACTCTATAAGAGTGCTTATTCAGGTCAGATACTTAATGGCGTCTTAGCGTTATTCCTTAGTTGTATCCCAGTTAGTATCATCTATTTCATCTTTGGCAATGACTGGAATCAATATGCGGTGACGCTAGTAGCACTTGTTCTAGCCGCCATCATTTTTGCTTTCCTTAGTAAGCGATCTCGGGACTTAGTCCGAGTTGATAGTACAGCAACACTTAGGGAATGGCAATGGTTGTTTTTTCTGGCCTTTGGGACTCACTCGTTGCTCGATACGATGACGATGTATGGCACTCAGTTATTTTGGCCCTTCTCCGATTATAGAGCTGCTATTGCTTCGATATCCGTAGCTGATCCGTTAGGATATACGATACCGTTTATTATCTGTCTTATAGTGGCTTCTAGATATAACAAGTCTAATCCTAAGCGAAGATTTTGGAACTATCTAGGCATAGGCATCAGTTGTACCTATCTTATGTTTACAGTGTGGAACAAACAAAGAGTGACGCAAGTATTCGAGCAGCAATTATCAGAACAGGGCTTAGAGTATGATCGAATGGTAGTTGGTCCAGCTATATTTAATAATTTTCTCTGGAGTGCAGCAGCAGAAAATAAGGAGGCTTACTATATGGGGCAATATTCTGTCTTCGATGTTTCACCT
>CALEAC010000148.1 GCA_937944095.1 uncultured Saprospiraceae bacterium
ATGCTCGATGAGTTTGGTCCTAAGCGCGTCATTGACACGCCGATAGCCGAACTAGGCTTTGCTGGAATTGGTGTAGGTGCTGCGATTAATGGGTTGAGACCAATAGTGGAATTCATGACTTGGAATTTCGCTGTCTTGGCCTTTGATCAGATTGTCAATAATGCTGCTAAGACACTATCTCAATCAGCCTCTGAGTTTAATTGCCCTATCGTTTTCCGTGGACCATCTGGCTCAGCTGGTCAGCTAGCACAACAGCATTCACAAACCTTTGAAAGCTGGATGGCTAATGTGCCTGGCTTAAAAGTGATTTCTATCATCGACCCCAAAGACGCTAAAGGCTTGATGAAGTCTGCCATCCGTGATGATGATCCAATCTGTTTCATGGAGTCTGAGATGCTATATGGACACAAGGGGGATGTGCCAGAAGAAGAATATCTAACGCCTATTGGTAAAGCCATCGTTCGTAGAGAGGGTACTGATGTGACCATCGTTTCTTATAACAAGATGATATTGATTGCCTTAGATGCTGCAGAGCAATTGGCTAAGGAAGGGATATCCGCTGAAGTGATCGATCTGAGGACCATAAGACCATTAGATCATGAGCTACTCGTAGAATCAGTTAAGAAGACAAATAGAATGGTGGTTGTAGATGAATGTTGGCCTTTCGCAGGCGTCTCTGCTGAGATTGCTTATGAGATACAGAAGTATGCCTTCGATTACTTAGACGCACCTGTGACTAGAGTTAATTCGGCTGATACCTCACTAGCATATGCCCCGACTTTCGTCGAAGAATTCCTTCCGAACCCAACCAAAGTGATTAAGGCAGTAAAGGAAGTGATGTACTCTAGAGTTTAAAAAACAAAGTAAACTTATACATTGAATAGGAAGTGCATGATATCTCCATCTTGGACGATATAGCCTTTCCCTTCTATGCCTAATTTTCCTGCCTCTTTGACTTTTGCTTCCGAACCGAAGGTGATGTAGTTTTCATAACTTATAACCTCGGCACGAATAAAGCCCTTTTCGAAATCGGTATGGATCACACCGGCAGCTTGAGGTGCGGTAGAATCTCTTCTGACGGTCCATGCTCTGACTTCTTTCTCACCTGCAGTAAAGTAAGTAATCAGCTTCAGAAGAGAATAGCATGAGAAGATAACTCTATTGACTCCAGGCTCACTAAGGCCCATCTCTTCGACGAACATCATTTTCTCTTCGTAATCTTCTAGTTTCGCAATCTCTTCTTCTATAGCAGCGCAAACTAAGATGACCTCAGCCTGTTCATCTTTGACAGCCTCTTTGAATTTTTCGGTATATACATTCCCATTAAGTACAGAGTTCTCGTCTACATTACAGACATAGAGTATCGGCTTAGCGGTGAGTAGCATCATCTCGTTGACTAGAGCGATGCCATCGTCATCAAGGTCCATCGCTCTCGCAGAAGTGCCAGATTCTAGGCCATTGAGTACCAATTCTGCTATTTCTACATTCTTTTTATCTGCTGGTTTGCCCGTCTTGGCTTGCTTTTTTAGCTTCTCGAGCCTTTTCTCGACCGTTTCCATGTCTTTGAAAATCAGCTCAGTATCTATGATTTCTTTATCTCTGACAGGGTCTACACTTCCATCTACATGGATGACATTGTCATTATCGAAACACCTGACGACATGCGCAATAGCATCTACCTCTCTTATGTTGGCGAGGAACTGATTCCCGAGACCTTCGCCCTTGCTTGCACCTTTGATAAGGCCAGCAATATCTACGATTTCTACAGTAGTTGGTAAGACTTTCTGTGGATTGACGAGTTCTGCTAACTTGGTTAAGCGCTTATCAGGTACTGTGATGACACCGACATTAGGTTCCTTAGTTGCAAAGGGGTAATTGGCAGCTAAGGCATTAGCATTAGTGAGTGCGTTGAACAAAGTAGATTTTCCAACATTCGGTAGACCAACGATTCCTGCGTATAGAGGCATTAATTTCTGTATTTTGGCGCAAATATAGTCCGTTTGCATTAGTGGCTGCGGAATTCTTTTAGATATGAACTATCTCGCCCATTGCTTATTGTCTTGTTCCGACGAAGACATCCTTATCGGTAACTTCATGACTGATTTCATGAAGAAGAAAGATGAACAGTCTTATGATGGCCGAATACTAGAAGGTATCAAATTGCATCGTGCGATAGATAGCTATACGGATAAGCATCCAGCCTCACTTGAATTACGGCAGCTGCTAAGACCCAGACATGATAAGTATGCCTCTGTCGTCGTCGACTTAATCTGGGATCACTGTCTGTCTATTAACTGGTCCACTTATTCAGGAACGACGTTGTCGTCATTTAATCAGGATCTCTATGAAATAATGTTGAGACGAAAATCTGATCTGCCTCCTAAGTTGCGAGCTAAGATCCAGATTATGGTTCGGAATGATTTCTTGATGGCTTACGCCAATGAAGACAACATGAGGAACTCACTCAGATGGATGGATAATCGTGTCAACTTCAAATCCAATTTTGTAGGCGCAATAGATGACGTTAAGGAAAACAAGGATTACATCTTTGATCTATTCAAAAACTTTTTCCCTGATCTCATTAAGCTGTCGGAGGGGTTCTGTGCTTGTTAAACTAGCCTTCGAAGTGTAATGAGATTGTCAAGGCACGTGAAATCACTTTATCTAGAATTCTGGAATCCTCCAGTCTGCCATTGTAAATGTGGATATTACTCAGGCCTCGAGAGTATTTAATCTCAGGCGAAAAGATAAAGAATGGGAAAAATAGTTGTAGTCCTGCACCAATCTCCATCTGGAAATCATGAGGCGCGATTTGTAACAGTTGATCAGCGTCAGCCCGTCTAACTCTAGAATTACTCGCAACATCATAGCTATATTTAAGTCCTCCGACTAAAAAGAGACGCTTGTCATTGTAAGGATCTGACTTGAATCGAAGGTGGATGGGAATCTCCAGGAAAACTGATTCTAATCTTGTTACTCGATCGTTATTTTCATTGGCATTACTGGATTTATCTTCGAACACAAATCGACGCTCAGAGAACGCAAACCCGGGAATGAACCTGAAATCAAACTTCTGACCGATTTTAAGATTAGTGATGATGTTGACATTTAGACCGGGTCGATCCACGTTGCTGATGCTCACAATGCTATCGCTGGTGGCGAAAGTAGATGACTTACTAGTTAGGTACCCAGAAGAGTGCATACCGATTGTCAGGCCAAAGTAGAAAGGCTTATTCCGGAACTCCCAAAAGTTATAGTTTTTCTTGCTAATCTGACCATTCAGCGTTGTGCTGAAAAGTATACCCGTAAGGGTTGCAATGAAGATTATTTTATTCCAGTGTATATCGTGCATATTCCTAAACTGAGCGGCTTCCAATTAACAGAACGAAATCCTACCTTTTCTAGTATGCTTGCAAAGTTCTCATAATCTGGGAACGTTTGCACAGATTCATACAAATAGGTGTAAGCTTTATCGTCAGTCGAGGTCTTTTTTCCAACAAATGGCAGGATCTTCTGAAAGTAAAAATTGTATATCTGCTTAAATGGAAAGATTCTAGGCTTAGAGAATTCTAAGATGACAACCTTACCATCTTTCCTAATAACTCGGTGCATCTCTGATAAGCCTACTTCTAAATTGCCAAAATTACGAACACCAAATGAGGCTGTAACAGCGTCAAATTGGCCATCATTATATCTCATGTTTTCGGAATCACCGACTTCGAGAGAAATCACTGACTCCAACTTAGACTTGGAGACCTTCTTCTCACCATACTTGATCATTTCTGGAGAGATATCCATCCCGATAATCTCTATTGGCTTCAGTTGTTTATAGATTTCTAGAGCGACATCAGCCGTACCTGTTGCGACATCAAGGATGTGCTTATGATCAGCTGAATTGAGCTGGGAAATGGCTTTTCGCCTCCAAATAGTATCTATGCCAGCTGACAGCACTCTATTGAGTAAGTCATAGCGGGGCGCGATCTTATCGAACATCTGAGTGACCTGCTCTTTTTTGGAGTTATTCTGGTCGTATGGCTTGACGATATTTTTGTCAGTTATTGGCACGTTTTACCTCATTTTATATGCTGGTCTGCACAGATTCACAAACCTAATGAAACCTTTAGTAAAAGGTTCAATTTGGTAGGTCTATTATACCCTTGAACTGGCATATTTTAGGTATATTTGAATGTGTTTTTACGCAATTAATTTTAATATATAAATGTCAGATAATCAGCGAATTGTAAAGGTAAATATAGAGGATCAGATGAAGTCTGCTTACATAGATTATTCTATGTCAGTGATCGTGTCTAGAGCCTTACCTGATGTTAGAGATGGACTGAAGCCAGTGCATAGAAGAATCCTCTATGGCATGGATGATCTGGGGCTAGATTATAACAAGTCATATAAGAAATCGGCAAGAGTTGTCGGAGAGGTGCTCGGTAAGTATCATCCGCATGGTGATGGCTCAGTATATGATGCCATGATTAGAATGGGTCAGCCATGGAGTATGAGGTATCCTCTCGTAGAGATACAGGGGAATAAAGGATCAATGGATGGTGATAGTCCCGCGGCGATGAGGTACACGGAAGCCCGTAAGATGCGACTGAGTGATGAGCTAATCGATGATATCAAAAAGGATACAGTTGACTTCAAGTTGAATTTTGATGATTCGCTAGAGGAACCGACTGTATTGCCAGCTAAGTTGCCTAACCTGCTTATTAATGGCGCGACTGGTATCGCTGTCGGTATGGCAACCAATATGCTACCCCATAACCTGACTGAAGTGATTGATGGTACGATCGCAGCAATAGACAATCCAGATATTACCATCGATGAACTCATGGAGCATGTCCTCGCGCCAGACTTTCCTACAGGCGGCATTATCTATGGCACTGAAGGTATCAAGGAAGCATTCCATACAGGTAGAGGAAAGATTGTTGTACGTAGTAAGACTGATGTAGAAATCGATAGTAGGGGTCGAGAGGCCATCATTATTACCGAAATTCCATTCCAAGTCAACAAGGCCAATTTGGTCATGAAAATTGCTGATTTGGTCCAGTCAGGTAGAGTAGAGGGCATCAGTGATATCCGAGATGAGTCAGATAGAAACGGACTTCGAATTGTTGTGGAAATTAAGAAGGACGCTATCGCTAATGTTGTTCTAAGCAAGTTATTCAAATACTCACCACTCCAGACTTCTTATGGTGTGAATAATATCGCGCTGGTCAATGGTAGACCTAAACAGCTCAATCTGAAAGACATGATTTCTGAATTTATTAAATTCAGACTAGAGGTCATCGTCAGACGGACACAATTTGACTTAAAGAAAGCTGAAGAAAGGGCACATATCCTCGAAGGCCTTATCAAAGCCATAGACAACCTAGATGAGGTCATTCGGATAATAAGAAGCAGTAAGACGGTAGAAGAAGCGAGAGATAAACTCATGGCTTCACTAGACTTATCCGAGATCCAAGCTAAGGCTATACTCGAGATGAGACTCCAGAAATTAGTTAGTCTGGAAATGATTAAACTAAGAGAAGAGTATGAAGCACTCCAAGTGACTATTGCTGACCTGAAAGATATCTTAGCCAGCGAAGGGAGACAACGAGCATTGATAAAGGATGAATTAGCTGAACTCAAAGAAAGATACGGGGATCCACGCCGGACTCAGATTTCTTTTGCAGAAGGGGATATCAATATCGAAGATATGATTCCTAATGAGGAAGTCGTCGTCACCATCTCCTCGTTAGGATATATCAAGAGAACCAGTTCTAAAGAATACAAAACACAAGCGCGTGGTGGCACGGGCTCGCGTGGTAGCAAAACCAGATCTGAAGATTACCTAGAACATTTATTTATCGGAAATAACCACAATTACTTACTCTTCTTTACTGAGAGAGGCCGATGCTTCTGGGTTAGAGTCTACGAGATTCCAGAAGGATCCAAGACAGGTACTGGTCGAGTCATACAGAATATTATCAATATCCCTAAGGATGATAATATCAAGGCTTATATCCTCATAGAAGACTTGACCGATGAAGCATTTATAAATAATAACTTCATCATGTTTACGACTAAGAATGGCGTTATCAAGAAGACCAAAGTAGAAGCGTACTCTCGACCAAGAGTAAATGGTATCAATGCCATTACAATAAGAGAAGAAGATGAGTTATTGGAAGTGAAACTGACTGATGGCGAGAAGAATGTCATGCTTGCCAGTAAGTCTGGTCGTGCCATCCGTTTCCATGAATCCAAAGTGAGAGAGATGGGCAGATCCGCAGCAGGTGTTAGAGGAATGAAAATTGACTTAGAAGCTGGTGATGAAATAGTCGGTGTGGTAATAGACGATCCGAAGGAAGAAGGTAGAGCGCTGCTTGTTGTCTCCGAAAAGGGTTATGGCAAGCGATCAGATTTCGATGAGTATACAGTGATTAATAGAGGTGGTAAGGGTATGAAGAACATGCAGCTTACCGAGAAGACAGGAAAGGTTGTGACGATTAAGAATGTCACCGAGATGGATGATCTGATGATAACGACGAAAGAGGGTATCATGATCAGGATGAAAGTGGCAGATATTAGGGTGATGGGTAGAGCAACACAAGGGGTCCGAGTAATCAAATTAAAAGACACTGATGCCATCGCTGATATAGCAGTAATAGCACGAGATGGCAGTGAGGAGGAAGAGGAATAGCCTCTTTTAACTTATAGAATGGAATTCTTAACTAATTTTAGGATTCATTTAAGAGTGACTTGGAGTCAATGTTTATGAAGTCACCAACAAAATTGTAAATCATAAATCTAAATACGAATGAAAAATTTATTTGCCATACTGCTCGTAACACTTCTGTCAGTAGGAACGACCTTTGGTCAGGATGCTTTCAAAGCACTGAAAGAAGCAGAAAAGGCTATCAAGAAATTCAACTCAGACCCTAAGAACAAAGCTGACGAACTTGCTAATGGGATGAAGTTGCTAGAAACCGCCTTTGCATCCGAAGATGTCAAAGCAGTTGCAAAATCATGGATAACGAAAGGCAAATTGCTCAAAGCAGTTGCTAAGACAGAATTCAATAATTTCCAGTTAGATACGAGTTATGTAATTGCTGCGCCAGGCACAGCAACTAAGGCCTATGATGCCTATGCCATGGCAGCAAAGCTTGCTGAAAAGAAAAATGAGAAAAAAGAAGTCCAAATTGGATTGAGTGAAATGGAAACACACCTTAATAACTATGCAATCGTCGCTTACCAAGAGCAAAATTTTGGTAGTGCCTTTGAGAACTTCTCTAGAAGTATCTCTGTTGCTGATGACCTGACTGCGATGGGAAAAGAAAGTAGATTAGATGATCCTAAAGTAAGATCAGAACAGAATTTCTTTGCTGCAGTGAGTAGTTATTATGACAAGAACTTTGATGGTTCTAAGCCATATTTAGAGACCCTATATAATGCAGGAACTGAAGAGGCCTTCGTATATGAGGCGCTATATAACATTAGTTCAGAAACGGATCCTGATGGCGCTCTAGCTTACCTTGCTAAAGGAAGAGAGGTGAAGCCAGATGATCCAGGATTGCTTTTTGCTGAGATCAATCATTACCTTAAGAAAGGTGAATTGAACAAGCTTATTAGTAAACTAGAATTGGCCTTAGAAAAAGAACCAGACAACGTTTCTATCTTTAATACAATAGGTGGTGTATATGACCAATTACATCAGAAAGAAACCGATGCAACTAAGTCAACAGAATACTTTGATAAAGCACTGGATTACTATACCCAAGGGTTAGAAAAGGAGCCGACAAACTTCGATGCCACTTATTCTGTAGGCGCACTATATTATAATAAGGCTGCTAGTTATGTCGATGAGTTAAATGCACTTGCATCTGATCTCACACCAGCCGGTATGAAAAAATATGATGCACTTAAAATTGAGATGGATGCATTATTTAAGCAAGCTCTGCCACACTTCGAGAGAGCAGAATCACTTAACTCAAATGATGGTAACACAATCATCGCACTCAAAGAGATATATGCTAGACTTAATAATCTAGAAAAATCTGCAGAGTACAAGACTAAAATGGATGCTTTAGGAAAATAAACCAGTAAAATCCAATTGGAATAAGGAGATGTCTTGAATAGAGGCATCTCCTTTTCTTTTTATACAAAGTCAGCTGAATCGTATTATTTTCACTACTTGAAAATTGTTAGCCATGACGAAGCACCTATCTATTCTTATATGCCTCTTGCTAGGTGTTCTATTTCTATTCGATTCTTGTAGAGAAGCCCAAGATGCTGACTTAGCCTATATCCCTGGTTCTTATAGGGCATTAGAACTATGGGATTACCAACGGTCCTACCCCAAAAAAATATTCTCTCAGTCTGGGTATTCTCGTGCTTATCACGAACATCAAGCAAATTTCCTCAACATAGATCATAAAGCTCATGATGAACAATGGGAAGCGATGGGTCCACTCAATACTTCAGGAAGAACCCTCACTGTGGCAATTAACCCCTTGGCGGATAGCACGATCTATGCTGGATCTGCAAGTGGTGGCTTGTGGCGGAGTCGAAGACTAGGTCTTGGGGAAAGCTGGGAATATGTTAATACGGGCTTTCCAGTATTGGGCGTCAGCACGATAGAATTTAACCCACTAGATAGTTTGGTGATGTATATTGGTACCGGCGAGGTCTATAATTACGAAGAGACAGGGACAGATGGTGCCTATAGAAGCACACGTGGTTCCTATGGTATAGGCATCCTTAAGTCCATTGATGGTGGCATTACTTGGGAGAAAAGCCTGGATTGGAGCTATCGACAACAACATGGTGTTTGGATGGTCAAAGTGGCTCCGACAGATGTCAA
>CALEAC010000149.1 GCA_937944095.1 uncultured Saprospiraceae bacterium
ACTCACCAAGCAAAAAGCTGTAACTGCTTTCAAAACAGTAGAAGTCCTCAAAAAAGTAGACGTCACGAAAAATGTTCCTCTCTACAAAAAGGAACAAAAAATCAAAGTCGTAGAGGTCATCAAAGAAGTACCTGTAGAGGTCATCAAAGAGGTCGTCAAAGAAGTGATTAAGGAAGTACCAGTTATCCAGGTCAAAGAAGTCATTAAACTTAAGACCGTTATCAAAAAAGTACCTGTTCCTGTCATCAAGGAAGTCATCAAGGAAGTCATTGTCGAAGTGCCCGTTATAGAAAAACAGGAAGTCATCAAGATAAAGACTGTCAAACAAAAAGTGCCTGTATTCAAGACCAAAGAAGTGGTCAAAAAAGTTGAGGTCATCAAAGAGGTGCCTGTCGAAGTGATCAAGGAAGTTCAGGTCATCAAGGAGGTGATTAAAAAAGTTCCTTACCCTGTCACCAAAACTGTAGAAAAGATCAAAGAGGTCGAGGTGATTAAGGAAGTACCTGTCGTAGTTCAGAATGAAGTTGTCAAAGAGATCAAGACCAAAGAAACGGTTCCTTTAGTGGTACTCAAAGAGAATAATTTCTTAAGAGAGGTGGAGAGCAAAGAGGTTACGGCACAATACAAGATGATGGAGAAAAAATGCTCTACGTATGAAAAGCAACTAGGTGACTGGAAAGCCAAATGCGAAAAGCTAAAAGCTGACAATAAGAAATTAGCAAGTGCTAAGCCTAAAGTTGTCGAAGTCATCAAAGAAGTAGAGGTCATCAAAGAAGTCGAAGTCACCAAAGGGTATGACATGAAGACGCTTCAGAAAATGTTGATGGGCATGTCTACTAAGGAGACGTCTAGAAAAGTAGTCGGTACAACAAGAAGTAGTGGCGCGGCTAAGGTCGTAGCACGACGAGAGTTGACGCCTGGTATGGCAGCAACCAAAATCACTGGCAAGGCAACTACAAGTTCTAGCAGCGCTTCTTCCAAAAAGTCCTCAATGAGCAGTGCGAGTGGCAAAGACCAAAAGGATGATCTGACTAGAATAGAAGGTGTCGGACCTAAGATTGCAGCATTACTAAATAACGCAGGCATCATGACCTTTAGAGACTTAGAGTCAGCGTCATTCGGTAAGGTCAAAAAAGTGCTTACTGATGCTGGACCTCGATTCCAGATGCATGACCCAACGTCATGGAGTGAGCAAGCAGGTCTAGCAGCTAGCGGCAAATGGTCAGAACTGGAAAAATTACAGGATAGACTGATGGGCGGAAAATAATCGCTCAAACGCAAAAAGATAGACAAAACGTGATTTTAGGCTGTTATCAAAATGATAGCAGCCTTTTTCTTTATACATTTATTAGTCATTCACCCTAATACTAGAGCTTAAGACCTATGTCTTGGACACCCGTGATTTTATATGTGTTATCCGCGTTAGCTGGAGGCTTACTGAGCTGGCTGCTATTCGGTGCACATGGGATTCGGATTAAGCAACTAGAAGAAGAGTCTACTACCGACAAACTAACGCTTCAGAACCTCCTTAATGATTTTAGCGCCTTCAAGGAACAAGCCAAAAAAGAGCTTATCCAAAAGGATGCAGAAATCAAACGACTCAAGAAATTATCAAGTGCCCAACTTTCTAAAGACATCGCATTTAGTGATGAATCAATTAATGAGTGGAAGGATAAGTTCACCTTTCTAGAGAATGAATCAAAAAAACAGATCGAGGAAGCGCTTGCTCAGAATGAACGTCTAGTCACAGAATTAGATGCGACTTACGATGTATTGGATGTAAAAAAGCAGCAGCTCAAAAAGCTAAAAGCCAAAAAGAAGGCACCTAAATCAGATAACGAACAAATAAAGAGACTACAGAAATCTCTTAAGAAAAATAAGAAGAAACTAAAAGCACTCGCAACAGCTAAAGCCTCAAAACCCAAAAAGGAGAAAGTAGAAATCATAGAAACTCTAGATATAGATAAACTAGCGCAGCTGATCCAAAGCGGCTCGTTGACTAAAAAAACACGTCGGAAAAAAGCTAGAGCTAAATCAGATTCTTAAATCGAGGTCTCTTAGGCTTGAACTCTCCTAATTCTTCCTTCCGCTTCGCTTCATAAGCAGAGAAATTACCCTCAAAGTATCTAACCTTAGCATCATCTTCGAATGCGAGTATATGTGTGGCCAGCTTATCTATAAACCATCTGTCGTGACTAATGACCATGACACAGCCTGCAAAATTCTCTAAGGCCTCCTCTAGTGCTCTGAGCGTATTGACATCTATATCGTTAGTCGGCTCATCGAGTAAGAGTACATTTCCACCTTCTCTCAAGGTAATTGCTAAGTGGACACGGTTCCGTTCACCACCTGAGAGTACAGCTAATTTTTTCTGCTGATCCTGTCCATTGAAATTAAACTTACTGACGTAGGCTCTTACATTTAGTTCTTTGCTGCCGACTGTGATAATCTCATTACCCGCACCGATTACCTCAAAGACCGTTTTCTCATCCAATAGATCCTTATGAGATTGATCGACATAACTCAACTGGACGGTGTCCCCGACGATAATCTCACCTTCATCAGGTTTTTCTTCACCCATTATCATTCTGAATAGCGTGGACTTTCCGACACCATTAGCACCGATAATCCCTACAATCGCATTCTTGGGTATATCTATGTTAAGACCTTCTATCAAGGTCCTATCTCCATAAGATTTCTTAAGGTTCTTGATCTCTATGACTTGATTACCGAGCCGAGGTCCTGGAGGTATAAATAACTCTAGTTTAGCTTCTTTTTCTTTAGACTCTTCACCAGCCAATTTCTCATAGGCATTTAATCTAGCTTTACCTTTAGCCTGCTTCGCTTTCTGATTGAGCCGAGTCCATTCTAACTCTCGCTTGAGCGCCTTTTTACGCTTAGATTCTTGCTTTTCTTCTTTTTCGAGTCTATTCGTCTTTTGCTCTAGCCATGAACTATAATTTCCTTGCCACGGGATACCCTCTCCTCTGTCTAATTCTAGTATCCAACCAGCCACATTATCTAAGAAGTATCTATCGTGAGTTACTGCTATAACAGTACCGGGGAAGCTGCTCAGAAATTGTTCTAACCAGTGCACAGACTCCGCGTCTAAGTGGTTAGTCGGCTCATCGAGTAGGAGGATGTCAGGTTTGCTCAGTAGTAGTCGACATAAAGCAACTCTTCTGCGTTCACCTCCAGATAAGACGCTAACCAACTGATCATCAGGGGGTAACCTCAGATTATCCATCGCGACTTCCAGATCATGGTCTAACTCCCAAGCTTTATAGATGTCCATCTTCTCAGCTAACTCTCCTTGCTGTTCCATGAGCTTATTCATCTCATCATCACTCATCGGTTCAGCAAATTTCTCATTGACTGCATTATAGGCATCGACGATATCTACAATTTCCTGGACACCTTCTTTGACAATATCTTTGACGGTTTTAGTTTCATCCAAGACTGGTTCCTGAGCTAAGTATCCGATCTTATACTCCTTATCGAAGGTCACTTTACCTTCATAGTTGGTATCTAATCCAGCTATGATTTTAAGTAGACTAGACTTACCAGATCCATTGAGTCCTAGGACACCTATTTTAGCGCCATAGTAAAATGATAACCAGATATTATTCAGAACCTTTTTCTTCGGTGGATACGTTTTGCTTACGCCTTCCATCGAAAAAATCACCTTTTTATCACTCATTTATTGAATTTATTATAGCAAAAAATTAGACCTACAAAGTTAATAAGACCAAGTTCAGAAATAGAAAAAGGCCCTGAAAAATCAGAGCCTTTGTATTTGTTTGTCTATAGTTTGATGAATTTGACTGTCGCACTGCCCTTCCTGTCATAGATTGTCACGTAATAGATTCCGGAATCCAATTGACTTAGTGCACGATGACCATCAGACAGATCATACTTTGTAGTATTAGCAGAGAACACTTTCCGACCTAGATCATCTCCTATTGTCATATAAAGATGGTCATCCCAGCCATCAAGGTCAGTGAAGTAGACCTTGTCAGAGGAAGGGTTAGGGTAGAGCTGATAACCTCGTTCGTTCTTAATTTCACTGACTGAACTAATGCTACCTGCTGTAAAGTTATACTGCGAGAATTTACCGAAATCAGGCTCTATAACTAATGATGATCCACCAGCATTCCGAATCAGGAAATAACCAGTACCATCACCATTTGCCCACCAGGCTAATCCGTCGTCATCTGTGTCTTCTATTAGTATGGTGTAGCAACCATTGAGTCCCTTAATCGTGTCTCTATAGGTCCTATTAGGTTGTAAGCCTGTTACTCTACCGAATACGCTGTTACCGTCACTATCCAGCAATTGATAAAAAGTTTCTTGAGTTAAGTTGGTATTGAATTCTATAACGATATCCGTTTCGTAATTATCGACTTGTTGTAGGTCAGTCATATAGGTATCATTATTTGCATAGGTGTCTTCCTGACCATTGACAGAGATTACGGAAGCGAAGAAAACATCTCCATCAGCTATGAGAGATAACTCATTGAGGAATGGTAATTCGACTTCTTCACTTTCGAGGAAATTGATACTGCCCTGGAAACTATAAGTCTTAGTGACTTGACCTATGATACCATATTCTATGACAGCTTCAGTTATGTCACTGTCACCGTAATTCTTAAGGACAATTACAGGTGCTTGGCAAGTTGGATTATACCGTCGATGCTCGATCTTCTGAGACGGATATCTAATATCCTCTACCGCCAGATCCAGATCCTTATTAATCTCTCCATAGCTCACTAATTGCGAACTGACTATATATCTGCTATCACCACTAGCTACTTCTACATCATAATCTAGAACGGCTAGCGTGTCAAAGAACTTGACAAAATCAGTCAGTCTAAATTCCCTGACATCAGACGCGGCACCAGGACACCAACCTGCTCTATCATATACCCAAGTACCCCCTTGAGGATAGACTGGATTATCAGCACATTCTGTCCATGCTCTCCATGAATCGGTAAAGACACCAACTTCTGGTGTTCCTATTGCTGTAAAATGCTCTCTAGGAATAAACTCTCCTTGCTGTCCATGGCCAGTTATAGTGGTCTTCAGCATGAATTCCGCTGCATTGGGGTCATTATAGAGTAATCTAGGCTCGAAACGCCAATCATCATTGATCCGAGCAAATGGGACGCTGGTTACTGGCCATACTTGTGAGATATCGATAACATCTCTAGCTGGTGTCCCCTCAATAAACTCAAACCAGATATCCATTTCTTCTTGCCACTGACCACCTCTAGACATATACAGCCTCTTCTTGCCTTTTAGAATAGGCCCAAAGTCCGTTACATCAAAAGTCCACGATTCTCCTTCTTCTCCAAAATCTAAATTAATGCCATAGGGTGTTACGAAAGACATAATCTCATATGCCATAGGGTTTTTGGAATAGTAATTAATCTCTCCTATTTCTATAGTTCCAATAGCTGGTATGATGCGCTCACCGACCTGCTGACCTGATTCATCTGTGATCGGAAAACTACCGGCCTCGAAGAGGAATTCTGTTCTGTCTAACAATCTATCAGTTCCATCTAGCACATAGTAATCTACTCGATTCGGTAAGTTAGGTATAGAATCGATTACGGGTATCTCAGTGACCGTGGTTACATAAGTCCCTTGGTCCAGGGTAATCTCAGGTACGATACTAGAGAAAGACTCTGACATTACTGCTTCACCTATCCGCCATCTTCTTAGTGCGACTTGGCCTTCGACCGTTGCATTAGCGGTACCAGTTAGATCTATCATCTGACCATTATCAACTTGTGATAGAGGATAATGCAAGACCAAATCATCATATGATGGATGATCAGAGGTGAGTTCTTTGCGCATCCATTGTTGGATTGTTTCTTCATCCAGGGCTTTGGACCAGAGTCTAAAGTCAGACATCTTAGCAAATGATCTACTTGCAGTATTTATAATGCTCGCCCCGATGTTCATTGCTTGTAGATCGATGGTTCTGAACTTGTCTTCACCAGAATGCCAAAGAGCGCCATTAAGAAAAATGAGCATTTCTCCTGTTGTTGCATTCTTAGTAAAGGCCCAGTGATTCCACTGCCCTTTGTAATCTTCTGGATTAGCTTGTTTGTTGATTCGATCATAGCTGCCGCCTTCAGCGCCACAGTCCCAATATACTTGGCCATTGCTCCACGGTTGATGTATATTTATTGAGCGCTGATTTGATGAATTGCTTGCTTCTACGACGCTAGAATTGACTGGGAGTTCTGGTCCACCGTATTGCCAATAAGAGATTGTAATCTCATCTGTAATTTGATTGAGTGGTTGATCCATGTGTATATAACCACTACTGCCGAAGTCTGTATAATTTTCGTAGGCTGGTTGGGTGAATTTCAGTGCAGTTCGATTCACGTTCATTCCTGAGAGATCAGTATCTGTACCCGTCACTGTACCATAGCTGATTCTGAACGCTAAATTGGATATACCATCCCATTCAAAGAATTTATCAAAAATTAGATGACTGGTAGATGCAGACAAAGAACTAGTCAGATGATAAACTTCTACCCAGTCATTAGGCAATTCATTTCCAGAAACTTCGACAACGTCGACATTCTGTAGTTCTATCTTTAACCCTTCGAGTTCGATTAAGCCATTAAGAATAGGAAAGTATAATCCAGAAATATTACCAGGGATGAGGCCACTGTCAGTTAGTTCATCTGCCTGTAATATATACGATAAAGAAAGCTGTGACGCTGCCTTCCCGAAGGGGACTTCTAAGTTTTCTGTGCCTTCAGTTATTGGAATCCAATTTTGTTGTCCACTTTCTACCAGCGTCTGACGTTCGGTTCTCTGAAAATAGGTATAAGTCTGACTATCTGTATAGAAGAACTCATCGCCGCTGAAACCCTCAATTACGTGGTCTCCAGCGACCTGTTTCAATGAATCTACACGTGTAGAATCCACGATATACGTATTACAGCTATAATCCCACTCTCCGCAACCCAGGTTTCGCTGAGCCCCTGTGGAGACGAGAGCATCCTTACAACGCATCCCATAATGCATGAGAATCTTCTCATACTTATTGTGGTCACCTTCTGGAAAATCTATGACTGTATCTCTAGTTGTAGAATTGAAATCCAGTGCCTGCACCGTAACATTCTGAGCGGTAACAAGATAGCTGGCTAATAGAAAAGTAAGATGTAGAAAAAATCGTCTCATTTGCCTGTTTTATCTGATGAATTTCTAAAGATAATATTCAATCCTCAAAGAGCGGTCAATATTGCAAGGGTAATTATGAGTTTTGGCTGGACAAGCCATTGAGTTGAAAAAAATATTGAAAAAATCATAACATAAATTTACCCTCATTAATAAACTACAAAAATTCTATTGCAACTCTCTGTTTATCTATGACTTACACATTGTGTTTTTCATGATACAAGTGATTGTATTTCATCTTTATTAAGACAGTCTAACGGTTTTTTAACACAGACAGCGGAGGCAGCGTGGACGCTTTTATGGAGTCGTTGACGTATTGAGTTCTGTAAATCGGAATCTGAGCAACTAAGGATTCTATCTGATAACTGATGAAGAAATCACTTTTAAAAACTAGTAAAATGAATAAAATTACAAACCCAATGTGTTGGATCTTGATACTGACCTTGTTCAGTTTCATTTCCAGAGCTGGTGACACGACCACAGACTTCTGTTATGATGCAGATGTCCCAGAGGCACAAGACCTGCTTATGTGCCTTACCGCTCCGACACTATTCTGCCCAGCAACTTACCTAGGTTGCCCATCAGCTGACCTGGATCCAGCCATTACCGGCAATCCTACAGCTCTCCCAGGCGATGCAAGCTGTCCTACACCAATTGTCTCATATGTTGATGTTGTAACGACCAACACACCTTGCTTAAAGGTTATACACAGACAATGGGATGCAACCTATCCTGCTGGATCTGCAAGTATCAAATTACACTCTAGTTGCCAGCAAACACTATATCTGGAAGATAATTCTCCTCCAGTGATCAACAATTGTCCTTCTGACCTCGTTATAGATTTGTCAGTTAGTTGTGATAGCACGGCCACATGGGCAGTGCCAACGACTTCAGATGACTGTGGCATTCAATATTTTCTGACAACGCATTACAGTGGATCTACTTTTTCTAGCGGC
>CALEAC010000150.1 GCA_937944095.1 uncultured Saprospiraceae bacterium
AAACCAGCTCAGGTAATATAGATGCCATGAGCACTGGTGGGAGTATGTCTGTTGCTAGTCTATGGTTACCCCTCCGAGAAATGGCAGCCACTATGAGGATTATGCTGGCAGCCAAGGCAGCAGAGAAAATGGGTGTAACTAAAGAAGAATTGAGTCTATCCGATGGCAGCTTTTCTGCTCAAGGTCAGACCATGACTTACGGTGAGATTGTCGCTGGTGTAGACGAATGGATCATCCCACCTCCGCCCAAACTGAAAGATAGATCAAAATTCAAGTATATCGGCAAGCCTATTGCTCGTGTCGATCTCCATGACAAAGTGGTAGGCAATCCAATATTTGGTATAGATGCAACTTATCCGGATATGCTCTATGCGTCAGTTGTCAGATCGAGACTAGTGGATGCGACCATGTCTCACTTCGATACTTCTGATGCAGCAGCGATGTCAGGTGTCGTACAGGTGGTCAGAGAACATGGCTTCATAGGCGTCGTCGCCAAGTCGCAAGTGGAAGCTGACAATGCGCGTAAACAAATCAAATTCGAATACACAACCAATCGAAATTGGAATCTAGCCGATGTAGAAAACGCAGTCACAGTCGGAAAAGGCAAAAAGACAATTATCCAGAAGGCTGGTCAACCCGTGGAAGATATATCTGAAGAAGGCGAAATCATAGAGCTGGCATTCCGGTCTCCTATAGGTGCGCATGCACAGATGGAACCTAATGGTGCTGTCGCCTCCTACAAAGATGGCAAAGTAGAAATCAAGGTATCAACGCAAGTACCGATGCTCACTCGTAACGAAGTGGCCAAAGCCCTGGGCATCAGTAAAGAGGATGTAAACATCATCCCAACTTTCCTAGGCGGTGGCTTCGGCAGGCGGCTCCATACGCCTAATGCAATACAGGCTGCGGTCATGTCCAGAGCCGTTGGCAGACCTGTCAAATCATTTTTTGATCGAGAGCAAGAATTCCAGAATGACACCTTCAGACCACCGACGCATCATGTGATGAAAGCCAAGATATCAGGTAAAAGTATTCTAGGTATAGAGCATCAATTTGCCAGTGGTGACACCTTGTTTAACTCTGCTCTAGATCCTGGTGTCGAAACCGTCGTACGGGCTGACATCGGATCTATTAGAGGTGGTGCCATTATCTATGATATGCTGCCACATAGATCGACCTACTATCATGTAGACCTCCCTTTTGCAACCAGCTTCTGGCGGAGCCTAGGCCTATTAGCTAATGCATTTGCTATAGAAAGCTTCATCGATGAACTGGCCATTAAGACAGCCCGAGATCCAGTACAACTAAGACTACAAAGCATCAAGGATGACAACCCCTATGGGGCAAGAGCCAAGAAAGTACTCGAGGCCTGCGCCCAAAAAGCAGGATACAAAGATGGTGTGACTAACGGCAGAGCGATGGGTATTGCCCTTACAATAGATGGTGGCTCTCCCTGTGCACAAGTCGCTGAAGTCTCCATAGAAAATGATCAGATCAAAGTTCTTAAAGTGACTTGCGCTTTTGATTGTGGTATTGCAGTCAATCCAGATCAGGTCAAAGCTCAGATCGAAGGTTGCATCTGCATGGGTATCAGCAGCGCGATGTACGAAAAAATGGATCTCAAGGACAACAAACTCTATCCGACTAATTACGGCGCTTACAGAATGGCCCTTATGAAAAACACACCTAAAGAAATAGATATCGTGCTGATAGAAGGTGCTGATACACCAGGCCCTGTCGGCGAACCGCCTCTAGGACCAATAGCACCTGCGATAGCCAATGCAGTTAGAAGATTAACAGGGAAACGACTAACTTCTCTACCTATGAGTCTTGCTTAAGAAGGGATGCTAGAAATCAGAAACATCGTCGCCGCTTACCTACGTGCAGCTAACAATAAGTTGGCCCTAGCCTCAGTCGTCTACATAGATCAATCATCTTATCGTCGCATCGGCGCGCGTATGCTGGTAACAGAGAATGGTGATACGATAGGCGGCATCAGTGGTGGCTGTCTGGAAGGTGATGCGCTGAAGCGGGCTAAGTCGTCTATCATTTCTGGAAAAACGGATATAGCAACTTATGATACTTTAGATGCGGACAACCACACCTTAGGAATCGGACTCGGTTGTAATGGTCTGATCGAGGTCCTCTTCAGTCCGATCAATAATGAAAACCATTATAATGAATGTCATCTTCTGCAGGAACTAGTCGACCGTAATGAAGAAGCGGTCATGCTTAAGTGTCTCACCAAGAATAGCGAAAAATTCGGAGAGGCCATAGTCTGTTATTCAGAGAAAGAAACCGATGAATTCTTGGGCTGTAAGGAAACAGACCTAAGGCAGCTTATCGTGACAACGATTACAAATCGCCGTTCCCATGTCGTAGAACTTCTAGATAAGGCGGGGCAGAGACAGCGCATCTTAGTCGAATATTTCAGGCCCTCTCTTAGGCTGATTATCATAGGTGATAATTACGATATCAATCCTATGGTCACGACCGCACATGGCCTAGGATGGGAGATCACGATTATAGGCAAACGATCCAAGATAACAAAGGCAAGCTATCAACTCTGCAAATCAGTGATCTCACCAGATGAAGCTAGCACAGTGCGGATAGATCGATTTACTGCTGTGGTTCTCATGAGCCATGACTACCAAACTGACAAAGCCCTACTACCCTACTTCTTACAACAACGGCCTGCTTATCTAGGGATGCTCGGACCCCACAAGAGAAGACAGCGCATGCTCGAAGAACTAGCTATCGATCACAAAAATCTAAGTCTCAGTCTGCATGCACCTATAGGCTTAGACCTAGGAGCAGAAACCCCAGAAGAAATCGCAATTGCAATAACAGCTGAGATAATAGCTTGCTCTTACCAGCGCCAAGGTGGTTTTCTTAAGGATACTAAGAATAGTATTCATTAGTCGTTAGAAGTAAATCGTCATAAGCGAGTACTTACTTCGCGTTCATATCTAATTCTTGCAATTTGTCGAACACTCTGGAATCTGGAAATAGCGCTTTGGCCTCCACCATGGCTGTTGCAAATAATTTATCCTGACGCAACTGATAATAACAAAGCATCTTATTATAATAGGTATCTGCTTCAGGTCCATATGTTGCAGTCGAATGATTAAAATAGGTTAATGCATCTTCGTAGTATCCCAAGTCAAAAAATATAGCTGCCATATGGAGTGCGAGGTCATGGGATTCATTGATATTAAAATAGAAATTCCAGACATGGTGCATCGTCTCTGCTAACCTACCCCGCTCGACTTGTGTAATCGTCTTAATCACTTGCTGAAATCTCGGTAGCATCTTATGGAATAAGGCTGAATCATAGGCACTTAATCTAAGTAGAGCGACCAGATGCACTAGTGTCAGCGCTGCTATGTTATCATAAGTCAGTTCCTTAATACTATTAAAGTCGTCAGGGCCGAAATCATCCACGAATCTCTGGTAAGCTGCTGCAGTTGCTCTATAGCTCTCTGGCTGATCCATAAATATCAAACAACCCAATTGCAAGTGAAAAGTAGAAAAGGTCGGAAATATAGCTTTTCCTCCTGACTGATTACAGTAGGCCCCGATTGCATGGTAGTTAACCCAAAGTGAAAAACTACCATGAGCAACAATTTCTGGTTCAGGTTTCTGGTCTATATCAGCAACTTTATGGAACCCCTTGTCCATCGAGAGTAACATCATACCTCCAGTGGATAAGTCTTTGAGGTTCTGGATACAACGCAGGCTTGTTTCTGGAAAAAAAAGAAAAGTATCAGTCATCTGAGACCGATAATCCTGTAGTATCTTATCGATAGAATCTGAAGGGTAATAACCCATAGGCGCATCTGCCTGTGCAAAAGTTAGTTGTAGGTTATCGATTACAATATCATCATCGGTGGCCTTAGGGTCTTCTGTAGAATGCAAAGCAATGGAACAAACTGATAATTCATCATTCAGAACCCTAAAGACATCATTAGGAATGGAATCAAAAAAGTAATTTGCAATAACCAAAATTGGTTGGTCTAATTCTCCTGCTACGATACGCTGATTACTATACTGTAGATGAATTTCTTTTCCACCCACTGCATCGTAATAAGCATAATCGAGAATGCCGCTTTGATAATAACTTTGTAATTGTGGGTGATCCCTAAAGAACTCTAAGCTCTTTTCTGCGATATCACTTAGCACATACGTATATAACGGTAAGTCTTGGTCTTGTATAGCAATTAATCGTTCTAGATGCTTAAGTATGTGGAAACCAAGTCGCCCATGACCTGCGCCCAATTCGAGTATATAGACTCTTTCCTGACTAAGCCCCTTGACCGAAAGGTCCTGAAGAAAACCTAAAATCAGCTCTGCATAGGTCTTACCGACTTGCGAATTACTGGTCATCTGATGAGGAACGACACCACTGGTCCAAGCAGCCATACCCGTATTCTGATAATAATCTCTATTGAGTTGCCAGATTAGGCTATCTGAAAAAAGCTTAGATGATTCTACTTCATAGAGGGGAAGATCTATAGTCATGATGCTTGAGTTATGATAGAAAAATTATCTAACGAGCAAGCCATCATTAGGATAGTAATAGCTATACCAAATTATAAGAGAAACCTAAATTAGGCATAATATGTCACTCGGCTACTGAGTTATCATAGCAGTGTATCTAAATTGTCTAAGATAAATCCATCTGACTTCCTGTATCGACCAGTATCATACCTTAAGTAAGAGGATAAACTAGCTCTTATAGCTTATCCATCGGTCTTCCTATTGATCCACACTAGGGATAACCGATGACTTTCGCTTGCCTGCCATAGTTCAGAGTGACAGTCAGATAATTGATTAACAACCTTTTACGTATAAAAACAAATAATGTATGTAATTAGCTTTGGACATACCTTGCATAACAATGTATTGTGTCTTATGTTTGCATTGTATTACTAGGTACTAACATTAAACAAGGTATTTTGAAAAGCGAATTTATTAACAAGTGGAAGTCACAGGTCAAGAAAGGTACACTCACCTTTATCGTCCTCAATGCCATCAGCGCCAAAGAGCTCTATGGCTATGAACTCATCGAAATCATCAAGAAAACCACTGCTATCGAGATTGCAGAAG
>CALEAC010000151.1 GCA_937944095.1 uncultured Saprospiraceae bacterium
GATTACTAGATACATCCATATTATTAAATGGCTACTTCACTCTCAATAAGTGAAGTAGCTAATTTTAAAAGCTACCATAGGGGTCTATAATTTAATATTACAACTAAGACAATATATATGAGAATAATAATTTTCATTACCCTACTAGTATCACCGCTATTTCTTTTTTCGCAAAACAAAATCAATACCTTAATAGATCAAAATTTCAAAAAGACTCTACTAGTACACAAAGAGTTCGTGAGCATCCCCAATCTCCCTGAAGACTCAGTCACTATGCTGAGAAACATACACTGGGTCGCCAACCAGTACAAGGAATTAGAGTTCACCACCAGCTTATTACCGTCAAGCACCTTACCTATTCTCTTAGTAGAAAAAGTCTTTGATCCTAATTACAAAACGGTACTGTTTTACTTTCATATCGATGGGCAGCCAGTAAATCCAGATTCCTGGGACCAGGAGGATCCATTTATTCCTGTACTCAAAGCACAAGAAACAGATGACCGTTGGATGCCTATAGACTGGAATAAACTTAATGGCGAGATTAATGATGACTGGCGGATGTTTGCCAGAGCTGCTGCCGATGACAAAGCACCAATTACTATGCTATTGACTGCACTTAAAATTCTCATGGAAGAGAACAGTAGCCCACACTTCAATATCAAAGTCATCTTTGATCCAGAAGAAGAATATGGTTCGAATGCTCTCCTATCCACTTTAGACCAATATCAAGACAGGTATGCAGCTGACTATTTCATCGTTATGGATGGCCCAGCTCATGACTCTAACAAACCCACTCTTACCTTTGGGTGTAGAGGAATTGCCACTTGTTCCATTACCACTTACGGCGCTAAGCTACCACAACACAGCGGTCATTTTGGCAACTATGCACCTAATCCCGCATTCAGTCTAGCACAGCTATTAGCAAGCATGAAAGATGACCAAGGAAAAGTGCTTATCAAGGATTATTACAAGGGCATCACAATAGATAAAGAAATAGAACTATTACTGGAGTCAGTGCCCTACGATTCCGTCTTGTTCAATAAAAAACTAGGTATTTACACAGCTGAAAAAGTTGGCAAGGACTATCAAGAATCCTTGCAATATCCCTCTCTGAATATCAGACAAATGAGTACCTCATGGCAAGGTCGATTACTCAAAACAGTTATACCCGAATATGCAGTTGCTAATATAGATGTTAGACTTGTTCCAGAAACTGATGGCGCGGAACAACTTCAAAAAATTAGACAGCACTTAGAACAACAAGGTAACTATGTAATTGATAGGGACCCAACAGATCAAGAGAGGTCAACTCATCCGAAAATAGTTAAATTCAAAACTTTCAATGTTGTCAATGCTTTCAGAACTAACCCCAACTCTGAATTCGGAAAACAAATAAGAGATCAGCTCACGAGCAGTTTTGGCGAGAAACCAGTGGCCATAAGAATAATGGGTGGCACTGTCCCAATCATTCCTCTAATAGACAAATTGGATATGCCAACTATAATTATCCCTATGGTCAACATGGATAACAACCAACACAGTCCAAATGAAAATATCAGAATCGGTAACATTAGGCAAGGGATTAAAATATGTCTTGCCTTGCTCGATATCAAATTCTAATGTAACCTCTATAAAGCTAAAGTTTTATTGACTGTCCCAACAAATATTCTTTGTCCCAATTGTAAATCCATATTACAACATGCTGGCCAAACAATGAGCTGTGCTAACGGGCACAGCTTTGACCAAGCCAAAGAAGGTTATATCAATCTCTTACTGGCCAATCAAAAGAAAAAAGCCAATCCTGGTGACAACAAACTAATGATCGATGCAAGAGAGGCTTTTCTGGCAACTGGTAGTTTTGACTTTCTACTAGCTGAACTAGAATCGACTATAGACTCGATGAATGTTGGTACTGGTCAAGCTGCAAATATTAAGGTTCTTGACTTAGGCTGTGGCTCAGGATATTACACACGGAATCTACTTAAAACAGGCGATTACAATAAGTTAGGCATAGACATTTCTAAGGCCGCAATTGCAAAGGCCGCTCGCAAGGACAAAACTTCCACTTATCTTGTTGGCTCTGTCTTCGACTTACCGATTGCGGCCAATACAGTAGACCTCACAATTAATATATTCTCGCCTGTTGATATATCAGAGACGATCCGAATTCTTGCCCCTAACGGATATTATCTAAAAGTAGTGCCCGCAGGAGATCATATGAAAGAAATCGCAGAACTGGTATACGAAACCTTTAAGCCACATACGTCAACCATCACTGCTGCTATTAACACTAATCCCAAGCTCCAATTTATCGAAGCTAAAAAACTGCAGAAGTCCATCACCCTTAGGGGGTCTAATCTAATTAATTTCATTTCTATGACACCATACTTTTACAAGTTCGGTGAAAATCATCTTAAGGAACTACAAGCTCTAGCCGTCACACTATCATTTGAAATCATTATCGCACAGCGTACCGAAACAATCTTACCATGCACCTGACGCATTCCGATCTGATCACAAAATTCTATACCGCTTTTGCAGCAGGAAACGCAGCAGACATGAATGCCTGCTATCACTCTGATATCCTATTCCAAGACCCAGCCTTTGGAAAACTGAGAGGAGAACGTGCAAAAAATATGTGGCTGATGCTACTCTCCAATAAGTCAGCGAATACACGCATAAGCTACAGTAATATCATGGCAAGTGAATCAGTTGGGCATGCAACATGGAAAGCAGAATACGTCTATGGAAAAAGCAAGCGTCCAGTGGTCAATAAAATCCAAGCGAACTTCAAATTCAAAGAAGGTAAAATCATAGAGCACACAGATACCTTTGACCTGTGGAACTGGTCTAGACAAGCGCTAGGAGTGCCCGGATACATGCTGGGCTGGTCAGCCTATATGAGGACTAAGATACAGCAAACGACTAAGGACAGATTAGACAAATACATGGGAACTTAACTTACCTGGTCTAGAACTACTACAACGTAGTGCTATATCTTGGATCACGTTAATCTTCTAATTGGCCTGCTATATAACCAGTCGTCCAGGCGGCCTGGAAATTATACCCACCAGTAATGGCATCGATGTCCATCACCTCACCTGCAAAATAGAGATTAGGGCAGTGTTTACTTTCCATCGTCTTCATATTAATACTCTCTAGTGACACCCCGCCACAGGTCACGAACTCTTCCTTGAAGGTTGTCTTTCCATGAACCTCGTAGACATCATTAGTCAGTACAGTCGTTAGTTTATTAATAATTTTCTTTCCGACATCCTCCCCTATCCGATTTGGCGAAACAGCAATTTTGTCAAGTAGGTATAGCCATAGGCGACTAGGTATATATGAGGGTCTCACATTAGCTAAGAGCTTCTTAGGATAAGCAGAAAAAAGCTGAACGAGGTCATCTGAAACGAGGTCATTATTTCCCTCATTCGCCCAATTGACTCTAACCTTGAAACTATACTGCTGCTCACTAAGGTAGCGCGCACCAAAGGCAGACAGCACGAGTATGGCTGGTCCACTCATACCCCAATGCGTTATAAGCAAAGGACCTTCTGCCTTAAGCTTAGTCCCTTGGATATAAACAGTCGTGTGCTCCACTACGACACCCATCAA
>CALEAC010000152.1 GCA_937944095.1 uncultured Saprospiraceae bacterium
TACATTGGTATCCTCAGCAATCTGGATCAGCTCAGCTAGGGACTTGACGTCAATCGAATCTGGATCAATCAAGACAGCTAAGGACTTTATACCGTGTTTCGCCCTTACTGATATTTCCTGGATATATGTCTGTGCTTTCATTAGCTACTACAAGGTAACAAGTTACTATCGTGTTATTGTATACGTTGTACCATTCTCTTAGAAATAGAATATGGTTCTAGACCAATTTTCTATACTCAAATTAGAAAAGATGAGAACTAAGATCGGTAACTATCGGGGAAGTAAGAAGGGCTTTATTTCATTTGCTCAAAATGGTAGAAAGCCAAGGGGCATGGGTATTATGCGAATGTTCCAGCATTGATAAACTAGTCCAGGAATACAGTATTTTGATAGTCTTTGACCGTATTCTGAATTCATTGACTCTATAGGGTGGAATTGATCCTTTAGCTGATTATGCGTCACCAGCTAACCTCTTAGATAGGAAACTGGTCCCACTTGGACTCCCACAAAAAAAATAAGCCACTGATACCAGCGGCTTATAATTCGGAAAGTTGACCCACAAGGACTCGAACCTTGAATGCCAGTACCAAAAACTGGTGTGTTACCAATTACACCATGGGTCAATTACGGTCACAAAATTAAGTGAATTCTTTTGTCTAGACTAGAGCAGATGCGTTATTTATCAGATTAAACTTTAAGCTTATATATATCTGGTAGATGCCTGCCCTGTCCATTGAGGTCTAGGCCGTAGCCTATTATGAATTCTGGAGGTATTTCCTTACCCACAAAGTCCACTGCAATAATATCATTATGCACCTCTGGTTTGCTTAGCAGTGCACAGACACTAATACTTAGAGGATTGTAAGTCTTAAGTTTTTCTAAGAAAGCCTCTATGGTTAGCCCTGTATCTATGATGTCTTCTACAACTATCACGTGCTGATCATGGACCTCTTTCTTAAGGTCTAATAGAAACGCAACTTGTTTTGTACTTTCCATACCATCGTAGGAAGCTAACTTCACAAAGCTGATCTCATGCGGAAAACTGAGCTTTCTTACCAGATCGGACATAAAAATGAATGATCCATCCAGAATACTGACGAGGAGGACTTTCCCCTTCCCTGAATAGGCCTGATTAATCCTTCTTGCTATATCTGCAACTATATGATCTAACTCATTGGCATCCAGATATTTGTAAAAAGTCTTATCCTCTATGACGACGGAATTACTCATCTAGTCCGTTCTGATCGATAAGGTAAACAAGGCTAGTTATCGCTGCAGCTCCAGCTCTCAGTTCTCTTACGTGAACATTGCTGAATACATCCTCAGTGGTGTGATGTAAATCGAAATAACGGCTATTATCAGGCTTAAACCCAATAAGCAAGCCTTGCTGAGATTTTAGTGGGTTGATGTCAGCGCCACCTCCACCAGCTTTGATACTGAGGTCATAAGGCACCAGGTATTCTTCGAATTTCTGCAGGCTTGTCAGCATCGGCTTGAACACCTTAGGATGGGCAGAGCAGCCGAAACCCCTCGGCGTAAACCCACCCATATCAGATTCTATAGCTGCTAAGTGGAATTCTTTTTTTGCATTTGACTCTTTTGCGTAAGCTTTACCACCGCCTAGACCATTCTCTTCATTCATAAACAACACGCACCTAAGGGTCCGTTTGGGCTGGTAATTAAGGGCTTTTAATGTCTCAAAGACCTGCATCGCATGGACACATCCTGCACCATCATCATGCGCACCGCCACCGACATCCCAAGAGTCGAGATGGCCACCCACTAAGATAATTTCATCTGGGAAAGTACTGCCTTTGATCTCTGCAATGACATTATATGAAGTGACTGAATCATGGATCTCAGGATTATTCTTGATATAGACTTCTAGATCTGAGTACTCTTGCAATAACTGAGAGAGTCTTTCTGCAGCAATTGTGCTGATTGCTAGAGCAGGTATTGGTTCTATTCCATCGGCATACTGCTGTACACCAGTATGCGGTATATCATCATAAGACAAGGTCATAGACCTTACTATAGCCGCTTTAGCTCCATACTTACCAGCCCTACTTGCACCATGCACTCTCTGGTCCACTGCTTCGCCATAAGCATGGCCAGTATTAATTCGAGTCGGATTCATAGGTCGATTATAAAAAACTATCTTATCCTTGACTTGCTCTCTTAATATGTCCAAAGTATCCAGACCAAAGACCTCGATAACTTGTCCTCGTAGCCCTGACGGACCAGTACCAATGGTGTTTCCGAGGGATAAGGCATTGAGCGCTGAATCCTTTTCTCTAGAACCTTCTTTCCAGAAAGCCCTGACCACTTCCTTATCCCCTCGAGTCCACTTAGGAACTATACATGGCTGAAGCCATACATCTAGGCCCTGTTCCTCTAGCATCTTCTGAGTATAACTAACAGCTTCCTCGGCCTGTACAGAACCTGCTAACCGCCCACCAATCGTATCGGATAGCACAGCAAGCCAATTATCGCATTTGGCATTGGTCAGGGTATGCTCATAGATGGATTTGATAAAAAAAGCTTGGTTTTCCTCCTGACCATTTGCATCATAAAGCAGCGAACTGCCTACAATTAATAATAAGATATTGGTTTTAAGAGTAATATGAAATGGTCTCATAATTGGGAAAACGAATGATTCAGGCCTATTTAGAATGGTAATTCGTCTTGATGAAGAAATCCTATTAAGCATATTGTGATATCTGTGAAATAATCGATTCATCGAACTGGTGTAGTCTAAATATGTATGGATACCCTAATTATTTGACAATCAACAGTAACTTTACCTCCTTATTATCGTCAAAAGGACGTATCCCATAAAATTAGCCTAAAATTGATCAATTTATTGTATCCGCTTTTAGCCACTGATATCTCCAAAAAGGTATCTGATGAGGAATTGGTTAAGCTCTATCTGGAATCTCAGAATGTAGCTTACTTCAATTTACTATACAAGCGGTATTCTGGGAAGATATTTGGTAAGTGCCTTTCTTTATTAAAGAATGAGGACGAAGCGGAAGATGCGACCCAAGATGTAATGATGAAGATTTTGTTGAATATGTCCAAATTCAGTGGAAGGAGTAGATTCTCCACATGGATATACTCGATAACCTACAACTACTGTATCGATTTTCTTAGGAGGAAGAAAAAGGACTTAGCCATCTATGTCGAGGATTTCAATGACAACATAGATGTAGAAGATAACGTAGAAGATGCTTTTTTGCTCCAGATGAATGTAGATAGACTAAAGGTCATCATGGAGGAGATACCATTAACTGACAAAACCATCCTTTTGATGAAGTATCAAGATGAAATGTCAATCAAAGAGATTTCAGAAATACTGAAAAAATCAGAGAGTGCGGTCAAGATGAAGATCAAAAGAGCAAAACATAAATTCAAAAAAACTTTTAGTGCAAAATATAGTGATTAAGCGTGCCAGAAGATTATAACAGTTTCAAAGAGCTGGAAAAACTAACCAGCGACCAATATGCTGACAATATCAGTAAAGTGAAAAAAAGCGTAGATAACAATATTAGTTCTATGTCTTTTATCACGAACATCATAGATATGTATTTCTCAAAAGTCGTATCTTATGTTGTCAACCTCTCCGGAGGTGATAGTGATAAAGAAAAAGAATAACCCTCATACCCCAAAGAATAAACTATCTACACATGTTTCTATTTTCATTATCCGAATCCAGCGCTCTAGGTGATCTAATCACCAGTTTTATGCGTGGTGTCCCCAATTTCCTCATGGCTGTCGTCATAGCAATTATTGGTTTCATCGTAGCCAAAATCATTGCCAAAATCATTCAGAAAGCCATGGTCAGTATCAATATAGATGCCATAGGTGAAAAACTGAATGAGATTGACTTCATAGACAAGTCTAATATTAAAATCAAAATAAGCACCATCCTTAGCAAGGTTGTCTATTATGTATTGGTCTTGTTTTTTATGGTTGCAGCGACAGATGTGCTAGGTATGCCAGCAGTTTCAAGCTTGGTGTCAGATTTATTCAATCTTATTCCGAACCTCATTGTTGCTGGCATTATCCTCATTCTAGGAACCCTTCTAGCTGATATGCTCAGAGGTGTGGTACAAACCGCGTTAGAATCACTTGGCATTCCCTCTGCTAGGATGATTTCATCCTTTGTGTTCTATTTCTTGTTAATTAACATTGTCATCAGTGCATTTACCCAAGCACAGATTAATACAGCATTCCTTTCCCAGAATATCTCTATCGTTATAGGAGGCATCGTCCTCGCCTTTGCTATAGGCTATGGACTCTCTTCTAGGTCTTCTATGTCTAATTTCTTAGCCTCTTATTATTCGAAAGGCAAGTTTGATGTAGGGGATACGATTACGCTGGATGGCGTGACTGGAAAAGTAGTCGAAATGGACAAATCATCACTGATACTCATTGCCGATAGTGGCAACAAAATAATTTTCCCTCTTAACCAAGTGAGCAATTCGAAAATTGAAATTCATAACTAAAACTTATTTAACTAACAAATTTTTATAATGAGACAATTACTATTACTACTAGTAGCAACTACTTTATGTCTAAGTGTTGCTAATGCTCAAGAAATGACTCTAGAGTCTCTTAAGTCTATGAAAGCTGATAAGCAAGCTGCTATCGATGGCATGGTTGCTGAGCTTGCTGACTTAGAAAACCAAATCTTAACTTTTCCAGGATGGAAAATAGGTGGTTTAGGTAGCATCGGCTTTGATGGTATCAGAAACAACGACTGGTTCGCACTTAGTAATGCAAACTCTGCAAATTACGCACTTAACCTTGGGTTAAGAGGTTTTGCTAGATTAGATAACGACGATTTATTCTGGGATAACGGATTGAAGGTCAATCTAGCTAGAGTAGGAGCATTTATCGATAAAGACATCGACACAGCGCCTAGTAAATCAGTAGCGCTTACTAATAATGCATTAGAACTTAGCTCTATTTTCGGAAAGAAAATCGCTCCAAAATGGGCACTTTCTGCAGAATTAAATTGGCTTTCGACAGTAGTAGAAAGAGAAACTGACATTAAGTACAATTTTGCTCTTAACCAACCTGGACAAGCTACATTCAGTTTAGGTCTTACTTGGTTACCTATCACTAACTTAAAGGTGAATATTCACCCATTAGGTTACCAAAAGAACTGGCCAGGCGCATTGTCTTCTATGGCTGGGGCAAAAATAGGTGCAACTTATACAGCCGAGATACTTCCTAACGTCAATTGGGATTCGAACTTAGGAGCATTTATCCCTTACACAGGTGCAGGTGATGTCGCTCATGCATTTACGGATGCTGCAGGTGTCGCTGGTACTCAAAATGTCGCTTACGAAACTGCTGATTTAGCTAACTGGAAATGGATTAATACTTTCTCTACAAAAATATGGAGAGGAATTGGTGTCGTTGCAGAAGTTGGTCTTGCAGGAAACAGACAAATAGCTGACCTAGCAAGAGTTGCTAGTGGTGGTGATGGTCAAACTGACATTTCTGACAATCCACTACAATCTTACTATAGCTTAGGTCTAGGATACACTTTCTAAGACTACCTATAGTAGCATAATAAAACCAAAAAGGGGTACGGATTCGATTTCGTACCCCTTTTTGTATTTTTGGTCCATACCTAATAATATCATTATGAATAGACTCATACTACTTGCTCTACTGTGTATCAACTCAGTGTTAGTTGATAAGACCCATGCACAGAGCATAGAGGACCTTAGAAACGATCAAATGAACCTTCTGGGCAAATATGCTGACCTCGAAGCAGAGCTCACTGCAACGCAAGGCGAGATCGATGCCCTACAAAAGGAAATAGATATTCTATCTGGATGGAGAAAAGGGCTAAATGGCCAGATAGGCTTTAACCTCAACAAATCGTTGGGTTGGGTGGCTAATCCGAATCCGAGAGCCTCCACCACTTCGCTGAACTTAGGACTCACCGCATATGCAAACTATGATAAGGAAAAACTTTTCTGGCACAACAAGGGTATCATCACCGAGTCATGGCAAGATGTCGATAAGAGTGATGCGGATAGAGCTGTAAGCAACGATGGCCTGTTCAAGAATGGTGTGGTCGATCTATTTAATATCTCATCATTAGCAGGCTATAGAATCACAGATAACTTTGCTTTTTCTGGACAGGCGGAGCTCAACACGTCACTGCTTAACTTTCTATCTCCAGGAACCATGGATATAGGGGTCGGTGCCACTTGGATTCCTATGCCTAATCTGACTGTCATGATACATCCATTCAATTATCATTATGCCTTTTCAGGTATAGATGGTCTATCCAGCAAAGGGGCTCTAGGTGCAAAAGTTCGTGTGGATTACTATGAAGACTTCCTTATCATGGGTAAATCTGTGAACTGGTCATCTACTTTGACTTCATTTTTTCCATATGGAAATAGCGAACCGCAGACCGTTCTCTTAGATCCACTTAACCCTGACACCTCAGAATCTTTCGAGGCTGGCTTATTCGAATACACTTGGCTGAACACCTTATCTTTTGA
The DNA here is from genome assembly GCA_937944095.1 of uncultured Saprospiraceae bacterium. Taxonomy (GTDB): domain Bacteria; phylum Bacteroidota; class Bacteroidia; order Chitinophagales; family Saprospiraceae; genus RFSX01. Next base: position 6,534 of record CALEAC010000152.1, read on the forward strand.
GGTATGGAAAGGTATCGGCGTTGGTCTTGCGTGGGGACTCAGAAAATCAGACTTCGAAGGCGAGAAATTATCAGAAGATGAACTGCCCGATGATTGCAAAAACTGCCTGCTTTCTGGACCTGGCACTCAGAGTTATATGAATGTAGGTCTATCCTATAATTTCTAGAGACTGAGAACTGAGCTAAAACAAAATAATCAACAAAAAGCCTTCTGATCACTCAGAGGGCTTTTTGTTGATATATAGGGATTACTTCTATCTTGGGTCCCCAATCCAAAATGATATGGAAAAAAAGTTGTTCCTGCTTGATGGCCATGCACTGGTCTTTAGAGCCCACTATGCCTTTATTAATAGACCATTGATCAATTCTAAAGGGGTAAATACCTCAGCCATTACTGGCTTTGTCAGATCTCTATGGGATATCCTACAGAAACAGAAACCGACGCATATCGCGGTCGCCTTTGATCCTCATGGCAAAGTCTTCCGTCATGAGCTGTATGAGCCATATAAGGCCAATCGGGATGCAACACCAGAAGATATAACAACGGCTTTCCCATATATCAAATCTATTGTCGAAGGCTTCAACATCCCGATAATAGAAGTGCCCGGTTATGAGGCTGACGATACGATAGGAACGATAGCTAAGCAAGCAGAAAAAGAAGGCTTCACTGTATATATGGTCACACCAGATAAAGATTATGCTCAGCTTGTTTCTGATAAGATCTTCATGTACAAACCGGCCCGTATGGGCAATGGCATAGAAATACTGGGTAAACAAGAGGTTCTGGCCAAATGGGATATAGAGAATGTGCTACAAGTCATCGATATCCTAGGTCTCCAAGGAGATAGTGTAGACAACATTCCTGGGATCCCCGGCATCGGCGCCAAGACAGCAGTCAAACTACTTAAGATCTATGGTAGCGTAGAAGAACTAATCGATAAAGCAGAGGAACTCAAGGGCAAGCAAAAAGAGAACGTGATTAACTTTGCCGAGCAGGGTCTCTTATCTAAACAACTGGCCACCATCAAACTAGATGTGCCTATCCAGTTCGATAGTAAGAAATACTTGACAGAGCAACCTGATAACGAAAAACTATCTGTCTTATTCAAGGAATTAGAGTTCAGATCACTTGCAGATTCTATCCTAGGTAAGCAAGTACCGACACAAGGAGATTTATTCGGCGGCGGCCGACCGTCTCAAAATGAGGCTAACAAAAAAGCAGCTGAGAACTATTCGGTCTCAGACAATAACCTCACTAATACTAAGCACAAATACATCTTGGTCGATACTGAGAAAGCAATGAAGTCTCTAGCAGATAAGCTCGCTAAGCAAAAGATTTTCTCTTATGATACTGAGACCACTGGCATCGATGCCAATGCGGCAGAGCTCGTAGGCCTTGCTTTTTGTATCAAAGCACATGAAGCTTATTACGTCCCAGTCCCTGAGGAGAAGGAAGCGGCCCTAGCCGTTATTGAGATTTTCCGTCCAGTACTGGAGTCGAGTGATATTAATAAAATAGGGCAAAACATCAAGTATGATAACTTGATACTGAAGTGGTATGGTGTCGAGGTCAAAGGTCAATTCTTCGATACCATGATCACGCACTATCTGCTGGAACCAGATATGAGGCATAAGCTCGATCTCATCGCAGCTGGACTGCTTAATTATAAGATGGTCCCTATAGAAGCACTGATTGGAAAGAGAGGCAAGAATCAGCTGACTATGAGGGATATTGCCATAGAGAAAGTCACCGATTATGCAGCCGAAGACGCAGATATAACACTCCAAGTCAAAAAGATACTAGCAAAACAACTCAAGGATGAGAAGCTCGATGAACTATATTATGCGGTAGAAGAACCACTCATAGAAGTGCTCTGCCATATGGAATACGAGGGGGTCAGAATAGATGGTGATTTCTTAAATAAATATTCCAATGAACTCGCTAAGAAAATCCGACAAGAAGAAAAAAGCATACATAAGATTGCTGGCGTCGACTTCAATATAGGTAGCCCCAGACAAGTAGGAGAAGTGCTCTTCGACAAACTTAAGATTCCATACCGCTGGCGTAAGACTTCTTCTGGACAATACTCAACTGATGTCGAAAAGCTCAATGAATTATCCTTCGAGCATGAGATCGTACAACAGATCTTACAGTTCAGAAAATACTCTAAACTGAAGTCCACCTATGTGGATGCGATACCCCTGATGATCAATAAGAAATCAGGACGAGTGCATAGCAATTTCAATCAAGCTCGTGCAGCTACTGGTCGTCTAAGTTCTGAGAATCCTAACATGCAGAATATTCCTATCAAGGATGAAGCTGGAAGAGAGATCAGAAAAGCATTTATACCAAGAGATAGTGATCACATCCTACTTGCCGCAGATTATTCTCAGATAGAACTCCGACTTATAGCCGACATATCTAAAGATGAATTTATGATGGAGGCTTTTCTGGAAGGACAAGATTTCCATAGAGCCACAGCTGCTAAAGTCTACGCTGTAGATTATGATAAAGTTACCGCCGATCAACGACGAAATGCCAAGACTGTCAATTTTTCCATCATCTATGGCGCTGGCGCACTTAACCTCTCCAGACAATTAGGCATCAAGCGAGCAGAAGCTAAGGACCTCATAGAGACGTACTTCTCTCAATTTTCTGGACTCAAAAAATACATGGACGATACAGTCACCTTCGCTCGTGATAACGGTTATGTGCTCACACTGGCTGGTCGAAAAAGGATATTAAGAGATATCAATTCTAGAAACGGGCTCGCCAGATCTAATGCAGAACGTATGGCGATTAATACGCCTATCCAGGGCTCAGCGGCCGATATGATCAAAATGGCAATGATTACAATCCATAATGAGATAAAGACAAGACAATACAAATCAAGAATGATCATGCAAGTGCATGATGAACTCGTATTCGATGTATACAAGCCAGAATTGGACGAATTGAAAGCACTCGTTGTCGATAAGATGACTATAGCCCTACCCCAGCTGAAAGTCCCAATCCTTGTAGAGCCAGGAACTGGAGAAAATTGGCTAGAAGCCCATTAGAATGGCATTAATATCATGAAAAGTCAATCTATTTGCCTCTATTGGTTAAAATCTCGTTAACAATGTTTACTAAACCCTCTTAGCTTCGTTTTAAGTAATAGATTGCCTAAACTAAAGATTTTCAAAATGAAACAAACACTGACTCTTATATTCATTTCAGCTCTAATGGGCTTTGCACTTAACATTTCTGCTCAAGAAGAAGTTGCGGCAACCACAGAGACTGTGGCGGCTCAAATGCCCTCTATTCCTCTTAAGACACTAAAAGGTCAGACAGTTAACATACAAGACTTCTTAGGTAATGGAAAAATCACCGTAATCAGTTTCTGGGCAACGTGGTGTAGTCCTTGTAAGAGAGAACTGGATGCTATTGCGGACATCTATGAAGAATGGCAAGAAGACCATAATGTCGAATTGCTAGCGATTACAATTGATGATGCTAGATCATTAGCCAAAGTACCTGCTCTTGTAGAAACGAAGGGTTGGGACTACACTATCTTAGCAGACTCAAAAAGAGAACTACAAAAAGCACTTAATTTCCAGACTGTACCACAAACATTTCTAGTGGATCAGGATGGTAACATAGTCTATACACATACTGGCTACAACCCAGGTGATGAACTAGAACTAGAAGATGAGATTATTAAGATCTCTGCTAAGTAACCGACGGAAAAGTTAGTTATTACTATATAAAGAGACTGTGTCCTAGGATCCAGTCTCTTTTTGTTTATAAAGGACCCATTTTAAAGTTTACTTTTGCCCCTCCTTACTTTAAAAACAATAAATAACTGATATACCAATGTCGCATGCATTCCACAAGTTGGTTGTTGATAGCATAATTGAGGAAACGGCAGATAGTCGCTCATTCTTACTGACTCTACCTGAAGACCTCACCGAATCCTATACATATAAAGCAGGCCAATACCTGACAGTCCAAGTCTCAGTAAAAGGTGAAGAACAGCGTCGAGCATATTCGATCTTTACGGCACCGAGAGCTAATGAATTTGGATTCACCGTCAAGAGGGTCTCTGGTGGTCTCGTGTCCAACTATCTAATCGATGAGATCAAAGTTGGTGATACGCTCTCCGTCATGATACCAGATGGAAAATTCACAATAAAGCCTAATTCAGATAGTATCAGGGATCATTATTTCATCGCAGGTGGATCAGGCATAACCCCAGTTATTGCAATGATTTCGGAACTGCTAGAAGCAGAACCCATGAGTACTTGCTATCTATTATACGCTAATAGAGACGAAGCCAATATTATTTTCAGAAACCAACTGGACCATCTATCTGAATCATACGCTGGTCAATTTTATCTAGACCACATTCTGTCTCAGCCACAACAAAATAAAGCTGCTGGTCTCAAAGGGTTATTCGGTGCCAAATCTCGCCCAACCTGGAAGGGAATGAAGGGCAGAATTAATCCTCAGTTGCTAGAAAAATATTTTGAAGATCGACCGTCTAAGAGTAATGAAAACATCTACTACCTATGCGGCCCTGGCGGTCTAATAGAGACGATGGAGACCTACCTAGTAGGACATGGTACCTCTACTAAAAACATCAAAAAAGAATATTTTACTTCTAGTAAAGAAAGTGCTCCAGCCCCTCTAAGTGCTGATAGCAATGGCGCTACAGCGACCGTTTTGCTTAATGGAGAAAAATTCACACTGACTATACCACCTTCCAAGACTATTCTAGATGCGATCATCGACGAAGGAAAAGATCCTCCTTACTCTTGTACCAGTGGTGCTTGTTCGACCTGTGTCGCTAAATTGACTTCTGGTAAGGTAGATATGGAAGCTTGCTTTGCATTAGATGACGAAGAGATAGAGGATGGATATATCCTAACCTGTCAGGCTAGGCCTACGACGAGTGAGATTAGCCTCGATTACGAATCTTAATTACTTAAGTAAGATTGTCTTACTCTGCACTACAGCTTCTGCCGATTGTAATACAAGAAGATATAAGCCAGGTGCTAGTGGAAGCGTTACAGAAAGACGATGGTTTTCTGTTCTGGTCTGGAAGACCTTACGACCAGATATTTCAAACAGTTGAGCCATAATGATTCTCTGATTAACATTATCTATGGGTAAGACAATCGTCTCTCCAGTACTATATACAGTGCCCATATCGAAATCATTATCGCCTTCGACTTCTTTAGAGTCCACTATTCTACAAGCCTGTGAGATGTCACCACAGTGCATCCTTGCGAGGCTACAATCCAATACAAAAGGGTTAGGTTTATCCCCTTGGTACTCAGCAATCTTCCAAGTTCTAACCCACTCTAGAGAGTCCACTGGATCCTTGTAATGCCAGTCACATAGCTGATCTAACTGATTCTCAAAGTAAAATGGATCTGCGTTGTTAGCTTCACTTGTATACATCGTATAGAAATAGAACATCGCCCTAGCTATATTGCCCTTAGCAGCTTCACGTGGTTCGAAAGCAAAGTCAGTATCTTCAGAATACAAATCGATATTTGAGTTGGGTTTGGAATTCAGTGTTTGTTCCAGATAGAACCACGAATTAGTCTGGGCATCATTGATTTCCATGAATGGGTCACTGGCCCTCGCCGAATTAACTGGGACTCGAGTTGGAATCAAATGGTGCATATCACTGGAAGCAAAACCACTATCTGCACCTTTACTTCTAGGATAGATATGTTCCAGATTTATATCATCATTATTCCCAGATTCGAATAGGTACTGAGAAGGGTCAGAATTAGGATCCAGATACTTACCCATCTGAGTATAGACACAATAGACAGTGTCATTTTCTTGATATACCCGCTTATAGAGTGTGTCACGCGCATCACTTAGACTCAAGACCAAGTCTGGTTTATATGCCTGCTTGACAGCAGAAGCTAATTGATCGATTGTAAGTTCTGGAAAGACAGGCGTGTGGTCATACTGAGCATGCAGACTACCCATCCACACTAAAAAAAGGCCGATCCACCACCTCACTTGCGGAAGGTCTTTTTCTTAAATAAAAAATAAGTAAGTAAAATACCAGTCAGAGCGCCGCCGAGATGAGCGAAGTTAGCCACATTAGCCTGAGCACCCGTGACACCTGAGAATAGATCGATAACGATATAGATCGCTGCGAGATATTTCGCCTTAATAGGAACAGGAGGTATTATTAATTGCAATTTCAGATTTGGGAATAGCACTGCAAATGCCATAATGACACCCATAAGTGCGCCAGAAGCACCGACCATTCCTCTGAAGTGATTGGGTTCGATTGCGCTCATCTGGAAATAAGTCACTGCAAAGTGGGCAATTAGAGCACCTAAGCCACTGGCAAAATAAAGTAAGAAGAACTTCTTCTCTCCGATGTATCTCTCCACATAAGGTCCAAAAACATACAGACCAAACATATTAAAGAATAAGTGTCCTGTGTCAGCATGCATGAACATATGAGTTACCAACTGATATGGCGAAAATCGAGAATCAGCAGGAAAGTATAAGGCCATATCAGGCAAGAAAGCACCTGCCGCAGTAGAGGCTAAAAAGAATATCACCACATTGATGATAATAAGGTGTTTGACGACATCAGTAAGTCCAGCCATGTTGTTAAGAACTTCTATCTATTAATTGAATAGTTTATCCAAATCGGACAACCCATAAGATATAAAACATTTCTTTCCGCTGGGGCTAGAATACGGAAATTCACAGCCAAAAAGATCATCTATTAACAGCTTCATTTCTTCTACTTCTAATGACCTGCCTTTCTTAATCGCTGAAGAAAAAGCCATAGATCGAGCTATATTCTCGTTTTTAGTGAGATTCAACTTGAGATTAGAACCAAACTGTTCGATGAGCTCATCCATAACATGCTGGATATTGTTCTCTGTGAACCCTGGAGGGATTCCTTGTATTAGGTAAGTATCCCCACCGAAATTTTGTATCTCAAACCCAAGCGCACTTATCTCAGGTATAATCTCAGCAAATATCTTTGCCTTGTCTTTGGAGACCGTTATTGTAATCGGAAACAACTGTTTTTGTACAACTTCTTTATTGGCTTCTATATTACTGAGATACTTCTCATACAAGATCCGCACATGTGCATGATGCTGATCGATAAACATCAGACCTGACTTAATCTGAACTAGGATAAAAGCATTGTGAATCTGCGTCGGTTGCTTCTCTTCTACATGGAATTGTTCGTGATCCGTGAGCAAGTCGCCACTGACAGCACTAGGGATAATCAGTTGCTCCTCTTGGTCATTCTCAGATGGATCATCAGTTAACTCTGAGCTATCAGTACCTGTATACAATGACTGCCAGTTCCTTAGAATAGGTGCAGACCTCACTTTGGAGGCTCTAGGATTCTCTGATCTGGTATTATTATTACCACTAGAGTGAGCAACCTTCTGTATCAGTGTCCCTAGCTGGTCTTCGTGATTAAAGTCCAATTGAGGTGACAAACTGTATCGCCCGAGGCCATGCTTAATAGAGACCTTCAGGTAATTATAAATCAATCTTTCGTCATCGAACTTTATTTCTTGCTTCGTCGGATGTACATTGATGTCGATATGAGCTGGGTCAATCTCTAGGTGGAGCAAATAGAAAGGATATTGCTTTTCTTCCAGTAAATTCTGGTAAGCAGACTTAATCGCATGACTAAGGTAATTGCTCTTAACGAATCGCTTATTGATGAATAGATATTGTTCACCTCTTTGCTTTTTGCCAATCTCAGGATTTCCGACAAATCCAAGAATCTTCACCGCGTCAGTATCTTCTTCTATTCGGATCAGTTTGTCCTCATAAGTCTTTCTAAACAGACTAAGTATTCGTTTTTTTAGACTGCCCTCTGGGAGATTATATATCTCATTATCATTATGGATAGCTCGGAATCTGATATCTGGATGGGCTAGAACGACCCGCTTAAACTCCTCTAATATATATTTTAGTTCTACTGAGTCTGTCTTGAGGAACTTGCGTCTCGCAGGCACATTGAAAAAGAGATTCTTGACACTGATCGTTGTGCCAGCTTCTGCCTGACAGAACCCTTGCGAGATAACTTCGGATGATCGAATCACCAGTTTAGTACCGAGCTCTGCATCGAGGGGCCTAGTCTTAAGCTCGACTTCAGCAATAGAGGCGATGGAAGCAAGTGCTTCGCCTCTAAATCCCATGGTCGTGATATTAAATAAGTCGTTAGTCGTGGAGATCTTAGAGGTTGCATGGCGCTCAAAACTCATCCTCGCATCCGTCTCCGTCATACCCTTCCCATTATCGATGACTTGGATCAGCGTTTTTCCAGAATTCCTGATGACCAGACTGATATTTGTACTGTCTGCATCGATGGCGTTTTCCATCAATTCTTTGACGACGGATGCAGGTCTTTGGATGACCTCACCTGCTGCTATCTGATTTGCTATGGATTCTGGAAGTAATTTTATGACGTCTGTCATCTCTCACGTAGTTTTCTATCAGGCTTACGCCCAAAGTAGGACACTAAGTAAGACAATTATTTTCGTCTGATTCGCTCAAGTTATCAACAGCTGTGGATACTATCCTACCTCCATAACCTCAAGAAAACGCTGTATCCGATTAGAGGTCAATATCAGGTAACTGATGATGCATAAGAACACCAGAATATAGACGATTCTGAGGTTAGATTTCCGGACGGTCGCCTTTCTATAACTTTCGTCACCGATATACTTATGTCTCAGTCCTGAACTGATTCGCTGCTTCAGTTTGTCCTCATTAGATACCTCTCCACTATGCTGCGATATTCTCTGAGACAGGCTCTCCTTATTCTCATTGTAATAACGAGGTAGATAATCAAATTTCTTATGTTTCGGTCTTTTGCCAAATCCAAATGAGAGCATTTGTGTTTATTTTATGTGTTAGATGACAAAGTGCAGTCTAAAGATGGGATATTGTTATTAAAGATTCCTCATTTTACGATCTCAAGAGTTTCTAATGACCTAACTTTGCTAAGAGTAAACTATTAATCTTTCTGCAATAGGACCTGCCAATGAGTGATATCATAAAGCATGAGTGCGGACTCGCATTTATAAGACTTAAACAACCCTTACAATATTATCACGATAAGTATGGTACTGCACTATACGGAATCCAAAAGATGCAATTGCTCCTCCAGAAGCAGCGCAACAGAGGACAGGATGGTGCTGGAATAGCGACTATTAAACTTAACCCAGAACCTGGAAGTCGATATATCTCACGAAAAAGGTCTCATTCTTCCACCTACTTAGAGGATATTTTCGGCGAAGTCTACCAACACTTCAATGATCTACCCGAAGCCATGCTAGCCAATGCAGACTGGCTCAAGGATAACCTGCCTTATACTGGTGAAGTGTTATTAGGACATTTGCGTTATGGGACTCATGGGAGCAACTCGATCGAATCAGTACACCCTTTCCTAAGACTGAATAATTGGATTACTCGAAATCTAGTACTTGCAGGTAATTTCAATCTCACTAATGTCAATGAACTCTTCGAAGAACTACTGACATTCGGCCAACATCCTAAGGAAAGGTCCGATACGGTCACAGTCATGGAAAAGATAGGCCACTTCCTAGATGATGAGGTACAGAAATTATTCAACTGGTACAAGGCTGATGGGTATAGCAACGATCAGATCACAGCGATGATAGCTGATAAGCTAGATGTCAAACGCTTACTACAGCGCGCGAGCAGACGATTTGATGGTGGTTATGTCATGGCTGGGATAATAGGTCATGGTGATGCCTTTATACTCAGGGATCCATTTGCCATCAGGCCAGCCTACTGGTACGAAGATGAAGAGGTCGTTGTTATGGCCTCAGAGAGACCAGCTATACAGACGACCTTCGGCATACATGTCGACCAAGTCAATGAACTTAAGGGCGGACATGCCCTGATTATAAAGAAAGACGGAACCACCTCAGAAGAAGACATACTTCATTCCAAAAAAAGAAAAGCCTGTTCTTTCGAACGTATATATTTCTCTAGAGGATCTGATAAGGATATCTATCTAGAAAGAAAGGAGCTAGGTCGATGCCTAGCCCCTCGAATACTAGAGGAGATAGAATACGATTTAGAACACACTATATTCTCTTTCATACCAAATACAGCAGAAACCGCATTTTATGGCGTCATAGAAGGGGTTAGTGATGAGCTAGATAAGATTAAGAAAAAACGAATCCTAGACATGAAGAATAAGATGGATGCCACTGAGTTGGACTCCATATTCAGACTGAAGCCGAGAGTCGAGAAGGTCGTTGTCAAAGACGCCAAGATGAGAACCTTCATCGCCGATGATAACCTCAGAGGTAATATGGTCTCACATGTTTATGATGTGACCTATGGCCTGGTCAGAAATAATGAAGACACACTAGTCATGCTTGATGATAGTATCGTAAGGGGCACTACGCTGAAGGACAGCATCATCCAGATATTATCTACGCTAAAACCCAAGAAAATTATTTTTGTCTCATCGGCCCCTCAGATTAGATATCCTGACTGTTACGGTATAGATATGTCTAAGATGAATAATTTCGTGGCATTCAAAGCGATGGTCGCACTGCTCAAAGAAAGAGGAAAAGAAGCATTACTGGAAGAGGTGTATGAGAAATGCAAAGCCGAATTAGACAAAGAGATGAATCTCACTAATCCAGTGAAAGAACTCTACCAATTATTCACAGATGAAGAGATCTCGGATAAGATTTCTGAAATAGTCACGCCAGATGGTCTCGATATAGAAGTGAAGATCATCTATCAGACAGTGGCTGACCTCAATGTTTCTTGTCCAGATCATCTAGGAGACTGGTATTTCTCAGGTGATTACCCTACAGAAGGCGGTATGAGGGTTGTCAATAAAGCTTTCATCAATTTTATAGAAAAGGTTGATGCTAGAGCATATACTTGATTTAAAGTAAATTAGATATTACATTTTAATTTAATATGTAATATCTTTGTGGACTGATATACCTAATTCAATCCTCAAACCTAACACTTTAAGATCATGGGAAGACTACCTAAAATTATCCTAACCATAGCGACCATGACCGCTATTTTCCTCTGGGTCAGCTTAGCATTCAATTCATGTGGCGATAAGGCAGATGGCCTCATAGATGATTCAGCCACCTCTAGCGAAGTGACTAATGACGATAGCAGAATATTCGATGCTGACAATGACAATGACATTTTTGGTTCTGACAGTGCCGAGGACCCTGATTTTGAGATAGAGGAAGATGACGAAGAAGTGGAATATGTCGATGACCCTGCTGAAATAGATTTTACCGAGCCAGAACCCGAACGAACCAGAGTCGTCGAAAGAGAAAAAACACCAGCGCCTGTTGCCACCAATAATAACTCTGGCAATTCATATGGAGAATATATGGTTATAGCAGGAAACTACTTAGTAGAATCTAATGCCAAAGCCATGATGAAAAAGCTCAGTAACTTAGGGTATAATAATTCAGATGTTTCCGTATTTGATAACTCACAATATCATACTGTCATAGCCTCACGTCATGACTCATATGGATCCGCACTGGAGATTGCAAGTGCCATCAGAAGACAAGGTGTTGATTGCTATGTCAAGAAAAAACAATACTAATTACATCGGTTTCTTATAGAGGATGACTTTGACTCCTCTGCATTTCTTAGCGTACACGATTTCCCACTGCTCTAGGTCAGCTAGATCACTGTCAGAGAACTCATTCATGACATTGGAATAGAATATATACTTGTCCTTGCTTAGGTCGTACTTATGGTACCCTATACTTTCTTCACCTAACTCTATCGCCGTCCTAAAAGTACGAATGGGAAAAGCAGTGCCTATCTGCTTTCGATTGAGGTCAGGATGACGATCGATAAAATCTCCCACTTCGTGATAAAGATTGTAAAACGGCCAATGTGCTGCAGTCGCGTCCCAACCCTTGGCAATATGGTCAGGGTATATCAAGAAATTGCCTAAGCCCATGGCAACGACTAGCAACAACGTTAAGTATATCTTTCTAGGACCTAATACCTGGAAAGCCAGAATAATCGTCAGTAGTTGGATCGGTAGGATGTATCGATGATTAAGTAAACCACTGAATGGTGTAAGTAGAAATAAAAAGACAGCGATTAATATCAACCAAAGCCAAATCAATTTGGACTTCAGCCCTAATAACTTCTTAGCCTGGCTGACGACAATCAAGACCGGAACAATCATACCATGGTCTATGATTCTCCAGAGATAGATACCACAATGCCTCGCCCAGTCACCTATAGATACAATCTGAAAAGAAGATTGCCATGGAGAATCATCATGGAAGCCAAACCAAGAGGTCTTTAGGAAATGATATACTTGGTATACGACTAATAGCGTCATAGCATACCCATATATTTTTATCGTCTTTATAAGGACTGGCTTAAGCGTTTCTTTTTGACCTAATAAGATCAGGTGATATAACATGAGACAGCATAGGACAACCGCACCACGCATACTGATCAGTGCTAGAATAATAGAACCCCCTATTACTAAGCCTCGCTTATAAGTGAGTATACCGTACAGACACAATAGAAATCCAGAAATCAGGACCAAATCTGGAGAGACAAGAACTGTATGCCCCAAATAAAACGGACATAGCAATAAGGCAAATAATAATAAGCCTCGATGAGCAGCTAATAGCTCTATACTTAGCCTATGAATCAAATAGACATTAGTAAACAAAAAAGGCAACATAGACAGGTGGGAAACCCTGAGTGAACAGCCGCCTAGCTGCCACAATATGGATTGGTACCAACCAAAAGTCGGTGGGTGTCCACTATCCAATGCTGCCGGGAGAGTTAATGAAAATCCGTTTTCAAAAAAATACAGACCATGTCTGCCAGCGAACTGCACCGTATCCCAAAATAAGATTGCATCCTTATAGGTGATTACCACCATTAAGGTTAGCAGATAGGCAAGATAAAGGCATACTCTGTCTAGCATGGTGGTGAAGATATAACTTGCTGTGATAATCCCACTGAGAATGAAAATCGACTCAAATGGTTAAAATATTCTTAACATACGACTTTATTCGTATTAAAAATTTGACACTACGACCATCTTCGTATATCTTGGACAAAGTAATTAGTTGTATACATGATATCAAAAAGAAAAAAGTTCGAGCCTACGGAGTCAGAATTAGAAATTCTACAGATTCTATGGGGAGAAAACGCAGCATCGGTTAGAAAGGTAAATGATCTTCTAAATGAGAAAAGAGAGGTCGGGTATACAACCACACTCAAGATAATGCAGATCATGACGGAAAAGGGTTTAGTTACCCGTGATACCAAAAGCAGAACTCATATATACTATGCTGCTGTAAAAGAAAAAGAAACGCAATCATCCTTACTTAGGAATTTCATAGACAAGACCTATAGAGGATCTGCTATGAAGCTGGTAATGCATGCATTGGGTAATGAGGATACCTCACCTGAAGAATTAGAACAACTCAAGAAACTAGTAGATAAACTTTCCACTAAGCAATAATCTTTTGTTACAATGAGCCAATTCTTATCTAGTCAATTAATCGATGCGCTGGTCTGGACTCTATTCCACTCAGTCTGGGAAATATCTATCATTGCAATATTATTAGCTCTAGTCCTAAGGTCTATGAGATCCTGCACTGCTGAGTCAAGATATATCGTCACCTTCGGTGCATTAGTCCTATCGTGCATCTTAGCACTTATTACCTTTTCGATTCACTATATAGAACATACTGATGTAGAACAAATCATCCTGAAGGCCCTGAGTTCAGACGTGGCTATAACCACTATAGCTGCAACTGAGACAGATGGCATAATAGCAACCTTGCTAGCATACAGAGCAGAACTTGTTTGGCTATGGCTATTCGGTTCTATTCTATTTCTAATAAAGCTTTCTGGAGGGCTAATTTATCTTAGAACACTAATAGCAAGCTCTGATGTTGCATCGCCCTTATTGTTAGAACAATTAGAAGAACTCAAACAGAAATTCCAGATTAATCGTAAGATTGAAATAAGAACTTTAGATAATCATACGACCCCTATGGTCACTGGTTTCCTTAAGCCAATTATACTTTTCCCTATAGGCTTAGTTAATTGTCTCAATACCAACGAGGTCTCTGCAGTTCTTGCACACGAACTGGCGCATATTAAGCGACACGATTTTTTCTTCAATGTGATCCAGACGTTTATGGAATCAATTTTCTATTATCACCCAGCCATCTGGTATATCACTTCGTCCATCAGAAAAGAAAGAGAAAACTGCTGTGACGATTTGGCTATGAGCCATACCAGTTCGACGGCAGATTATGCAAGAACGCTGATTCGCCTCCAGGAAATCAAAGTAACCAACTATCAGCCTGCTCTGGCGATGGCCGGTGTAAGTAGTCAGTTAAGTCTCAGAATCAAAAGAATCCTGCAAGTACCCGATTATAGCTCAGGGCTGCGCGAAAAAGCGATTTCCATTCTATTAATACTCTCTACACTTATGGGTTTTATGGATGGCGGAGAACAAAAAAACCAGGCTGAGGATAGCAATAATCTAGACATCTACATTATTGATGATTGCCCTAGAGATGAGAATGAGATTAAGTTCTATCTCGATACGATACCAGACAAGAATGATTTTCATATCAAGAAGAAAAATAATGATACGGATCTAGAACTAGAGGTGCAAGATGGCATAATCAAAGAACTTAAGATTAACGGCAAGGTCATACCTGCAGAAGAATATACTCAACTTGAAGAACTGATAAAAGAAATAGCACCCGCTGGTGAAAAAGATATTATTACCATTTTTCCTTATTGCGGAGATGATTTTGGCAATTTCTACTTCTTAGATAAGCAGAAGAAGGTCCATAATATTGACTCTATAGTTTTGGATTTAGAAAATCAACTCGATGGCTTTTCGTTCTTAGACACACTAGATTTTGATTCTATTTTCCAGCATAGCATTTCTGGAAAGCTCAGTGGACTAGGTGATGAGTTAAGTTTGCTAGATTCTATCTTAGGTAACAAATTATCGAATAAGTTCGGTGGGATGTCAAACAATAAATTTCAAATTGATTCTATACTAGATCTCTTTCCAAATAAGCTTCCAGACCTGACCTTTCCATTCCGTTTTGAGGATAGATTTTTACCTCAGCATAAGCCTAATTGGTTTAATCATTCGGAACCATTCACATTCCCAATACCAAGGGCCGGGGACAATACAGCTGAAGTGCTTTCTTACAACTTATTAAAAGATCAGCTGATTAGCCAAGACAAAGTCAGTACACTAGAGCTATCAAGTAAGAATATGAAAATCGATGGTGAAAAACAACCGTCCAATCTATGGCGGAAGTACAAAAAAATCTACGAGCAGCACTCGGGGATAGCGTTATCCAAAGATTCTAAAGTCACAATGACCATCGATCCTAATGCAGTTAAGTTCCCTCATAAAATCTTTCTAGATATCTAATCAGGTGGTTTCATGAATATCAATACACTAACAATTCTTTCTTAGCGTCGTAAGCGATCTCAAGGTCATGCCGTGGTAACGAAAATGAGAAGGTACTGCCCTCATCCAACCGGCTTTCTACCCATATCTTTCCACCATGTTTTTCGATGATCTCTTTACTCATGGCGAGGCCTAGTCCACTCCCGGCGAATCTTTCATTGGTGTTCAACTTATTTAGGGTCTCAAAGATGGATGGTAAGTATCTTTCGTCGATGCCAATGCCGTTATCTGCAAAGCTGAAGATAAAGTCTCTTCCTAGCTGTCTGCAATTAATCAAGATTGTAAGTTTAGAATCTAGCTTGGAGAATTTTGTCGCATTACTAATCAAATTCTGAAACACTCTTTGGATTTTTCTCCTATCCGCATATAAGTACTCTGGAATATCTGATAATACGATGTCAGCTTTCTTCTCCCTTATATCATGTTCGTGTATATCGATAACCTCTTGGATCATCTCACGAACTTTAAATTTAGATTTGCCTAGTGTCATTGCATTAATCTGTGCGTAGTCCAATAAGTCTTCTGTTAAGTTGTCTAATTGGATGGCACTTTTTTCTACCAGGTCTAAATAGGCATTTACTTTTTTGTCATTAGAGTCTACTAATCGCTTCTTAGCTAAACCAGTAAAGCTGATGACCGTCCTCAGTGGTGACTTAAAATCATGAGAGGCGATCTCTGCAAATTGTTCTAATCTTATATTTGATTCTATATAAGATTGTAGCTCTAGATTCTGTTTTTGCCATTTGATGTGGGAGTTCCACAAATAGAAACAGAGCACTGATAAGCCTAGACAACAACACAGCAATAACAAGGTCACACTTGATCCAGGCGTAGCCAGTAGTAGCTGAACAGATGATATAAACCCGTTAAGGCTTTGGAGATCCAAAGCAGTAAAGCTTATTATCGCATTATAAAATAGCATTCCTTGTTTATTCTATTTGACCTAAGAACAATGTTCCTATAGAAATAAACGAACCAAACTAACTCCAGGGTTACCGATTTGGTGGAAATAACTGTAAAGTATCAGGCATATTGGCCAAAGGATGCGATAGTTAGCCCAATAATAGTTTTTTTACTAGCATAGAAAGTGTCTTACCATCAGCTTGGCCTGCTATTTTCTGGCTGGCCATACCCATGACTTTGCCCATATCAGCCATAGAGCTTGCTCCTGTTTCATCAATTATTCCTTTGATAATAGGTCGTAATTCTTCTTCAGAAAGCTGTGTGGGTAGATACTTTTGTAGAACCGCAATCTCCGCTTCCTCTATTTCTGCTAGATCTGCCCGACCCTGCTTTTTAAATATCTCGAGAGAGTCCTGACGTTGCTTAATCAATTTTTGGATAAGTTTGATTTCACCGCTTTCGTCTAATTCCTTGCCAGTCCCATCTGTCTTTGTTAATAAAATAGCAGCCTTGACAGCTCGGATGCTTCTTAGAGCTGCTTGATCTTTGGCTTTCATTGCCGTTTTGAGATCGGTCATGATTTGTGTTTCTAGACTCATGTTTCTTTAGCTTGTATTATTTGTGCAATATTAATAAAATCGGAAACACCTAATTGTTCTGGTCGTTTGTGCATAAAATCTACTTCGTCTAACATGAAGGATTTCAGGGAGTTCCGAAGCATTTTTCTTCTCTGCTGGAAGGCCATCTTAATCACATTCTTGAAAATCTTAGGATCACAAGGTAGGCCATAGTCTGCCTTACGACTTAGGATAATTACTGCTGAGTCCACCCTAGGTGGTGGATAGAAGGATGTTGGTGGCACCTCGAACAATAATTCTACATTATAATAAGCCTGCGTCCTAATACTCAGTATACCATTGGCTTTCGTACCAGGACTAGAGCATATTCTCTGGGCCACTTCTTTCTGGAACATACCTATCATGACCGGAATGCGCGCCACATTATCTAAGACTTTGAAAATAATCTGTGAGGATATGTTGTATGGGAAGTTGCCTACAACATGAAATTGGTCCGAAAACAATTCTGTTATATCTATGTGCAAGAAATCTGCATGGCGTAATTGCGTTGCTGGCAACTTTTCTGACAGTTGATCTATCATATCCCGATCGACATCCACAGCAAGAAACTGTTTATACTTTTCAGCAAGCTCATAAGTTAAGATACCGGGCCCAGGACCGACTTCTATTACCGGGATACTTTCATCACAATGCTTATATATTTCAGTCAGTATCCGATCGATCACCGCTCGGTCATGAAGGAAATGTTGGCCTAGGTGTTTCTTTGCTTTCACAGCTTCCAGCTCGTTTCTTCCACCAAAGTACTTATAAATGGCGCTTAAATCCTTGTATACACGTATCTTCGCACTCTAATCGTAAACATGGCTAAGAAGATCAAGATAGGAATTACAATAGGCGACATCAATGGTATAGGGCCTGAAGTAATCATCAAGGCACTCTCAGAATCTAAAATGATGGACTATTTCAAGCCCGTCATCTATGGTAGCACTAAGGCCTTAGCCTATCATAAAAACATCGTCAAGGACGCAAATTTTACGTTTGTTTCCATCACAGATATCCATAATGCCGCATTCAATAAGGTGAATGTGATCAATGCCTGGACAGATGATGTCAATATAGAAATGGGTAAACCGACTGCAGAATCTGGAAAGTGTGCCCTGTTAGCCTTGGAAAGAGCGGTACAAGATATCAAAGAAGGTCACCTAGATGCTCTAGTAACTGCGCCTATCAGTAAGCATGCGATGAACATGGCAGGTTTTGCTCATAAGGGCCATACTGAATTCCTAACTGAGTCACTAGGCGCCCCAGAATCAGTAATGACCATGGTATCAGATGATACCATTATAGCTGTGGCAACTAATCATTTAGCTATCAAGGACGTCGCTGGCAAACTCAATAAGGATAAAATCACTAGAAAACTAAAAGTCCTCAATAAAGCGCTAAAACAAGACTTTGGCTTAGAAAGACCCACAATTGGTGTCTTAGGACTTAATCCACACGCAGGTGATGAAGGTGTGATCGGCCGAGAAGAAAACGAATACATCATACCAGCTATCAAGGACGCTAAGAAAAATGATGTATTGGTCTCAGGCCCCTACCCTGCTGATGCCTTTTTCGGTGGCTCAGAATTCAAAAAAGTGAATGCCATACTGGCTATGTATCATGACCAAGGCCTTATTCCTTTTAAACTAATGTCATTTGGCAATGGTGTGAACTTTACTGCTGGCTTACCTATAGTGAGGACTTCTCCGGATCATGGAACTGCTTATGACATCGCAGGAAAAAACATAGCAGATCCAGCATCTATGCGGAAAGCGCTATTCCTAGCACGTGATCTATTCTATAATAGGAAGTTATACCTGGAGGGTCAGAAGGACAGAATCAAAAAAACACCAAAGCCGCAAGAAGGAATCCAAGATTAGGTTGAGATTTAGGTTCTAAAAAAATCCTCTCCTTAGATTGGTTTATTGCTTGTCTTACTTCTATTGACTTTGGCTCGACAAATATAATCATCCGATTATATAATTCCCATGTCTATTTTTCTTTAACGAGTAATGGTTCTAACCATTCTTAGAGGATTAGCATCACTATCGTATCTGGCGAGGTCATATTTCTCTACTATAGCTATCAATTTCAAGGCATACATAGGGTCAGTAGCGTAACCAGCCTTCTTTAGGCCATAAGCCCATGACTTATAGTCATCTCTTCTAAGTTGGAATAATTCGCTATAGTTTTCACTGTTTTGAAGAAAATTCGAGTGATCCACATAAGAATCTATCACTGTAGAGTAAGATCTAAAGCATGATTCTATTAGTCTTCCCGAGTGGTCTGTATCATCATCCTTGTGATAATAAGTACCGCCTGTCCAGTAGGTCTTACACTTGATTCCGAAATGGTTATTGGCGTAGGTTGCTAGGTCACTAGTGCCTAAATTTGACTCATGAAGGGCCTGCGCCAAGGTGATACTGGCGGGAATACCTGATCGGTACATTTCCACGACAGCAATCTGCCTATATTCATGAATGTAATTCTTCGCAAGGTGAGCTCTTGTGTCAGACGGATGACTGAGCCCAAATAGTAGGATACTAATAAATAAAAACATAAAGTCAGGTGGTTTCTCTTATAATTCCAAAAGACGTGCCAACCTATATTAAAAAAAGATCATATGTTAGATTTCAAACTGGCCACTAAGCATCTGATCAAGGATAAGATCCTCAAAAAAGCGATCAAAGGATTACAACCTCTTGAGCTTCCAGCCACAGGAAATGTGTACAACGAACTGGTCAAGGCCATCGTCTATCAACAAATCTCCTATAAAGCTGCAGATACTATATATGGACGTTTCGTAGACTTGCTAGGTTCAGAAAATTTTCTTCCGCAAGATCTGATGATGGTTTCTCAAGAAGATCTAAAAGCTGTTGGATTTTCAACACAAAAGGCGCGCTATGTCCATAATATAGCTGAGTATTTCCTAGAGCAAAAGCTCTATGAAGCAGATTGGTCCGCCTATTCTGACTCAGAAATCATCAAGCTCCTCACTGAAATAAAAGGGGTTGGCGCATGGACTGTTAATATGATGCTCATCTTTCAGCTAGGTAGACCAGATATACTTCCACTTGGTGATCTGGCGATCCGACAAGTGATGATCCAATTATACCAAGTCAAGTCTGAGAAAAAAGAACTAAGGAAAGCCCTTACCCAGATAGCTGAACCATGGCGCCCCTATAGAACCATAGCCAGTCTCTATTTATGGTCATGGAAAAGAGAGAATCCTAGTTAATCAATTACTTTAGTTTCTGATGATGAGCGAAAAAAGGATAATTGGCACTTATGAAGGAAGGACTAAAGGGCCTCTTTTCATAGCTATCGGGGCGATGCATGGCAATGAACCTGCCGGTGTGAGAGCGATAGAACTAGTTCTGAAGATGCTGGAAGTAGAACCAGTCAGGAATCCCGAATTCACATATATAGGCCAGTTCTTGGGTCTTATCGGTAATGTAACTGCTTATGAAGCAGGGGTTCGCTTCATGGATAAGGATATGAATAGGAATTTCACTGCAGAAAACCTGGACCATAACAATCTAGACAGCTCAGACTGTGATGCAGAGGATCGTGAGATTATAGAGCTACAGACCACTATAATGAACGCTATAGCAGCTTATCGACCTAATAAAGTGATTCTACTGGACCTCCATACCACTTCTTCTTATGGTGGCATCTTTACCATATGCCGTGATAAGGCGGCAGACATAGAAATAGCCGCCGCTATGCACGCACCTATTGTATTAGGGATGCTCAGAGGGCTAAAGGGAACGACACTGCACTACTTTACCACAGAGACCTTAGGCGTGGAGACAACACCTATAACCTTTGAATCTGGGCAGCATACAGAAGAGTTATCGGTCAGACGAGCTGTAGCAGGTCTTATTAACTGTATGAAAGCCATAGGATCAGTAAAAGAAGATGATGTCGAAAACCATCATGAACAGATTCTCATCCAATATTCTGCTGATTTACCGAAACTAACTAAGTTGGTAAATAGACATGGTATCAAGGAGGAAGACAAATTTAGAATGAATCCAGGTTATAAGAATTTCCAAAAAGTCAAAGCAGGGGAAACGGTTGCTCAGGACAAAAACGGTCCAGTGAAGATTCCACAAGATGGACTTATCCTCATGCCGTTATATCAGGATAAGGGAGAAGATGGTTATTTCCTAATAGAAGAAGTTATATGAAACTGACAGAGGCGACAATAGAAGAAGTGCTGCAGGAACTAGAACAAGGCCCATTAACACCTGAATTTTCACTAGCACAGTTGGAATTCTGGCAATATCTTAATTCTGAGACCTTTCTTGGGCTGAAAGCTGCGGAGCATCAGTTATTATTTTTTGTCCTTTCAGTCATCTATCATAGCTATAGTCGAGTAATCGAGTTGCCAGACTTTGATATAGATTTATTTCAGAAATCGGAAGACGATTTATGGGCTCAGAGAGAGGGCTATAAGAGTTGGCCGATTGCTCTAGATAACTTCTTCGAATCCTCCACAGAGGAAGATATAATGGCGTTTGTTGAGGATATGATAACTGAGGAAGAACCGGAAGAACTGACCGAATTAGGTAAGGAAGTCGTATTCATAACCGCTTTCGCATATATCCTGTTTTTGTCAAGTGGTTAGAAATGTACATAAATCATTGCACAGCTTCTAGAATCAGGTTATTTTTGGCCTCGCAATGAAAAGCTCCCTTAGCTCAGCTGGTTAGAGCGGCGGACTGTTAATCCGTAGGTCCAAGGTTCAAGTCCTTGAGGGAGCGCTTTAGAGGACGTATTTGAGATTATCTCTTTTACGTCCTTTTTTATTGCCCCTAAGTCATTGATATTCAGGGTGAATAGAGATAATAAGACACTTGGCTTAGTGGTTCGATATTTTTGGTCTTCAAATATCAGTTTATCAGGAAATATCGAACCAATGATTTTGTGCTTTATATCTATTGAAGCCTCTTTAAAGTGGTTTCCTATATTTTGGATTAGGGGTATACTGTAAGACAGGTACTTTTGAAAGTTCGTCTTTTTACTTCTGAGTCTTGTTTGCTTCATGACTAATTCACTCTTATCATCGATATACTTAGAAGAAAGCTCTTCATACTTTACAGAACTAATGTCATTATCAATAAACTTCTCATCTATTGAGTCAATACGGTCCTGAGCCTTTGTAATGAGCTTCTCAAGCTGATAAGTCTCTTTCAGTATATTCTTATCCTCATTTTTAAACAAGTCCTTTACAATGGCTAAGTAGAGCTTTGAAATCTCGTCTGGCAATTGAAATGAATTTAGATATGACTCAAAGGCTTCATTAGCTTTCTTGGCATTAAAACTTTCCTTACAGGTCTTTTGACATTTATAGTAATAGTAATAACCGCCATTCCCTTTAGATTTTGCGCCTGTAAGATTCCCACCGCACTTAGCACAAACTAGGAAGCCACGTAAAGGAAGGTTAGGGTCTTTCGTAGTCTTTTGTAGTGGTTGTACTCTTTTGCTGCTTAGTATGCTTTGAACTTTATTGAAAAGAGATTCGGTTACAATTGCCTCGTGTAATCCTTGAACAATCTCTTCCTTCTCTTCTTTCCATGCCTTAATCACAATCTTGCCAATGTAGACAGGATTAGATAACATTCTACTAAATGGGTTCTTGGTTAGCTTGAATCCTTTTAAGCTCATCATTCTTCTCACTTCTTCCTTAGAATAAATGCCTTTTGCAAATAACTTAAAGGATTCTTCTACGAACTTGGCTTTATAGTTCGGTGTAATAGTATGAATGTTTCCAGTTTTGTATCTATCATATCCAGTCGGTGGTACACCATTCCATCTTCCCTCTCTTTTTGCTTGTCGCATACCCCTTTTAGTATTCAGACTTCTTCTCTGGTTATCCATTTGGGGGATAGCAAAATTGATTAGGGATAAGAACCAAGATTCAGGCGTAGAGTCGTCAAAGTCGTTCTCAAGGAATTTTAACTCTACACCAAGTTTTCTAAGTGCTGCAACTTGTTCAAATGATTCCCTTAGATTCCTAGAAAATCTATCTGGTCTTATTATTAGGACCATAGAAGGATTAAACCTATTCTCTTTTAGATCATTGATAAACTCCTTCCACTTAGGTCTATTAAAATTCTTTGCTGAATGGTCTTCTTGATAATGGTGTAGTATCTCATACCCTTCTCTATCACAATACTTCACAAGTCTTTTATACTGGTCCTGAAGACTAAAGCCACTATCCTTCTGTTCTTCTGTAGATACCCTTGTATATAAGACTACTTTTTTCATATGTTACTTTCTAAAAATTGTTCTTTGTCAATGTTAGCTAATTGATATAGTAAATCTCTTATGAGTTCTATTTCTTCTTTTGAGTATTTGTTTCCTTGACTATTAAGTATGTTTTGACAGAATGAAATGGATAGCATTTCTATGAAATAGACCATCTACTTGAGCCTTCAAGTTTTTTAGCCTGTATGTATTATAGACTGATACTTCAGTCATTTCTTTACCTTTTTCTTTGCGTACACAACCTTTCCTTTTCGTTGTTTAATCTCTAAGTCTTGATCTGGATTTTCTTTTAGCAAATCGTGAATATTCGTTCCCTTACCAAAAGAGTACTCAGTTGTAATACTTGATATTTCTTCCCCTTTCAGTTCTACATTAATGTTCTTATATCCGTTGGTTCTGATTTCGTAGAGTACTTTAGACTCTGAATGGCTTAGTTGATGCATAGCCTTATTAAGTGCTGAAACATCTTTTTTGTATAATTTTTGGACCAAGCTATTAAGCTCAATTCTGATATGATGCGGACTTATAGTACCAAAATCATAAGCCAAATTAGCTTCTTGTATAGATGCAAATTCAATTGTCCCATCTGTAAAGATTAAGGCGAATACAGGCAACCTGAAGCAAAGTACTCTACCTATATTGTATTGTAGTAATTGATTGCCAGAAATTGTCTTATTTGTTGACCTCTTTATTAGGTCATTTTTGACTTTGAGGATATTCTCGTTTGAGAAACCAAATTTTCTTAATTGATGAATAATTTCCATCCATACAATATCACAAGTAGAATATTTGCGCCATCCTTTTCCCTCAGGTCTTTCGTTATCAATTAAACCTAGCTTTTCCCAATGGTTAAGCATTCTGTAAGTAATGGCATTATTAGACTGCTTGATTCTTTTTTCAGATAGAAAGGTTTGAATCTCCTTCTGATTAATGATGAACTCATCAAACTGGTCCATCATTTTATCATTTAAAGGAATCCAATTAGCTCTGGATTTTGAGTCTTTTCCTTTTTTGTTTGTTTGGTAAATATCTGCCATTAAGTGTAAATCTTACTTAAAGGTAAGATTTATCTAAAAACTTTCCAAATGGTAAGAATCTTAAGAGATGGGCATAAAAAAAGCCTAGAACGAGTCTAGGCTATGTTAAAATTTTATAGTGCAGCAAATGGGCAAAAGCCATATGGGGCACTTTTGTCCTGCGAAGTTACTTTAAAATAACTATTCAGGTACTATATAACTGATGTATAACCAATTTTAGTTCCAATTATAGAATTTATTGATGTAGAATGAGCATTTCTTGCTAAGGTGGAATTGATTTCCTCTAAAAAATCTGTTTTTCTATTGGTTGATATTTGACCTATATAGTGTGATATGAGCTTAAAAACACCATTTAGCGAATGTCTATCGTTTCCTTGTAAGGGAAAAGAAGGCAAAGAAGTTATACCCTTAGGAGTCTTAATATCATAAAGAACACCTCCATGGGCACATATATTTCTAATGAAAATTATGGTTTTAAAGTGGTCTATGAACTTAACAACATTACGAACACCATATTTTGCTGATATCACCTCTTGGGCCTGAACATCTATGATCGCGTCAAATAGCTTAAGGTTGAAACCAAACGACATAAATTCTAGGGTCTTCCAAGCTGGAGCATACCTATCTCTAGGATATTTATTGTGATGATCTTTTATGGCCCTATTTCTTCTTTTAAAATCGTTATTGTAATAATTGGGTAAGTTTCGAACGAACCACCTTTTCACATATCTAGAATCATTAAACCAGATAGGTTGATTGTTATACTTATTTGATATCTCGTAAATCAACTGAGTTCTGAAATTGACTTCTATTCGATTTAAATATTTTACTATTATGTTTTTGAGATCAATATCTAAGTAATAGAGTTTTAGCGCTTCCGAAAACTTACTGCCTGTAAGGAAAGTATGTGACCTATTTGCTTCAAAATAATGCCAATAAAAACCAAGTCGATAATATCCAATATCTAGTAACACCTCTCTAATTTTAGATATAGGGATATCTAAATCTAAGCCTCTTTGTTGTAGTATCGCTATTTGATTAGTTATCGTAGTTGCTGTTCTACCCACGTCCTATTTCTTTAACTCTTCTAATAACGGCTGTGTATACTCCTCATACAACTCAAACAAAAACTCTATCCTTTCCCTCTCAGACATAAAAGCCTTTCTCCGATAGCACTGGTCCACTGCCTTGTCTAAAGCCTGATGAGCTTTAACCAATTTGGGAGGCATAGATAAGGGGTCGTATAAATCTGCTAGACTACTATCTGGAAACTCTTTTCTTACGTCTAAAACTTTTTGTGCAGCGGATTGTACCTTTTCTTTTAGTTTGCCTGATACTTCTTTGGGAAATGGGAAATTGTTGAAAATCAGTTTGTTTGAATACCTGTAATCACTCTTAAGTTTGCCCCCAATATATTTAACCCATATCATATGCATTTCAGAAGTAATGATTCCAAATTCTGAAACAGTTCCCTGTGGAATAATATATAACTGATTTGAGGCAATTATTGCCTTATCCAAGTAGGCTATTGGAATGTATTTTCTCCTTTCTGATGAAACTGTTGGAATTGCTATATAATCACTAGTTGGTTGTCTGATTTCCGCAAAGGTAGTCGGGAAAGCTGCCATTTTCTTTGTGTTTGCTCTATTGCTTGACTGTCTCCAAGTTTTCACATTGCTTACCTTTTGAAGAACGATAGGTGATTCCTTTAGATATTTGATGTTGCTGTCATCTATCCATATGCAGAAGCGTTGTATATTGTTTATAAGTTCTTTACCACCAATAAAGGGCCTTATGAATTTTTTAGTTTGCGGCTCTTTTAATAGAATTTCCTCTTTTTCTTCCTTACTTAACGTATAATTGCCATCATCTAATGCAAAACTTCCGTAGACTAATGACTTATCTGAATTTATCGATTTCGTTCTTAGACTAACTATTGTGTTATCACCTTCAACTAAATAAGGATTAATATTTTTTACCTTTACTTCGAGGGCTTCTCCATTTATGTCTTCATAATCATATAATAAAGTTTCCTTATTTTGGCGAAGACTGAACCCTATTATAATTACATGCACTGCAGCTTTTCCTTTTGCTGCATTACTCCATTTGAAAGTTCTATGAGCAAAATTTATTTTGATATGTAGTTCATTTAATAACTTATTCCATAATATACCGACCTGTTCACCTTGAGTGATCGAATTTGTTGAAACAAAAGCAACTTTAATTTCTGTGCTTTGGATTAGTTCACTTGCTTTGACAAACCACCCTGATACGAAATCTAAATTGTTTGCACCTTTCATATTATTGAATGCAAAATTTAGATCTTCTTTTTGCTGTTTAGATTGTTCTTTTTTTCCTAAGAAAGGTGGATTGCCTAGAATATAGTTAAGCTCAGATTTAGGTATAACTTCAGGCCATTCAATTTTTAAGGCATTTGCGTTTCTAATATTTGCTATTCCTATTAATGGAAGATTGATAACATTATGACCGAACTCCAAAGACAACTTTTCATTCATCTGATGCTCTATAAGCCACATACCTACCTCTGCAACTTTGGCGGCAAATTCATCTAATTCAATACCATAGAATTGAGTGATTGAAACTTTAAGTAGAACATTAATGTCTAGGACAGTTTGACCAGTTTTATTAAGCGCCCTTAATACTTCTAATTCTAGTAGTCGTAATTCTCTATATGTTATAATTAGAAAGTTTCCACTACCACAGGAGGCAGGGTCTAAGAAGTTTAGAGTCGCAATTTTATTATGAAACGCATTTAGCTTTTTATCTGAATTTTTGATTCGTTGAAATTCGCTCCACAACTCATCCAAGAACAAAGGTTTTATAACCTTCATAATGTTCTTTTCTGAAGTGTAGTGAGCTCCCATATTTCTTCGCTCCTTAGGGTCTAAGGCAGCTTGGAACATTGAGCCAAATATTGCAGGGGATATTTCACCCCAATCCATAGCCCCTGCATCTAAGAGTATTTCTCTCATTGAACTATCAAAGGCTGCTACAGGTAGTACTTCTTCATATAGTGAGCCATTGACATAAGGAAAAGCATCGAGAGCCTCATTAAGTGTTTTGAGCCTTTTGTCTTCAGGTGTATTGAGGACTTGGAATAATTGATTGAGATGTGCAGCTAGATCGCTACCATCTTCTTTAGTATGTAAGTCTATATATTCCTGAAATATGCCAGTGTTGAAAATACCAGTATCATCAGCAAATAAGCAAAATAAGAGACGGACCAAGTAGACTTCTAAATTATGTCCTTCGTATCCTATCTCTTTGAGCCTGTCGTGGAGTTTACCCATCTTTTCGGCTGCCTCTATGTTTACAGGTGCTTCTTCTTGTATGGTCCTTTTCTCATACCCTGCTATGAATCCAAATAGATGAATGTTATCTACAAACTCGGATATAGTAAAAGCATTCTCAGTGCTATTTTCTAGATCATATAGTTTGAAGTTTCCAAAGTCTGAGACTAGGACATATTGAGGTAATTCTCTCTCCTTCAATCCGTGGAAATAATCTAGAGCTTGTGTATAGGCTTTGTCTAAGTCCTTGCCTTTTGACTTATGTTCAACTAGTAATTTTCCTTTCCAGAATAAGTCTATGAATCCATATTTCTCATTGAGCTTCTTTACTGGCTGCTCAAAGGAGGCTACTCTCTTTCTTGATATGCCAAACACATTAAAGAACTGATTCCAGAAAGTATCCTTTTCGGCTCTTTCTCTACTCTCGCTTTCCCATTCTTTTGTAAAGGTGATGGCTCTAGACCTGATTTCATTCCAACTCAGCGGCATCTAATAATGATTTACGGATTTATAGGGGTCATATGAAGGTAATTTAATAGTGCTAAATTCATACGCTGGATAACTGATTAAATATGGCAAAGCGAGATTCTTATGGGACTTTTATGGCACGTGAGTTTATGCCTGAATTGATAAAGGTGCTTTATAAAGAGGATAAGCTACTTAGACGCCGTTTAAGAGGATCACGACATAAGGCGTATTATTCAGAAGATTCAAGCGCTTTGTTGTCAAATGCTTTTACTGAAAAGGTACTTCAGTACCTTATATATAGGGAGCTTTCAGGTCTTTTTAAAATTGAGTTAGAGGCAGCGGTTTATGGTAATACTCAAAAGAGAGTTGACTTTGTAATTTACAGGAAGCCTATCTATAGACATTTAAATGTGCCTGAAATTGCAGTTGAGATTAAACAGATTTCATTAAATCAAGATATGCAGTTGAGCGGGCAAGGTTTGAAATCCTTTGCTGATGATTCAATTATGTAGAGTCGGGCTTTTTTATTGCCTCTATAATATCTCAATATTTAAATAGCTCGTAAGCAGCAAAAATCAGATTTTCCATATCCTAGTACTGAGAGGAAACTGGCTTTGGAATAGCAATATTCAAAAATTCAGTTAGACGTCTTTGGAGGATCTGTCTTTTGTTAGGCCGATCCTCCTGTCTTATAAGAGTTACAAGCTTATATAATCATACCAGCACCGACCGTATTATTAGTGCCTTCGTCTACTAGTATGAGACTACCTGTTATCCTGTTTTTTCTGTACGCATCTACGAATAGTGGCTTAGTTGTTCTAAGAACAACTCTTGCAACATCATTCATGTGAATGTCTGTTTCTTCTTCGAGCCTATGTAGAGAATTGATGTCTAGCTTATACCTTATTTCCTTGACAACACACCGTACTTGCTGACTGGTGTGCATCAGTGTGTACTTACCTTTTAGCTGTAAGGGCTTATCACTATCGAACCAAACAAGCATTATTTCCACATCTTGGGTAATTTCTGGCTTATTATTAGCTCGGACTATCATATCTCCTCGACTCAGGTCAAAATCGTCATCTAACAAGACAGTGACTGATTCTGGCGGAAAAGCTCTTTCTTGCTCACCACTTGGGCCTTGGATCATTTTAATCTTGGTGGTAAAACCAGATGGTAGAAGCATGACTTCATCACCTTTTTTCATTACGCCGCCTGCAACTCGACCTGCATAGCCACGATAATCGTGATATTCATCATTATAAGGGCGTATCACATATTGTACAGGAAAACGATTATCGATGAAATTATGATCGCTCGCGATATGTACATTCTCCAGATAATACATCAGTGTCGGGCCGTCATACCACGGGGTTTCCGTTGACCGGTGGACCACATTATCTCCTATAAGAGCAGAAATCGGAATAAAGTGCACGTCTATGACATCTAGCTTAGCGGCAAATTTTTCGAAATCATCCTGTATTCTGTTGTATATGTTTTCATCATAATCTACAAGATCCATCTTATTGATACAGACGACAACATGAGGAATCTGTAAAAGTGAAGCTATGATTGCATGCCTTCTCGTCTGCTCAGCGACGCCGTTTCGTGCATCTATAAGTATCAAGGCCACATTAGCGGAAGACGCCCCAGTAACCATATTACGTGTATACTGGATGTGTCCAGGCGTGTCCGCGATGATGAACTTCCTTTTTGGTGTGGCAAAATAGCGATAAGCAACATCTATGGTGATGCCTTGTTCTCGCTCCGATTTCAGTCCATCCGTCAGTAGGGCTAGGTTAACACCCTCTTCTCCACGTTTCTCACTGATTCTTTCTATCTGCTCGTACTGATCTTGGAAAATTGACTTACTATCATATAAGAGTCTACCTATCAGAGTCGATTTCCCATCGTCTACAGAACCTGCAGTCGTGAACCTTAATAATTCACTATCTATTAGTTGGCTATCTGCCATTGATCCAATGTTTTGTGTGAAATAAATTTTCTAGAAATAGCCCTTCTTCTTTCTATCCTCCATACTGGTTTCTGACCTTTTGTCATCAGTCCGACCCCCTCTCTCTGTCATTCGTGTAGTTGCTACTTCTTCTATGATATCTGCTGTAGTTGCAGCAGTAGAACGCCAGACTCCTGTACAGGTCATATCACCTATAGTTCGACATCTAACCGTTTCTCTAAAGACTTTTTCTTCTGGCTTCTTTTCTATATAATCGCAATCTGCAAGTAAGGTCCCGTCCCTTTCGAATACATCACGCTCATGTGCATAATAAAGTGAAGGTAGATCGACTTCCTCATGAGCAAGATATTGCCATACATCAAGTTCTGTCCAATTACTGATCGGAAATATCCTGAAATGTTCTCCGAGATGGTGAATTCCATTGAACAAATTCCATAATTCAGGTCTTTGGTTTTTGGGATCCCACTGACCGAATTCGTCTCGATGCGAGAAGAATCTTTCTTTGGCTCTTGCCTTTTCCTCATCTCTTCTGGCACCACCGAGTGCTGCATCGTATTTACCATTCTCCAGCGACTCTAATAAGACGGCTGTCTGCAGACCATTCCGACTTGCATTGACACCTTTTTCCTCAGTTACCAATCTCTTATCTATAGCTTCTTGTACAGAACCGACAATCAGTTTAGCACCGATTTTTTTTACGAGATCATCTCGAAACTTAATTGTCTCAGGAAAGTTATGACCAGTATCTATATGCAAAAGAGGGAAAGGCACCTTGGCTGGAAAAAACGCTTTATAAGCAAGATGAACCATCAGAATGGAGTCCTTACCGCCTGAAAACATCAGGACTGGATTCTCAAATTGAGCAGCTACTTCCCTTAAGATGAAGATTGACTCTGATTCTAATTCCTTTATATGACTTAAATTATAATCCATATCTACTTTTCTATGTCCTAGTAATTTTAGGGAGCACAAAATTAAACACTTTTCTGACACCTTCTTCTACCGTCAGATTTTCTGTAAGTAATTCTAAATCAGGTTGTTGAGGTGGTTCAAATGGCGAATCGATGCCTGTAAAACCTTTTAACTCACCAGCACGTGCTTTGGCATATAATCCTTTGACATCTCTTTGCTCACATATATGTAGGGGTGTATTGACATATATCTCAATGAAATCATCATCACCTATGATGGTTCTAGCCATATTTCTAATAGCTATAGTCGGACTCACGAAACTATTCAGGCAGATTATTCCGGAGTCTGCGAAGAGCTTACTTACTTCGGCGATACGCCTAATATTCTCTTGTCGATCCTCTAAACTGAATCCAATATTGTTATTAAGCCCAGTCCGTGTATTGTCACCATCCAATACTTGGATGAAATAGCCTTCACTGAATAACAACTTTTCTAAACCCTGTGCAATAGTACTCTTCCCGGATCCCGAAAGGCCGGTGAACCACAGGACCTTACTCTTTTGGTTTAAGTAGTTTTCTTTTTCAGATCGTCCAAGTAGTCGGTCAAAAATGGGATGGATATTATTGTCCATTATTGCAGATGGATTTTGAGATTATTAAATATCAATTGGTGAGTATATCAAGATACATCTTCTTGGTAATCACATAGAGTATAGAACAGACACCCCCTAGTAGGCCCCCTAATAAGAAATAATAGAATGCGCCTTTATTGACTGGTTTCAAGGGTAATATGGGTCTATCTATAAGTTGGATATAGGCAAAATTGTTCTCGACAGCTAATCTGGCGATTTGAAGTTGCTTCTCGGCTTCGCCCATCATGGTCACCAATTTCATCTCCTCTACCTTGAGCTGTTTTTCTCTGAGGAGGTCTTGTTTCCTGTATAAGCCTTGGCTTTGGTCTTCGAATTTTGCTATGGAATACTGCACGGAATTCAGTCGAGTATTAATCGAATCATACTTACTCTTGATAAGCTTGAAGTCATATTCTTGTTTTTCAGCAGATCTACTGATGTAATATTCTGATAAGTCATCATATAACTGATTGACTAATTGTATAGACAACTCTGGATCAAAGGTGCTAATATGAAAATTCATGATACCACTTAGCTCAGAATAATCACTTCTGAAGGCAGCACCTACCCTTTCCTTACCGACTAGATAATTATATAGCTTCTTCAAGGCCTTATTTTCTAGTATCGTAAAAACGCCCAAACTATCGTGACGAAATCTGAAACCCTCTAAGTCTAGTCCATCCTTACCACCAAACGGTAGTAAGCTCTTCCGCGTCCATGCGTTGTGCTCTTCTAAAGAAGCGATGAGATGATTGGCCAAGTAATCTTCCGAACCTCTCAACACCACCTCATGAAATAATGCTGACTGGCTAATTGTACGTGTTCGAGATAGCTCTATTATCTTATCTAGGTTAGACTCTGAACTACCCATTCCTAGACCGAACTGCCCTAGGATGTTACCTATACCACCTAGAGAACTAGAGCTATCATCGTTGAGCATGAAGTTGAGGTGTGCACTATATATAGGTGCCTTCTTATAATTGAGAGCAAAAAGTATAAATGCAAATAGGAAACCGCAGATTGTGATCAGCTTCCAAGATCTAAAAAGATGAATCACATAGCTTCTGATCTCAAGGACCATGGATCTGACGGATATGTCTTGATTGGGGCTGATATTACTCACTTTAGAAAAACGAAAATACTATAGTTTTCCTGAGTTGAGTTTCTCTCAAGCCATTATAACATATTATCTAGCCTAACAAATGCCCAAGAAGCTTTCTAGCTCTATCGACTTCCATGTCTTTTCGACTAGCATAATCTATAATCTGGTCTTCAGAAATTGTGTTGATTCCAAAATACTTGCTCTCAGGATGTGCAAAGTACCAACCACTAACTGCAGCGGCTGGATACATAGCATATGACTCTGTCAGACTGATCTGAGCCTGATTCTGTACATCCAAGAGTCTGAATAATTTCTCCTTTTCCGAATGCTCAGGACATGCTGGGTATCCGGGTGCAGGTCGTATGCCATTGTACTCTTCTCTGATCAGTCTTACATTATCTAAGGATTCTTCAGCAGCATACCCCCAGTATTCTTTTCTGACACGCTCGTGCAATCTTTCTGCAAATGCTTCCGCTAATCTGTCTGCAAGGGCTTTGAGCATAATAGCGGAGTAGTCATCCTGATTATCCTGAAAGTGCGTGACCCATTTCTCTATCCCTAGTCCTGTCGTCACTGCAAAAGCCCCTATGTAATCTTTCTTTCCTGTCGTTCGAGGCGCTATGAAATCTGACAATGAGAAGTACTGTCTCCCCTTTGCTTTCTCTACCTGCTGTCTGAGCTGATTAAGTATCATGAAGGGCTGTCCACTATTGTCCTGTACGATGATATTATCGTCCTGTGTGGAAGCTGCTGGAAAGATGCCGAATACCCCTTTGGCGGTAAGCCATTTCTCATCTATAATCCTCCTAAGCATGCTTTGGGCATCGTTGAATAACTTAGTTGCTTCTACGCCGACCACTTTATCTTGGAGAATAGCAGGATACTTCCCTGCTAGTTGCCAACTACTAAAAAACGGCGTCCAATCTATGTACCTAACTAGCTCCTCGATCGAATAATTATCGAAACACTTGACACCTGTAAATTTAGGCTCTGGTATATGGTAGTTATTCCAATCTATCTGAAATCTATTAGCCCTCGCCTCTTCGATGGAAATCATTTTTTTCTTTCTCTTACCTGCTCGCGCTATCCTTGTTTTTTCATAATCTTCTTTGATTCCTCTCAGGTATTTCTCCCTGGCTACTAGATCTTCTGACAGTAGCGTCGAAGCCACGCCTACACTTTTACTTGCATCGAGAACATGAATCACCGGTGCATTGCTATAGTGTGGCTCTATTTTTAGTGCAGTATGTGTCTTAGAGGTCGTAGCACCTCCTATAAGCAACGGGATGTTGAGATTCTGTCGTTGCATTTCTTCAGCGACATTGACCATTTCATCTAGCGATGGCGTGATTAAGCCACTGAGCCCTATGATATCTACTTTCTCCGCAATAGCGGTAGAAATGATTTTCTCAGCAGGGACCATGACACCTAAGTCGAGAATGTCATAATTATTACAAGCCAACACGACACCGACTATATTCTTACCGATGTCATGGACGTCACCTTTGACAGTGGCCATTAGTATCTTGCCTTTAGAACTCGCAGTCGTAGAATCTTTTTCTGCTTCTATGAAAGGGGTTAGGTAGGCCACAGATTTCTTCATAACTCTGGCACTCTTAACCACCTGAGGTAAAAACATTTTACCCTCCCCGAATAGATTTCCGACCACGTTCATGCCATCCATGAGTGGTCCTTCGATTACATGTAGACTCTTAGGATGCTTTTTCCTACACTCTTCTGTATCCTCCACTATATATTCTGTAATGCCTTTTACTAAGGAATGTGATAACCTTTCCTCTACTGTACCCTCACGCCATGAAAGGTCTCTGACCATTACCTTGCCACCACCAGTAACGCGTTCAGCATAATCAGTTAATTCCTCAGTTGCTGATGGTTTTTTATTGAATAGTACATTCTCGACCAGTTCCAATAAGTCTTGAGGAATATCCTCATAGACTTCTATCAGACCAGCATTGACAATGCCCATATCCATACCTGCTTTGATTGCATGGTATAAGAAAGCAGAGTGCATGGCTTCTCTGACTCTATTATTCCCTCTGAAAGAGAAAGAAATATTACTGACGCCACCACTTACCTTGGCACCAGGACAGCTTTCTTTAATCTGTCTCGTCGCCTCGATGAAATTAATTGCGTAGTCATTATGCTCTTCTATTCCTGTAGCAACAGCAAAGATGTTAGGATCAAATATGATATCATAAGGATTGAAACCTACCTTTTCGACAAGGACCTTATAGGCTCGTTGACATATCGACACTTTCCGATCTATGGTATCTGCCTGACCCTTTTCATCAAAAGCCATCACGACAGTTGCAGCGCCGAAACGTTTGAGAATTTTGGCTTGTCTTATAAACTCTTCTTCGCCTTCTTTGAGCGATATAGAATTAACGATACATTTCCCTTGAACGACTTTGAGGCCTTCAGTAATGATGTCGAATTTCGACGAATCGATCATGATCGGCAATTTGGCTATATCAGGTTCTGACATGATCATGTTCAGGAATTCCTTCATTTCTTTCTTAGAATCGAGTAGACCTTCATCCATATTGACATCTAGTATCTGGGCACCACCTTCGACCTGATGTTGAGCGACGGATATCGCTTCAGCATAATCACCTTCCTTTATCAGTCTAGCGAATTTCTTAGAGCCCGTCACATTCGTTCTTTCACCTATATTGATAAAATTCATTTCCTCTCTCACGACCAGTGGTTCTAGACCTGAATAAAATGAATGCTTCGGTTTCTCAGCGCGTACTCTAGGCTTCAGCCCAGCTACACCTTCTGCCATCGCTCTAATGTGATCTGGTGTAGATCCACAACAACCACCGACAATATTTACAAAATTACTCTCTGCGAAATCCTTGATGAAAGCACTCATCTCTTCGGGTGTTTGATCATATTCCCCAAGTTCGTTAGGTAGACCTGCATTAGGGTAGGCACTAATATGGCAGTCAGCAATTGCGGAGATGTCTTTCAGATGTGGTCGCATCTCTTTAGATCCTAGTGCGCAATTCAGGCCAACACTAAATGGCTCAGCGTGGGATATAGAAATCCAAAATGCTTCTACTGTCTGTCCACTCAGTGTCCGACCACTATTATCAGTGATGGTACCAGAAATCATAATCGGTAATTTCTCAGTCTCCTTATCATCGAAATACTTATGGATGGCATAGATAGCTGCCTTTGCATTGAGCGTATCAAAGATTGTCTCAATCAACAGTAGATCAGCCCCTCCATCTACTAATCCGGAGGTTTGCTCATAATAGGCATCAACTAATTCATCAAAGGTTACAGCCCTGTATCCAGGATTATTAACATCTGGTGACATGGATGCTGTCTTACTCGTCGGCCCTAAAGCACCAGCAACAAATCGCGGCTTAGCAGGATCTTTTGCGTTGTACTCCTGTGTCACCTCCTTAGCTAATTTGGCTGCTGCTAAATTAAGCTCGTAGGCAAGCTCAGACAGTTCATAATCAGCCTGTGATAAGGATGTCGAGTTAAAGGTATTCGTCTCTATAATATCAGCCCCTGCATCTAGATACGCTCTATGGATAGCTTGTATGACCTCTGGCTTAGTGATAGACAGCAAGTCATTATTGCCCTTGACATCTTGATGATGGTCTAGGAATCGAGTCCCACGGTAGTCTGCCTCCTCTAGCTTATATCTCTGTATCATGGTGCCCATCGCACCGTCAAGAACGAGAATTCTTTCCTTTATAACCTCTTGTATGTTCATAAGCGTACTGTTTTTAGCGCTTAAGAAAGGACTCAGGAATAGATAATTGAATTCTTATTCACTCATCTTTCCCCTTAGATAGGGCAGGAATTGGCACCTTGCTTAGCGCTGGTTGCCAAGGAATCATAGGGCCTGTCCCTCCTCCTTTCTTTATAAGCACTGCAAATATGAATATCTTTTCGGGAAATATGTTCGCAGAGCACTCATTTTTCCACTCTTTAGTAATCTAGAAATTGATTGCCGATGTTATATCGCAGGGCAGTCCCAAGATATAGTGTTTGCTGCTCTGGAAGTGTTTCGATTTGATTGACTCTATAGACAGATTCTATATCCCAGAATAGGTTGTTTGAGATTTGATAATATAGATTTAGGTGGAGCATTCTAATCCGACTGAGCTGCCCTTGATTCTGTTCTATTCCAAAGTCAGCTATCCTAGTTGTATTGCTGATTAGGATATTACCCCCATTATTAGCTTCATTATTAAGTCCAGTTTCTGTAAACATACCTCGTATTCTCGTTTGCCAATTTCCAGGGAGGTCATATCGCAACTCCACTAACAATTCAGTAAAGTTCGCCCCTAATGGATGCGCCAAAGGCTGATTGTAATGGCTATAATTCGATACCGTTACATCTACGACATTCTGCGATGGCTGCCAGTGAGAATAGGTATAAGGTCTTACACGATTATATTCTAATTGTAAGTCAAGCTTAGATATACTGAGTACATCCAAATATTTCATGCCCAACTGCAACCCAAACTTATTACCCCACCATTTTTCGCTACTGAATAACTGATCAGTTCTGAATTCATCGAGGATAAACTGTCCATATATAGATATGCTATTAAGTAGGTTAAGCTTAAAGTTAGTGCCTATGAGTACATTATCAGGACTATCTAGCTGGTGCTCTAGTGTTCTATAAAAAATGACGGGATTAAGGTATTGTAATTCGAAGTTGTTTTCTCTAGAGAAAATAATCGCCTCATAAATGCCTAATTCTAAGTTCCTTGTCGGCTTGAAGCTTAGATAGTGATTGGCCATGTACTTCTTTGGTAATAATTGGTTACCAAAATTGAACCGCGCTGAGATTGTAGACAACTCTGCGAAAATGGTCTGATAATGTAGTTTCCAGAACTTAGCAGAAAACTTAACGTTAAAGTAATTATGCCCAGAATCACTAAGCAATAAGGATCTGATTCCGTTGCCGATGAAGTAGCGATTGTGGCCTAACTGTATACTAGTATGTTGGGATAATTTATATTGTAAAAAACCGGTTGCAAAGCCATAATCGTAGCCTACCAAGCCGCTAATGATAGAACTACTATAATCTTTGTAGTTCCCCTTGCCTCTAATCGCTTTAAACTGACTGACAAAGTCATCTTGATAACCTAAGAAATTAGATTGGTTTTCTTCGTAGGCTGAATAGAAAGAAAATCTATTGTCCAGTCTTCCATACAATTCTATACCTCGCTTATTAAGAAAGATGTTGTTATCATTACTT
>CALEAC010000153.1 GCA_937944095.1 uncultured Saprospiraceae bacterium
CACGCTACGTCATCCGGTCAACATCGTACTAGACAGAGCCGAAATGTGTATTGCTGACATGGAGCTTATTTCGACTGGAGGAACGAACATGATCATAGATGGTGGTCAAATTAATTTCTTAGACATGAAGGCCTGCCTGCAATTCCGAGATAACAGTTCACTCATCATCGAGAAAAGGAGAACTGTACAATTAGGTGCAGAAGGCATCGGCAATATCAATCTAAGGTCAGGGTCTACGGTCGTTCTCAAAGAGAATTCAGAACTTATAATTGGTGGTAGAATTATCCTTACCCCTTACAAGCAATACAAAGGTGATAAAAAGATAGATGTGGATCTGCAGCCTGGTAGTCATCTTTCATTTACATCAAAAAGTGAAATCATTAATCAAGTTTTCGGCAACGAAGAATTCCTATATGTTCACATGAATGGTGGCACTATAGACAAATCAAACTTATCGGACGAAGATAAAGCTAAGGTAATACTCTTATATCCCAACAATCATCAGTCAACAGCTAAAGACTTAACTATCTTTCCTAACCCCTCGACAGGGCTTATCGGATTATACAATGGCCATAACAACCAAGTCAATCAGATCCGAGTACTCAACACGAATGGCACGATAGTACAGTCACATAACACATCGACTGATGAGGCATATATTAACTTAGACCTATCAGGGCTTTATTCCGGAATGTATATCTTAGAAATCCAAAAAGGATCTGGGGTCGAAGCCCATCGAATAATCATAAATTAAATTTAGCTTACAGTCTATACTTACATTATGAACTACCTTCTTTCAGCTTCTATTCTACTATCGACCTTTCTTGGACTGTCTGCACAATTCGACGCTTGGCAGAAAACCGGGGAGATATCTGAATTCACAATACAAGATTATTACATATCACCATCAGGGACTCATTATATATTTTCTAAATTTCATGAAAATATTATGTACAGTTCCGAAGATGGTATTAACTGGACCGAACTCCCTTCTCCATACACTAGCTACAAAAGAGAAATGAAATTCGGTGCGGACAACGAAGTCTATTATTTGAGTTCAAGTAGCACCTTTTCATTACAAAATGGGCAGTGGAATCAAGTTTATGCTGGATCTAATCCTGTAGAGTATGTGCTCATAGAGCAGAATTACACTTTCCTACAAACTTATTCTAAAGTCTTTGTCCAACGACCAGGAGAGACACAGGAGATACTGGTGGATTTTAAGGATAGTCCTAGAGAAACAACTATCTCCTTTCACAATGAGTTGTTGTATTTAATTCACGAGAGAGGTTTTGATAATTATGTCTTGGATATAGTAGATATGAATGGCAACTATCTTCTAGAAAACAAGATACTGGACATTGATTACATTGGGGATCTTTACTTTTCAGAAGACGGTGTCGCAATACTCATTGCAAGAGACCAAATTCTGGTGAGCGATGACCTATTCGATAGCTATGAAGAATTTGTTTTTCCTTACGGCAGAATTAGCAACTCAAGATTCCAGCGCACAGTTGATTCACAAGATGATCTGTACTTTGTCTTTGACCTAGGGGTAATTACTATGTCTAAGAGTGCACCATATGACTCCAAAGTGAATCGAATAGAAAACTTTGCAGCTAACAACATTCTAGAAATAGCTCATAACTTATATCTAATCGGAGAGTCGGAAATAAGAATATACACGGACAATTCCTTCGCCTCCTATACCCCATACAAACCAGATATTGACCTTACTAACATTACAAAATTAATGTTAGGCCATGAAGAACAGTTGTATAGCCTGACTGGATCAGAGAGACTTTTTTACAGCAAAGATAATGGCCAGAATTGGCAAGAAATTATAACTGATGACAATGAAACAAAAATCAAAGACATCAGGACGGATGACAACGGCGATTTATTTTATGTATCGAATATGGGTATCTACAAGACTTCAGGTTCTGGTGAATCAAGTTTACAACTTAAGCCAAACTTCTCTAGCTTCCGTATAGACCAGATCAAAGGCAATACCATTCTGATGCACAACAGTATTAGTCTGCTTTTCTCTAGAGACTTAGGACAGACTTGGTATCATGAGATTGCCTATAAGCAATTTAATTATGGCAATCTCGATTTCATAGATGAGCTCGTATTCGCTGCCACTGACAAAGGTGTCTTGGTATATGACATGAAAAAAAAGGAATATCAAGCAACACTTTTTGATGATACGAGGGGCTATAACAACTCAGTAGTGGTGACAGATGAGGACCTAGTCCTTATGAAGATAAATCCCTCTTCTGTTCAATTCAATCAACCTGAAAATTATTACGTTTCTACAGACAGAGGCTTAAGCTTTCAAAAATATATTCCTGAGCCAGAAGACTTAATCGGTCTAGGGTCATATACGATGCGCAAGGGCAGTCAGAATCTAGTATACTTCTTACTTAACAATTACTTAGTCTATAGTTTAGATTCTGGTGCATCGTTTACGACTGCCGACCTACATGGTTCGTCAGACAATCTATTCACTGTGCTGGGTACTTCTACCAATTCAGATTATGGCTATCTTGCTGATTCCAGAGGAGGCATATATCGATCATCAGAAGCCATTTCTAGCTCCTTACGTATCTTAGGAACTGCCGCCCATGATGAAAATGATAATTGCACTGTAGATGAAGAATCGATATTGAATGGCTGGAAAATCATAGCTGAGAGAACTGATGGACACACTTATGCGAGACTAAGCTCACAAGGTCGATACAGCCTGAATCTGCCGGAAGGAGACTATTCATTCACTGTTATACCCCGTACTCAAAATTGGGACCACTGTGAGATTCCAGACCAAATTAAGCTTAGCAAAGAAACGCCAGAAATTGATCTCGACATATTAGGTTATGCCTTAGAAGAATGTGCCGAACTCACAGTAGACATGAGCATCCCCTTCCTACGCAGATGTGCCGACCAATCATACTATGTTACTATAACTAATTACGGACCAGAGGCTAGCGAAAATACTGAGCTACTAATTTACATGGACCCCTTTTTTATCGATATTAATGCCAACTTACCCTACAAGGAAATAAGGGAAAATGAACTGCTATTTGATCTAGGTCGATTAGAATTCAATGAAGTCGTACAATTCAAATTGGATTTCAATCTTTCTTGCGAAGCAGAACTCGGCCAGCTACACTGTGTCGATGCAGCAGTCAGGTCAGATAATTCATGTGACTCAGCGTTAGATAAACAAAGTACTGCAGAATGCCAAGAAAATATAGGTTCTTATGATCCAAATGATATCAGGAGTTTTACTACACTTGGTATAGAGACTGATAGCTTCCGACGAGGTGAATACATTCACTACATGGTCCGGTTCCAGAACACAGGAACAGACACTGCCTTTAGGGTCAAGGTAATCAATCAACTTAGTTCAGATCTGGACTTAACGACATTCGAATTCCTAGGGAGTAGTCATCGATATGAGTACAACTTCACAGATGGCCTCAATCTACTGGTTGACTATTCTAATATTTTATTGCCAGATAGCACTACTAACCTTTTTGGATCCAATGGCTTCTTCAAATATAAGATTAGACCTAAGTTAGATTTAGAGCTCGGTAAAGAAGTTGTAAATGTTGCTGATATTTACTTTGACTACAATGAACCTGTAAGAACTAATCTATCGACTATCTTGCTATACAAACCTG
The DNA here is from genome assembly GCA_937944095.1 of uncultured Saprospiraceae bacterium. Classification (GTDB taxonomy): domain Bacteria; phylum Bacteroidota; class Bacteroidia; order Chitinophagales; family Saprospiraceae; genus RFSX01. The sequence continues at coordinate 3,687 of CALEAC010000153.1, forward strand.
AACCACCTACTAATGACACTAAAGAACTGATACCTGTCTACCCTAACCCATCTCTAGGTTCTATCAATTTAGGTGAGCGCTACTCTGGTATTAGTGGCGAAGTAACCATGATTGCCATTGATGGTCGGAAGATTATGACTCATAATACGTCTGACCTGAGTGAAGATATCAGTATAACCAGTCTAGATCAAGGTGTCTACATGGTCCATATCAAACTTGAAAACAGAGAGATCTTACGATCAAAATTCTTGTATTTAAAATAATAAAGACAATCCTATCGAGAATACTGCCCGTATGATTAGACTAATTAACAAAGAAGGCCTGATCATATAGATCAGGCCTTTCTCAATTTGAATTGATCAGCAATTATCTTGACTTGTTATCTCACAAGTATCATTTTCTTAGAAGCATTATAAGTCTCACTTGCTAGCGTATAGTAGATCATACTCGCGCCCTCGAATAGATCAGCGGATATCCTGTAGGTGTGGACTCCTTTTTCTAAATCATCGATGATGCTATATACTTTAGCGCCATCAGAGGTATAGAAAGACAAATCGACTGCCTGACTTTTAGGAAGGTAAAACTTGATATCTGTCCACTCCTTAAATGGATTTGGCTCATTCTGATAAAGCACAAATTGGCCTATACCTGTGTTGTTGTACAGAGACAGATTAGGTATCTTCTCTACTAATGATTCTCCAAGGTACATTGCAGCAGACGGTGTCTTCTTTCTCAAAGAAAGTGAAACCATACTAGCAGGCACATCCACAACGCTGAGATAAAATAATGGAATGCTAATATTACTTACAGCACCTTCTATAGAATGCCAACTCATAGCGATAGTCTTTTCGCCAAGCATATGATAGTTTTCACTTGTTAGATCGACACTACCAGGTAAGACAGCAATTATACGTCCTTCATCTATCGTCACACTAAACTGGAAACCATGTATCAAGTCTTCTTCTTCAGCAAAAACTGGAATCAAAGTTTCATGTTCCTGACTAGTTGCATTGAGCGTATAGTAGATATCCGTTCGATCACGCTGAGCTAGGTCTTGTTCTTCCAACCCGAGTATGATTGAATTATCGACATCACCTATCTTGACGCCTATGAAGTCATTATCCATCATGTCTTGCTCATCAGCCATCATTGTGATACCATCAGCAACTGGAAATGGGTTATAAAGATTAGGGAATTCTAATTTTTTGTCTATAAAACGCCAGGACGTATTATTATGGAAGGTCTCTGTCTTACCCAAGACCAGCTTGCGCAATTCTACTAGATCCACGCCATTAATCCTATCATCTCTAGTTACATCAGCTGCGATGACCTTATAAGCAGAGCTAAGTGGTTCTATGCCTAGAATATGCCTTTGGATCAAGATTACATCTAAGGTAGAAACACCAGCAGAGTGGTTACTGTCATTAAATGGTCGCAGCTCATACGAATGCTGTCCAGGAACCTGCTCGAACAAGTACTCCCCTTCGGTTCCAGTCATCAACATCTCATCCATGCCTTGTGTCTGAGAGCTGAGGTACGTTTCTACTTGCTCCAGAGGTTGTCCTTCTTCAGTTGTTATTGTTCCTCCAATCACGGCCATCATGCCTAACTCATCTGTGCAGGCCTCAGTATTATCTTGCAAGGTCAACTCAGTGATACAATTAGATTGATTCCCTGCGAGATCTGTTACATAAAGAACAACAGGTACCATTTCTGAAATACCATTAGAAATATCATCACAATTGAAAGTACTAGACGTGATGACTTCCGTTGCATCAAACGAAAGAATCAAATCTTCTTGGGCTGTACAATTATCAGTACTTCCTGCATCTATATCAGACGTCCATATTGCAACCTCCCCACTTCCTTCCATTACACCTATGGCTACACTATGGCAGTATGAGGTCGGATTCTTTCCATCTACTAGAGTAATCTCTTGTGTACATGAAGCTGTATTATTGCAACCATCCGTTACTTGCCAGATAGCAGCAATCTCACCCTCAGGTATATCCGTTAGCGTAACTGTGGGCTTAGCACCGGCAATAGAACCAGAAGACCAGGTGTTACCATCTATAATCACTTGATAATTCCAATTCAAAATGCTAGCATCACCACAACTATTATCTGTAGCCGTAACCGTTAATACCACTTCGTCAGCAGCACAATCATCTGAGTACACTTCCACTTCTACTGCACCGCAATTGGCGATAGATGGTTTCTCAGTAGAGATAATCTTGACCACTTGTTGGTGGTTCCAGAGACCGAGGGGCGGATCATAACCTGCATCATGCTGACACCAATCGATGACTTCCCAATGATTGATGACTTTATAACAAGCATCCTGCGCAAAATAGAAAGTATCTGACTTGAGACTGATACCAACCTGAGAACAATCTGGCTTATTGATTATCGGCTCTGTGATGTCATTATAATCATTGCAGCCGCCTTCGAAATCAGCAGGCCAGATAATATCTGAGGCCGTAAACGGTATCGCTGCACCTATACTAATTCTTTGCTTACAAGCTACATTGTACCCTGTTATACTCCAATTTCTAATCACAAAACCTGTATTACAAGGTGTCAGTCCTACTAAGTCATCTATATAATCTGACGAAATAAAAGAACAAGCAGATCCGATAGTAGGCTGACCTGTTACATTGAGATTAGAATAATCCTGATCACAATTGATGACTATATCTGCTGGACAAGCAAGCTCTGGAAGCGTCGGATCACTAACATACACGCGCACCATACACTCCCCATAATAATCTCCAGTCGTCCCATACATGAGATTCCCATCTGCATCATCCCAGACCCTCAGCATCAATTGTATCGGCTCTGTACTAACGTCATTACAACATAAGGTGACATAATCGCCTGGCTCTAAATCAGTCTCATTGTCACAGCCATCATTCATCCTCATCACTTGGAACTTAATACCAGTACAGTTATCATAAGATCCATCATCCAATACCTCTGCTGGTAATTCAACCGATCCTGTATTATTCAGTGCCACATGGACATCCTGCTCGCATAGTACATTAGGTCCATTCTTATCTTCGACTTCGACGTCAAAAGTGCATCTGCTGAAATTATAGCATTGATCCCTAACTGTTATTTTGACAGTATGTGTACCAGGTGCCATGTTAGTCAGATAGTATTGACCACTGCCAGCCGGCCTTTCTATGGCTGTACCCGGTGTGACCGTTATCAGGGTATCTCTAATAGAACCACACAACTCTACAACTTCTGGCATAAGATCATTCAAATAGATGTCAGTGCTACAAGTATAATCAGCGCTTGCAAAGACAACATCATCTCGACAGTCTACAAAGTGTGGAGGCAGGTTATCGATGACTTTGATAGATTGATAATACTCTACTGGATTAGTCCCGAAGTCTATATCTCGACACATATCTCTGATCAACCATCTTCTTAGTATCTCATAACTACCTTCACAATTGTAAAGTATCTGATCATCCCAATTATAGAAATGGCCACATAATCCTTCGCCCGTATTATAAACTGGGACACCATCAAGAGAAGGCCATCCGGTGCTATCAGGGTGTATATACTGAGGATTATTATAGACATCCTCACAGTTAAGTGCCACTGAAGTTAGAATTGTATCTGCTGGGAAGGCAACTTGATCGATATCAAATCCAATAATCGTTATTTGTTGCTCGCATTCTATAACACTGTTATTCTCATCTGTTACATACCATGTCCTAAGTATCTGCCCTGGACTATCATCACACATATCTCCTAGGGTCAAATTATCCTCATAAGAATAATAGACTTCCTGAGCACATGACTGCAATTCAGGCTTACCTGTAAAGGCAGGTTCGAATACTTGATTACAGACTAACTCCACCTTGGCATCAGGGCAAACGATATCAGGTATCAGTTTATTTTCTACTAATAAATTACCCCAACAACAATTACCACCATCACAATCCACACAGACACGTACGGTTACATTCTGACCGATATGTTCTTCTGTAACCATAGCACCCGGAATTTCATCGCCGTACTCATCCATAACAGTAACACAATAACCATCCGTACAGCCATGTTGGCCACCAGGTCCTAACATCATATCAGCAGTGATCGTCGCCTTGCACTCAGGGCCTAGACTAATATTAACTTGGCCCAAGCAAGACATCTGATCAGAAGTCGGTTCAAAGTCAAGAACTGTAATCGTAAAGTCACAACCAGATGTATTTCCAAAAGCATCTGTAAGACCGAGAATTAAGTCATGAGTCCCAGCAGGTAGACCGCTGGAAACTGATGGCGTAAAACTCAAGTTGCCTGTACCGCAATTATCTAAAACTGGAGGCAAACTAAGCGCAGTAATAGGTACTGTACACTCACCAGCTGCTAGCTGTATCACTTGATCTATACACAAGGAAGCATCTACGAGTGGTTCTTCGTTATCGAATATCATAATATCAAAACCACAGATAGATTTATTGCCATACTGATCAATCAGTGTATAGATAACTCTTGTCGTCCCGACACTGAAAAACTCAGTCATTATCTCTCCAGGAACCGCATCTCCTGATGGGGGTCTAGCTATATTATCATCAGACTCAAAAGTGATAGTCATAATAGACAAGCCACAATTGTCTGAAATCTGTGGATTCTGCCAAGTATACTCAGAACCGCACACTCCTAGTTCATTATCGAGTACGATATCTTCTTGTGCGTATGGTATCAATTCTAAGATTTCCAAACACACACTTTCTAACGTCCCAGTAGTAACACCATCATTAGCGATATTCAAAGTCCATATACCTGAAGCTGCTTCATTATAAAAATCAGAGAACTGGCCTATTGCTTGAAAAGTGTCTCCATTGCCTAAGGGTGAACAAACTACATTGGCCAAACTAATACTAGACCCGTCATCCAAACTAATATCCACTCCTGAGGTACCTGTGCATAATCCACCGAATAGATAAACAACCTGTCCTGATGGAGACGTCAAAGTGAAATCCAATTTTGATACCTCAGGATGATTAACAACTAAATCAAGAAGATTAACATCGCCAACAATTACTCCAGCTGGTACTACAAAAGGTATTTCAGTACAACTCCCTGCTAGTATATCTATCGGATCTAAGAGACAATACCTCGTAGAATCATATGCAGCACAGTAAGCCGGTTCTGTATCTGTTACAGTAATTGTGAATAGACATGATTCTGAACTAGGCACCGCTTCCTGCAAGCCTAGTGTCTCGCCATTAGCTGTCATTAGAGGTAAGCCTGGATTAAGTGAACCATAAGAACCCACAAAACAAGTCTGTGCAATAGTGAAATCAAGAGCGTGATCATGATCGTAGACTTGGTGTCTGTAGATATTATTTCCATAAATAGTACCATGGGATATAAATTCGGTCGCATCATAGCCATTAATCTCTACACCGTCGATTATCGTACCTACAAACGAGATATAGTAACCTGCAGGCGTACCAGGTGGTACTGTTGTAAAGGCCTGAGTATAGACAGACCCTACAGGAAGTGTAGTGCCATTAGCTACATTATGAGTTTCGCTATCAGGACCTACCCTAGAAATATCGAGACAACTAATATCTAAATGAGCAGGACCAAAGTTCGTTAACTCAACACCTGTCACCGTACCATCTTGAACGATTTCTGTAATCAATAATAAGGACTGGTCCGCTACCTTGTAAGTAATACTACTTTCTCCAACTGGAAATTGATACCCACTGACATCCTCGAAGCCAGAAGTCAGAAGTCCACCCTGGACATTCATCACTGCATAACTAACCGTCAAATTATCAGGACAATTATCTGTTATATCAAAAGCTGCTAAGTCAGATACGACTGCACCACACATCGCGGGATCATTTTCTATAACCAGGCTTTCAGGACATGAGATAGTTGGTGGCGTATGGAAATCATTGACTATAATCTTGTACTCACAGGTCGATACATTACCACAAGCATCTATTGCTTCAAATACAACAATCGTTGCCCCAATCGGGAAAAGATCTCCAGAAATGAATCCGGTATCATCTACTTGGGTAATGACAACTTCAGAACAATTATCTTCTGCTATAGGGTCAGGGTAATTAACATAAGAACTACACCATCCAGCTGGCGCATCTACAATAACTGGTGGTCTAGGACAATTAAGAAATACGGGTGGTGTCACATCACCTATTCCGAAACTATGGCTTATCTCTGACTGATTACCACAGTCATCCGTCGCTGTAAATATGACATCTACAGAACGCGTATTTCCGCAAGTATATACCCAGTTATCTATATGGTAATCATTAGTCCATTCTATATCACCACAAATATCAGTCGCGGTCGCGCCAGCATGAGCGTCTAACCAGAAATCGAATTCAAGGATATTACCAGCGACTTCAGCTTCGCATTCTTCCATACCCATATCTGAGCCTGCGAGTAGGTCAGGTGGTGTAGTGTCTTCGATAACAAAAGTTGCTTCTGCTGTATTCTCATTACCACAGTCATCTGATATTGTGAATCTATATACCTGAATACCAGTTATACCACAACTATCCTCATCCATAACTAGGTCGTAACTCCAGCTAATAGGCGAGCTACAAATATCTGAAGCCAATGCGCCTGCATGATTATCCAACCAAGCTTGTAGCTCTTCATCATTACCATTCCCATCACATTCTACGACTGCAGTCATAGGAAGAAAATCGAAGACAGGCAGCGTGTGATCGTTGATTATAAATGAGGCTATTGTTGTTTCAGAAGGATTGCCACAGGCATCAGTTGCCACAAAACCATAGTTCAGAGCGACCATGCCCCCGCATCCTTCAGTCGTGGAAACAAGCTCATAAGACCAGGACAGATCCGTACTGCACGCATCAGATGCTTCTGCTCCGCCGTGACTAGCTAACCAACTCTGTAGCTCACTATCATTACCCTGGCCATCACATTCGACGTTCGTATTCTGAGCAGGACTCGTCATTACTGGTGGCATATCATCTGTTATACTAAGCGTTGTTAGGGCAGTCGTATTATTACCACATGCGTCTGTTATAGTAAATACAACCGCAACGCCACCTTCCATGTCACATTCTAAATCTATGATCGAGAAGTCATTAGTATATACAATTGTAGAACAATCATCTTCTCCTTCTCCCCCACCTGCTGTACTGAGCCAAGCCTCGACTTGTCCCATAGGGTCTGTGCTACCATCGCACTCTACTTCAAGGTCTTGTGGAAATAAGGTCCACTCAGGTACTGTATCATCATTAATCACAAAAGTTGCAGTTGTACTCTGGGCATTGCCACAACCATCAGTTGCTGTAAAGGTCACAGCGACACCACCTGTGGCACCGCAGTCACTGACGATGGTACCATAGTCATTTGTCCAAATAATTTGTCCACATAGATCATAAGCTTCTGCTCCACCATTATTATTCAGCCAACCAAGTATTTCAGCACTGTTACTCACACCATTACATTCGACAACGATATCTTCAGCATCTTTTGCAATGACTGGTGGTGAAGAATCGTAGATTGTAAAATCTGCCTCTGCAGTAGACGTATTTCCACACTCATCAGTAACCATAAATCTATATGTTCTGACATTAGTGTTGCCACAATTATCTACCAGATTAATCAGGTCATATTCCCATCCAAACGTTGTTGCACAATCATCGGAAACAATTGCACCGCCATTATCATTGAGCCAATTAATCAATGCGACTTCATTGCCCTCAGGGTAGCATTCTATAACTTGATCCTTAGGTGCCTCATCGAATATCGGTGGCGTGTCATCTACTATAATAACTTTAGCTCTCGTGATATTAGTATTGCCACAATTATCAGTCACAATAAAAACATACGAGGTCGTACTGAAGCCACCACAAGGTGCTTCCACAGCAAGTATATCGTATGACCATACAAGAGGTTCATCACTACACGCATCCATAGCTATAGCCCCACCATTATTCCCTAACCAGTTAAGTATATCTTCAGGCGTTACTTCTGCACAACTTAATATCAAGTCCTCTGCTTCTTTCTCAAAATCAGGCTCAGTCGTATCTATGATAGAAATGGTTCGATCGCAAGAAGTTGCATTACCGCATTCATCTATCACCGAGAAAGTAACTGTATAGACACCCGTCTCTCCACAATCATCGACAAATACATCAGGGTAATTATGAGTAGGCTCTATCTTCCCTTGGCAAGCATCTATTACTGAAGCTGTCGTCAACCAATTAGTAATCACTGCTCCATTAATAGCTTCGGTACATTCCAAGACTATATTATCAGGACATAGTAACTCAGGTGCTGTCGTATCTTCTATTCTAAAGGTCGCTGTAGTCGTTGTCAAATTCCCACAGTCATCACTTGCTGTAAAGACAACCAATTCTGAGCCATTTGCGCCACATTCTGTAATCAAGTCCGCTGTAAAATCATTAGTCCATGTGATCGGCTCACTACAGTCATCTGTCGCTGTTGCACCGCCATTATTATTAAGCCATGCTAACAGGGCAGTAGATTGCGATCCATCTGCACATTCAACCGTTAGATCCGAAGCACTTATAACACTTGGTGCTACATTGTCATCAGTCTCATAGTTGGCTATACAAGTCGCCGTATTCCCAGCTAAATCCGTAACGGTATACATATATACTCTATCAAAGGTGTTACCGCAACTACTAAAGTCGGTGAGCAACAAACTTTCTACTGCTAGAGCGCCAGTACAATTATCTCCTGCGGTAGCTGCGATATCATCGAACCAACCGTTTATATCTTCATCACCACAAGCTATATCTATGCGGTCGTTACAGGTGATTACAGGATTTTCGCAATCTTCGACGACGACATCAAATTGGCAGTTAGCCGTATTACCTGCTGGATCAACAATCGTATAAACGATACTACTTTGACCAAGATTAAAAACAATTGCATCATCCACTATCGAGTTGACACCTGTTGCACTACTGGTAGACATAGTCTCACCAGTAATTATATAGGTCAATTCTAATCCTGGGCAATTATCATTAAATACAGGATCGATGCTATCGTCTGACAACCAAGTACAGAGTCCAGCATCTGTGCAAATCACCACGTCATTACTAGGACAACCTATTGACGGAATATTACTATCCACTACCGTCAAATCAAAACTGCAAGTACTTGTATTCCCACAACCATCTCCAGCCTCGAAAGTTATCGTTGTTGTTCCAAGTGGGAATGGATTACCTGATGGTATACCAGCTATGAGTGTCACATCTACATCCTCATCACAATCATCTACGGCAATCGGCTGACTGTATACGACATTGGTCTCGCAGAGATCCACATCTACATTGACCGTTATATCAGTAGGACAATTCAGGTAGTAAGGTATTGCCGTATCATCCATCGTTATTGATGACTGACAATCAGCTGTATTACCACACGCATCAGTTGCCGTGAAAACAACTAAGATTCCTGTATTATCATCACAGACTAGGCCTGGTAATTCACCAGGGTAATTATTGGATAATTCCACTACACTACATTCATTAGTATCCAAGAGATCAGCACTTAATAACCATGCAGCTATATTCTGATCATTTGCTTCATTGCCACATTCTAATTCCAAAGCTGGAGGGCAGGTAGGTATTGGTTCGTTTGTATCTTCTATAATAAAGCTTGCTAGAGCAGTTGTTTCGTTTCCACACTCATCAGTTACTGCAAAAAGGTAGACTTGTTCGTTAGCACCACCACAGGCAGAAATTGTATTGTATAGACCTGAGCTAATCGAGACTTCTCCACAGGTATCAAATCCAGTTGCAGTTGCCAGCCAGGAATCTCTTTCTTCTATATTTCCTGAACCATCGCATTCTACAATCAGCTCAGTAGGTGGGGTAATAATCGGCACAGTATTATCAACAGTAACAACATGAGCTATCGCAGTGGAAGAATTACCACATTCATCTGTTATTGTAAATAGGTATGGCGTCGTAGAACTAGAACCACAAAATCCGATTGGTTCCATAGCGAAAGCGCTCCATATTATGTCACTACAGTCATCACTAGCCATTCCATTACCATTATTCGAAATCCATATTTCTAATAAGGAAGTATTAGCACCAGCTGCACACTCTAACTCTAAGTCACTTGGCTTCATAATAAAAGTCGGATCGACACTATCCTCAATAGTTATCGTACTCGAACAAGTCATAGCATTATCACAAGCATCTGTGGCCGTAAACTCGACAGTATATATTCCAGTATCGCCACAGCCAGGGACATATACAGCTGGAAAAGTATTTACAATATTGACTGCAGAACATAGATCAGTAGCTGTAGCCGTCGATAACCAATTAATTGTCACCGCCTCATTCACTGGATCATTACATTCTAAAGTTATAGGTAACGGACAAGCTATGACAGGATCAGTGATATCTCTTATTCTGAAAACAGCCGTTGTCATTATAGGATTACCACATTCA
>CALEAC010000154.1 GCA_937944095.1 uncultured Saprospiraceae bacterium
ATATATACCCAACCGACAGCAACAGAAAAAGGCACGGCTAACCATGCTGCTGACTCACCGACATTATGGAACTCTGTCAGCATGCCAAAGGGCAACAAAAAGAGAAAAACCTTAATAAAGAGCTGTGAAGAAAACCCATACTGACGTGGCAACGGAAACTTCTTAATCCGCTCTGCTTTACCTTGGTGAACATAGAAGTCATTGAGCACATTCTGTAGCTCCATATGTCTGAAGTCATCGATCATATCCATGCCTCTGAGCAACTTTAGATCCTGAGTTTGCTGATCTATGATCTGTGTTGCTGTATTTCTATAAGCTATTAGTCGCTGATATTCATCTTCTGGTAAAAAGTACTTCAGAGTATCCTCAGTACTGTGGTCATCGACCAGGCCGACTCCGAAGCGCTTCATAACTGCTTCTGTGGCCTTCTTACCTCTTTTGCCTTGGCTGATGTGCTCCCAACTAGTCGGTATGAGTAATTGAGACCTCAATGCATAAAGCCACCCTATATGTCGATAGATTAACTTCTCAGTATATGCAGCTAATTCTTCCTTAGAAAAATCCTCTGCTGAGAACTGGTTACTGAGGTATCCCTTTACCATACTGCCCCACGCTCTGCTGCTATTGACCATAGCACCCCATATCTTCCTCGCTTCCCACAATCTATCGTAAGCTTGATTGTTTTTGAAGCCAACATAGAAAGCAACCGCTGTACCTATAACAGCTATGGGTAACCAAGGAATCCTCACCCAGCTATCATGAAAGATCGCATGTAATATGAAAACAATTAAAGACCAAGCTAACAAACCTAAGGTAGGTCTTAGAGTGAACCTAATCATCCCAGTGAGGGTGAAGTTTTTATGTACATACATGAGCTAAGCGTAATTCTACGTCAAGGTAATTCTCTGAGAGACATTATACAGCAGTAACCAGAGGTTATTATAAACAACTACACTCTACGACGGTGCCTATCTCTTGGCCTTGAGCAACCTTGAGCAGGTTGTCATCAACATTAATATTGAATACGATTATTGGTGTATCGTTTTCGTGACACATCGTGAATGCAGTCATATCCATGACCTTGAGATTCTTAGAGATAACTTCCTTAAACGAAATCCTATCATATCGAGTAGCTGTAGGGTCCTTTTCTGGATCTGCAGTATATATACCGTCTACGCGTGTTCCCTTCAGTATAACATCAGCGTTAATCTCAGAGGCTCTCAGTGCCGCCGCAGAATCCGTTGTAAAATATGGGTTGCCTGTGCCGCCAGAAAAAATAACAACTCGGCCTTTTTCTAAATGTCTTATCGCCCTCCTTCTAATATAGGGCTCTGCGACCTCTTTCATTTCTAGTGCAGATACTAGCCTAGAATAGATACCATGCTCTTCTAGGATACTTGCCAGTGCGATCCCATTGATGACGGTAGATAGCATGCCCATATAATCACCTTGGACACGTTCTATACCACTCTCTTCTGCTTGTAGGCCTCTGAAAATATTGCCCCCGCCGATGACGATTGCCAACTCTATGCCTTGGTCTACGATTTTCTTGATCTCTTTTGCATAATGGCTGAGCTTCTCTGGAGAAATGCCAAATGACTTTTCTCCCATCAGTGATTCTCCAGATAATTTCAGAAGGACACGTTTGTATTTTGCAGACATGTATTAGGTTGCTCTTAGTGTTTTTTTAAAAAAAAGCTTATAAAAAAAGCGATCCTGAAAAGAATCGCTTTTTTGTTTTTTTATTAATTAACCAAGCTTGATGTGCTTGAAGTCAGTTATCGTCAGTTCTTTGTGAATGCTCTGTAGATACTGTGCCACAGTTTCTTTGCTGCTTGTTTTGACATATATCTGATTAAGCAAGGTTCTCTCCTTGAAAAACTTATTCAGCTTGCCTGTTGCTATCTTCTCTAGCATCTCTTCTGGCTTACCTTCTTGTCTTGCTATCTCTTTACCAATCTCTATTTCTTTACTAATAACTGTTTGGTCGACACCGTCTTGATTAAGTGCTATCGGATGCATTGCTGCTACTTGCATCGCTACATTCTTAGCTGGCTCCTCATACTCTGCCCCAGCTAGGTTAACAGACACAATCACGCCTGCTCTATTGCCCATATGTATATAAGGCAATACTTGTCCCTGTCCATCTGCGGTAACGAGCTTAGCATAATCAGTTAATTCTAGTTTCTCTCCTATGACACCTGTCTGCTCTTCTATCTTTTGTGCTACAGTGATACCTCCAGCATCTAGTGCTAATAGCTCGTCTTTCGATTCTGGTAGATGTTCCAGTGCAAGATCTGCAAAACTATGAGCTAGTTCGACAAAGCTATCTCCTTTAGACACAAAGTCCGTTTCGCAACTAAGTCTGACGACGACGCCTGTGCTCTTATCAGCTGACACCTTAGCGATAACTGCGCCTTCTTTAGCTTCTCGATCCGCTCTTTTTGCAGAAAGCTTTTGTCCATTCTTTCGCAGCTCTTCTATCGCTTTCTCAAAATCTCCTTCAGCTGCTGATAGCGCTTTCTTACAGTCCATCATGCCAGCACCAGTCTGGTCTCTTAGCTTTTTTACATCTGCTGCTGTAATTCCCATTTTCTATATTATTGTTTGATTTATAAAATTTAATTAAGGAGTCGCTTTTGCTGCCACTTCTTTTTGTTGGTCTTTCATTTTCCGTCTTTCTTCCAGTCCGCCTTTGATCACTTCACCGATATAGTTTGTAATCATTTTGATAGACTTAGAAGCGTCATCATTTGCTGGTATAGGAAAATCAATAAGCGTCGGATCTGAGTTAGTATCTACAATACCGAAAATCTTAATGCCTAGCTTTCTTGCTTCAGAAACAGCGATATGCTCATGGGCTATATCTACGATAAAAATCGCTGCTGGCAATCTGTTCATGTTAGCAATCCCGCCTAGTACTTTTTCCAGCTTGTTTCTTTCTCTAGTCAGCGTCAGTCTCTCTTTCTTAGTGATGCTCGTAACATTCTCATCAGCCAATAGCTTATCGATGTTATTCATCTTTTTTACTGAACGCTTGATTGTAGAGAAGTTTGTCATCATACCTCCTAACCATCTTTCTGTTACAAAAGGCATATTGACAGAACGTGCCATTTGTGCGACAACTTCTTTGGCTTGTTTCTTTGTTGCGACAAACATGACCTTACGACCAGACTTAGCAACTTGTTGCAATGCACTAGCTGCCTTGTCCATGCCTTCCATCGTTCTATTCAGGTCGATGATGTGGATTCCTTTTCGTTCCATGAAGATGTAAGGAGACATCTTAGGGTTCCATTTTCTTTTCAGGTGACCTAGATGTGCACCTGCCTCCAATAAGTCTTTATATGTTGGTTTAGCCATTTCTTCTTTCTGATGTAATAAAATAATAGAAATACAGTCGTTCTACCTCTTAGAGAACTGGAAGCTCTTTCTTGCTTTTGGTTTACCAAACTTCTTCCTTTCCACGACTCTTGCATCTCTGGTCAGATACTTTTTGGCTTTTAGAGGTGGTTTGTTGTCTTCACTGATTTTGACCAAAGCTCTAGAGATGCCTAATCTGATGGCTTCTGCTTGACCCTTGAATCCGCCTCCTTTGACGTTAACTTTGATGTCGTAAGTCTTAGCGGCATCTACGAGATTCAATGGATCCTCTAGATTAAACTGCATGTTGACTTGTGGGAAGTAGTGCTTATAATCCTTGCCATTGACTGTTATCGAGCCACTTCCGGCAGACATATAGACCCTAGCGACAGAAGCTTTTCTTCTTCCTACTGTATTAATCACTTCCATATTATGAGTTAAGTGTTTCTGGTTGTTGTGCTGCATGAGGATGCTCTGCTCCTACGTACACATATAATTTCTTAAACATCTGACGACCTAGTTTATTTTTAGGCAACATACCTCTTACGGCGTGTTCGATGATTTCTATTGGTTTTTTCACAAGCATTTCTGAAGCAACTCTCTTCTTCTGTCCACCTGGGTAACCAGAATATCTCTGGTATTCTTTCTGGGACCACTTCTGACCTGTGAATCTTATTTTCTCAGCATTGACAACGATGATGTTATCGCCTGTATCCACATGGGGTGTATAGGTTGGCTTGTGCTTTCCTCTAAGTATGGTTGCAATCTGCGTTGCTAGTCTACCAACGACTTCACCTTCTGCATCAAAAACGAACCAAGATCTCTCGACCTCTTCTTTCTTCACAGACCTCGTATTGTAACTTCTTGTTTTCACAGTGCTCTGTTTTGTTATAATTACCATCAGGGATCACTTTCCCTAAATGCGGCTGCAAATGTATATTTCTTTTCTATGTGAAACAACAATTTCGACGCCCTTTTGTGTAATTTATTTTTATAAATGCTTGATAATCAGTAAAAATATCGCACTCTTTCCAAAATGAAGCACTGTATTGCTCAGTAAATTACCAGCGGAAAGGTCCTATTCGCCTTTGCTGATCTCAATACGACCAGCACTATTTGGTCGCCTTTGATAGAAATTGGGATAGTACTTAAGTCGTTTTCTTTGCTAACCGAATTGATCAGCCGACCATCAAGGTCAAAGATGGAAACTGATCTGAGTTGCTCTATTGGGGATATCCTGATTGCTGAACCATCATAATACACCTCTGTCCCTTCACTTAGGTCTTGGGTACTTAAAGTTGGGTCGCATTGGGGCAGTGGCATAGGATCCAACTCCAAGGTTGATCCTATCTCTAGGTCTAGCCCATCAAAGCCAGGATAGTCCAAACCATACTTATAGACCCTAAATACTGAGTTTTGTCGAGGTTGCGCGCCTTGAGCCTGTGGCGTGTTCCTTCTGAGTGGAACGATATACTCCCAGACCAACTGCTCGTTCTCGTCTATTTCCATAATCTTGCCGGGAGACCCAGCATTGATTAAGGTGTGTCCATTAGGTAGTCTCTGGGCATTAGATAGATAAGGTGAATAGTGCCTCTGGGCCTGTTCTTGGCCATAAATCCACTCTGACTCTTCAGGCAGAAAGGCCCCATACTCATCTAACTGATACTGTGGGTCGATAATTTCAGTGGTGGAGTACTCACCTTCTGGTCTGCCATTCCCATTATTAAAAACCAGAATCTTGCCTGCATCAGGGAGCCCCTTAGCTATCCAGTGTGCTCCATGCTGTCCGAATAGTTTCTGGTCAGTGACCTCACCTATTCCATAAGCAGCTGGGTTACCCCAGCGATATAGAAAGTCACCACC
>CALEAC010000155.1 GCA_937944095.1 uncultured Saprospiraceae bacterium
TATACTGTCATAGAAGAATTGTATAGTCTCCTGCAACACCCCTACGCCGAGCAACCTAAGCTGGAAAAATGGTTTGCTAAGCGACCTGACTGGGCCAGAGATAGAGTGGGTTGTTCTATGTTGTCTTGTAGCTCGTGACAAAATATTGATTATCAATGAATTATATGTGTATTTTGCTTTCGAACTATCAATGTTATCAATGAAATTTGCTATTCATTAAGATTGATTATAATCGAATAGAGTCAAGGCTTTAACCTTATATCGATTTTTATATCTTTGTAAGATCAATGTAATGACACTATGGCTATAAAATTTTCTGAAAAGCAAGTTTTAGATCGAATCTATTTCGAAAACCCATGGTGGGAAACTGGAGAAATTGATACTTTCTACCATAATATGAAAAAGAGGGAATACTTTAACCTCTTATTTCCTTTAGTTAAAGAAAGAGGTATTAAAAGGGCTTTAATTCTTATGGGCCCACGGAGAGTCGGTAAAACTGTCCTCTTATATCAATCAATTCAAGAATTAATTAATGAAGGGCTCAAGCCTAAAGAAATATGTTTTTTCTCAATAGAAACGCCTCTATTTAATGGTATCTCTTTAGAGGAATTAGTCAACTTATATCTAAAGACTAATTCAAAGACGACAAAAGATAATATCTATTTCTTATTTGATGAAATTCAATATCTAAAAAACTGGGAAGTTCATTTAAAGTCTTTAGTTGATTCTTATCATAATTTTAAATTCATAGTTTCTGGTTCAGCAGCAGCAGCCTTAAAACTGAAAAGTCATGAATCTGGAGCCGGCAGATTTACTGAATTTGTATTACCTCCTTTGACCTTCCAAGAGTTTTTAAAACTAACCGATAACGAATCTTTAATTGATACGACCTGGGTAGAAGTTGGTGATGACGAGGGGAATTTCCTCAAGCCTCACTATAGTAGCAGTAAGGTCAAAAAACTAAATGATAAATTTATTGAGTACATAAACTTTGGTGGTTATCCAGAACTGTCATTATCGGAAGTGATGAAGTCGGATCCAGGAAGGTATATTCGTAATGATATAATTGATAAAGTTCTACTGAGGGACTTGCCTAGCTTGTATGGGATTAATGATATCCAAGAATTAAACTCATTGTTTACCTACTTAGCTTACCATAGTGGTAGTGAGATGTCCTTAGACGAAATATCTCGAAATTCTGGTGTGGCAAAAAATACAATAAAAAAATATATCACCTATTTAGAAGCTGCATTCCTAATCAAAGTAATTCATCGCATTGACCAGAATGCTAAAAGATTTAAAAGAGCCAATTTTTACAAAATATACCTTACTAATTCTGCCCTTAGGAGTGCTTTGTTCTCTCCGATAAGTGCTGCCGATCCATTAATTGGTAATTTGGTAGAAACGGCAATCTTTTCACAATGGCAGCATAGTCAAAATATGCAACTCTATTACGCAAGATGGAATTCTGGAGAAATTGATTTTGTTTCTCTGCATACTGATCAAAAACCTCTTTGGTGCATTGAATTAAAGTGGAGCAATAGATTTGTGCATAAGCCACATGAGCTTAAAAACTTAAAGAATTTTTGCTTAAAACATAAGCTAGACAATACCATGGTCACTACTATAGATATTATAAAGGAGATTGACCTTAATGGAATACAAGTGAATTTTATACCAGCAAGCCTATACTGTTATACAGTAGGTAAAAACTTAGTGACTAGGAAAAATGAAAAGATAAAATCAATAGATGACGATGGGATTCCACCATTGTCGGAAATCCATTAAAGTTTTATTTCACTACACCTCAACTTTATCCAGCAAGGCATACCACGACGAATCCTCCATGTAGCCTTCTGTAGGCTGATTATCCCTTCTGTTAGTATAACTATTCATGCGCCCTGAGACATCTTGTTGGAGCCTGATGAGGGCATTCTCAGCAAGCTGACTATTGAATCCTTGGTCTCTCATCTGCATGATATTATGCGCGATGATGACAAAGGCCATTACTTCTCCGATGATCACTGACTTCCGCTGAGGCATCGCTCTATCCAGATTGACATTGATATCGGCTTTGAATATTTCCGCAGAGCGACGACTTAGCTCATAGGTCTTCATGAAACTGAGGAGATTCATTTCTTTGGCCTTAGACATGGCTTTTAATACCATATCAGCTAATTGGGTAAAGAGCATATCATTAGGTCCTTCGAAAATCTGAAAAGGCCGACTATCCATGATACTTCGAGATCCGAGGCTCTGTACTAGATAGCCCTTGCCACCTAAGAGTTGTGTTAATATCTGCGCTGACTCTTGCATCAGATCAGAGACGACAGCCTTAAAAGTATTTGCTTCTATGCCTTTCAGCGCGAGATCAAAGTCTATGCTGGTCCCATGACTGCTCGCGTAACACATGGAAGAGCAAATCGTATAAGAAGACTCTAGCCTGACGAGCAACTGCTCTATCTGATCGAATTGTCTGAGGGATTTCCCTCTGACCATACGTTCCTGACAGTGGTTGGTGGCTTCCTCTAAGGCACGTCTCAGGAAACCGAGGGCCATACCTGGAAACTGGAGTCTAGATCGATGGAGTGTGTCCATCAGCATCTTGATACCTGTGGTTTCTGGCTGGAGTCGATGGGTACCGGGTACGTTGATATCTATTTCATTTCGGCCATAAGGTATCTGGTATAAGCCATAGTTCTCATAGTATTCCGTCACATTGATATGCTGAGCAGGGATATTGTCTTCGGATACGAAGAGGTCCACATCTCTGCTTAGGGCGCCTTTGGAGGTCATCTTACGGGCGGCAACCAGCCAGTAATCAGCTAGGCCTGTCAGACCCTGCCAGTGCTTGGTTCCTGTTAGATGGTAGTCGCCTGACGCTGAGGTCGTGTAACTCGTCTTCATATTGAGCGCATCACTGCCATGATCGGGCTCTGTGATCATGAGGCCACCCATGCATTTGTCATCTAAGAATTTACCGAAGATTCGAGACTTGATACTTTCATCGCCATACTTGGCAAAGGGTTCTATGAAGAGGGCAATATTAATCCCACACATCAAGGTCAGTGGAATCGACTCATAGGAACACGCTTCTAGTAAGCTCATGCACTCCCTAGGATGGGCACCTCTGCCACCATAGGCTGATGGAATCGCAACAGATAAGGGCGTCTGAGCCATAATCTTGGTCAATTCCTCTGTGGAGAATCCTCGTTGGACTTGCGCGGCGAAATTCTGTTCTCGTTCTGCGAATAGTTGCTTTATTGTTGCCTTGAATTGGGTAATGAATTCACCAAAAGGTATAGCAGTCGTTGTAGTTGTTGAGTTTTCTACCATCATACAGCGTCAAGGTAGTAAGATCTCAAATAAATCAAAGTGTAAAAACAAGAATTCCTCAAGCTGCTATAGTCCTTAGGAAGCTAAACGTTAGGAAAGATTCTCAAGAATTTACTTGGTGTACTTGCTGTAATACTTAGGATTTCTTGAGTATCTGGATGCTTGAACTCGAGTTGTTGCGCATGTAGAAATAGGCCTTTGCCATAGAGCGTCTTATCAGCAAGTGCATATTCCTTATCTCCTAGAATAGGATGTCCTAATTCGAGCATATGTATTCTGAGCTGATGACGGCGACCTGTCTCAGGGCTAAGTCGGACGAGGTTAAGCTTAGTGAATTTCTCCGAGGCAACTGTTGCTATCACTTCATAATGGGTCACAGCGGATTTGCCTTTGAGTGGTGTATCGATCGTGCCTTTAGCCTGGGTATAATCCCCTATGGTAATAGCTATGTAAGTTTTACTGATCTCCTTGTTCTCAAAGAGCTTATTCAGCGCCGTTACTATGTGTCGCGTCTTTCCTATGAGCAGGACACCAGAGGTCGGATGATCTAGTCTGTGTATGGGTTCAGGATATGGTAGGGCATCGACAGCTGCACTCATGGATAGGTTGTGGCCGAGTGCATTCTCCAGTGTTCTCATTTTGTTACCACTCACGACGAGCCCAGCTGGCTTATATACTAGGGCCAATTGCTCGTCTTCGTAAAGGACATCCAGATCTAATTCTAACTGTGGTCTATTCTGAACTATCAGAGGATGCAATTCTATGGTCTCTCCGCCATTGATGTATTTGCCGCTAAGGCAGACCTTGCCATCGACCAGCACTTGATGTTTGGATATGGCTTTTTTCATACCCTTTCTGGTGGTGATGGATGAGAAGATACCGAC
>CALEAC010000156.1 GCA_937944095.1 uncultured Saprospiraceae bacterium
TATACGTGTACTGCAATTATCTGAATAGACGTTGTGTTTTTCTGAGCTGATGACTGACATCACAGCTGTTCCGCGTAGGCTGTGCCTGCGTCGCTGTGTAATCAAGATTTTATCTTGATCAGCACTACACTCGATCAGAAGCAAATCAATAGATTCATTAACACTCAAGCGGAGGCACAGCCTACGCTTAACGAGGGAGGCACAGCCTACGCTTAACGAGGGAGGCACAGCCTACGCTTAACGGAGAAGAAGTCTTTTTGAACACAAGAGACCCTATTAATCGAGGCAGTTTTTTTTAATCAATGCAATCCTGCTAATCCATATAATCCGTGATCCTTCCTACTTTCCTTTATAAAAAAAAGGACCGCATAATCTGCAGTCCTACGTTTCATTTTATTTAAGTCAAGTGTCTTATTCGCACTCGAAACCTAATCCCTCAAGTGCTCTGATGTATGCTTCATAACTCGTAGAATTAGTGAAGTCTGCTGCTGTGAGTTCTTCCCAGTTGTCTTCGCAGACCTCACGTACACTTGTATTAAGTGTACAAGTCTGACATTCATTAGAACCGCAAGAACCAAGTGTCGCTAATAGAAATAAGGCAGCTATGATTTTAATCGCATAAAGTCTCATCCTCTCGTGTTTTTAAAAAATTATAAATATATGTCCTGAATTCAAGCTAAAAGAAAAGGGACACTAATTAATAGCATTCCCTTCCAAATAATATTTTCTAGTACGACGACTCACACATCAATCCTGCCGTCTCTAGAAGTGCAATATTTTCAGTGAAAGAAAGTGTTGTAAGGTCTCGGCTGTCTGTAGTTGCTAGTGCTTCCATTTATCTTCACACACTTATTGCGAAGTACCTGTTAATGAACAAGTCTAACACGTCTCACCACAAGACATTAATAATAAAGTAGTAAGTACTAATACTGTTGCTGAAATAGCTTTTAATGGGGTGCTAGTATTAATCTGATTAAAAAAAAGAAATACAAGGCCGCAAACAAGCTTAAGGCAGTTAGAAAAGTTATATCAACTATTCACTAGGCAGAAAAACTAGTTCCACAGCCACAAGTATCCGTCGCATTGGGGTTATTGAAGATAAAGCCTCTATTATTGAGACCATCCAGCCAATCTATTTCCATCCCAATTAGGTACATCGCATGCGCTTTTTCCATGTATACAGTGATTCCATTGACTGTATATAGTGCATCATTGTCCTTTTTTTCGTCAAAACCCAAGATATAACTGAATCCTGAACAGCCACCTCCCTTGATACCGACTCGCAGACCATGTCCTTCTGGCACCTGCTTATCTTCATAGAGTCTCAGCAGTTGTTTGACTGCGCCATCAGTCAGGGTTATAGGGGCTTGTGTATCTGTCTTTGTTTCTTGCATCATTTGTTAATGTCGTTCTTTGAATAATGCTCGTTCAATAATTTACCTTTGCAAACAGCAGTTACTCGCTATTAGTTTACACAAAGATACAATATCATGGTTGCAAGTATTCTGGAAATACTGAAATACATTCTTCCCAGCTTAGTCGTTTTTGGGACAGTCTACTACTTACAGAAGCAATATAACGCCAATCAGTACCAGCTCAAAGCAATGGAACTCAAGGCCCAGTACTCTAAGGGGGCTATTCCACTTAAGCTCCAGGCTTATGAGAGATTGCTGTTATTCTGTGATAGAATCAGCTTTCCTAACCTCATCCTCAGACTCAAAACTGAGAATATGACGGCAAAGCAGCTCAAAAGTGCAATGATTATAGCCATCCAAAAAGAATATGAACATAACCTGGCCCAGCAACTATATACCAGTGGGAAGCTGTGGGAGATTATCAGCACCGCCAAAAACAATATCATCGCTAAGCTGATAGAGACAGGCACAGGTCAGAATATGGACCTAGACTCTGCTGATTCATATGCTCAATCACTGCTAAGAGACAATAAGAACAATTCATCGGACATGCTTAGCCTTGCTATCACGGCAATAAAGGAAGAAGCTAAGATTATTTTAGATGTATAAATCCCTGATTCTAGTCGCCTTTGTCTTAATCTCATGTAAGACGACACAGCATATCTCTAGCACCGAGGTCGCCTATCTCAGTACGGAAGCCCATACTGTCAGCGATGGTGAAATCGAAGCCATGATCTCACCCTACAGGTCTCAGCTAAGCAAGAAGATGAATGTGGTACTGGGAGAATTGGATCAAGACCTAGTCAAGGGCAAACCCAATTCCAACTTAGGCAGTTGGTTCACGGACATATTGCATGCTGAAGCTGAAGCTATCTTCGATACCGAAATAGATCTTGCAGTCCAGAATTATGGAGGTCTCAGAATCCCATCGGTACCAGCTGGACCACTGACCGTTAATAAGATCTATGAACTCATGCCTTTTGACAATACCTTGGTACTTTTAGACATATCAGGAGTTACTCTCAAGCTATTCTTGGATGGGATTGCTGCTAGTGGTGGCTGGCCAGTAAGTCATACCCTTTCGATGACTATCATAGACGAGCAAGCAACGGATATCATGATCAGAGACCAAGCACTCGACCCCAATAAGACCTATAAGATTGCCATCCCTGATTATGTCGCTAGAGGCGGTGACAAAAATGACTTTCTGAAGGGTGTACCACTCACGGATAGTGGCCTATTTATTAGAGAAGTGGTTATCGATCATCTCAATACACTGCAAGAAAATGGACTTCCGATTACCGTAAATAATTCCAAAAGAATCAAGGTTAAGCGATGAAACGTAAAGAATTCTTACAACAGGCAGTGGGTGGGCTGATTGTATCAGCAACTGGCCGATTTCCTTACGATGCATTACAGGATGAGCCTAACCTAACTAAGATAACCATCCTGCATACCAATGATGTGCATAGCCGTATCGATCCATTTCCTATGGATGGCAGCCGCAACCAAGGTCTAGGCGGTGCTGCTAAGCGAGCTAAGATGATTAGTCAGATTAGAGCTCAAGAAAAGAATGTCCTATTATTCGACTGTGGCGATATCTTTCAGGGAACACCCTACTTCAATTTCTTCGGTGGTGAATTAGAGTTCAAACTGATGACTGAAATGAAATATGACGCCAGCACTATGGGCAACCATGACTTCGATGCAGGGATTGATGGGTTCGAGAAGCAGCTGGGACATGCAGACTTCCCATTCATCGTGAGTAACTATAATTTTTCGGATACAATCCTAGATAAAAAGGTCCTACCCTATAAGATTTTCGAACAAGATGACCTTAGGATAGGTGTCATAGGCATAGGCATCGAGCTGGACGGCTTAGTCTCTGCTGATCTCTACGGTCACACTCAATATCTGGATCCAATTGCTGCTGCCGACAGGCAAGCAAGCTCACTTAAGAAAGAACGTAACTGCGATTATGTGATCTGTCTATCTCACCTTGGCTATAATTATAGGAACGAACCATCTAGGGTTTCGGATGTTATTCTAGCTCAGAACACAAAAAATATAGATCTTATACTAGGTGGGCATACGCACACATTCATGAGAAGACCAGATCGAAGAAGAAATCTAGATGGCCATGAAGTCATAATTAACCAAGCTGGTTGGGCTGGTATCTTACTCGGAAGAATTGACTTGATTTTCGAAAAAAACAAAAAATCCAAGTGCACTACTTGCCAAAATAAGTTGGTTTACTAGCATAGTCAGTCTGTTATATATTATTACTTAGTATTATAAGTTATTTACACTTAGAATATGGTTCAAAGGCTTGTATTCATTGAATATTTTACATGAAAAAATTACTGGCACTTTTCTCATCTAGGAGTGGAATTAATTTTTTTTCACTAACTTTTTAGAGCATATTTGTTCTCCCACAATTTCAGATAAGCTAACCCAATCTGATAGCCCAAAACCCAAGATCCGAGAATGTGATTTTGTATTATTTGTTTTGCAACGGAAGTTGCTCCAATGATCTTAAGTAGAATGAAAGAATCTTACGACGCATTATGGGAAAATTGTTTGTCCATTATAAAGAAGAATGTTAATGAAAAGAGTTTTGACACATGGTTTAAACCAATCAAACCTATAAAGTTCGAAAGTGATGTACTGACTATTCAGGTTCCTAATAGATTCTTTTACGACTGGATAGAGGAACATTATCTGACTACGCTTAAAAAATCAATCTATCAAGTCTTAGGTCCAAATGGACAGTTGGAGTATAAAATTGTAGTTGACAAGAATACCCAAAGACAAATAGAAAAACCGATTGACCTGAGTCGTATTAAGAATCCTTTTGTCATCCCTGGGCTGAAAAGATCTAAAGTACAGTCCAACATCAATCCCAAGTATACCTTCGATAACTATATAGCAGGAGACTGTAATCGACTCGGTCGTTCTGCTGGAGAGGCCATCGCAAAAAAACCGGGAGGCACTGCCTTCAACCCACTAGTCATCTACGGTGGCGTCGGTCTAGGAAAAACCCACCTAGCCCACGCAATCGGCAATGCAATCCTAGCGAAAGATAATACACACAACGTCTACTATCAGACCACTGAAGCATTCACCACACAGATAGTCAATGCGATCAAGAATAATTCTATCCAGGATTTACTGAACTACTATCAGTTAATTGATACCCTGATTATAGATGACATCCAGTTTCTCTCAGGTAGAGAGAAGACGCAAGATATCTTTTTCAATATATTCAATCAGCTACAGCAAACTAATAAGCAGATCATACTGACTTCTGATAAGCCACCTAAGGACTTAGAAGGCATCTCTGATCGGTTGATTAATAGATTCAAGTGGGGCTTAACAGCTGATGTCAAAGCACCCGACTTCGAAACGAGGTTAGCTATAATCGAAGCTAAATTGGGTACTGACATCGAAAAAGTGCCTAAGAAGGTCATGGAATTCGTGTGTTTCAATATCAAAAAGAACATCAGAGAACTCGAGGGTGTCCTCATCTCACTGATGGCGCATGCTAATCTGAATGATGAAAGCGTGGATATCAATTTAGCTAAGGATGTCATACGAAAATTCGTTTCGCACGAGAATAAGTCCATCTCAGTAGAGAACATAGCCAAGTTAGTCGCAGAACACTTCTCAGTGTCTATGGACAAATTACATAGCAACACAAGGAAAAGAGATGTCGTCACTGCTAGACAGCTTTCGATGTACCTCGCTAAAAACTTCACTAAAAGCTCTCTCAAAGAAATAGGTCATCATCTAGGAGGTAAGGACCACAGTACAGTCATCTATTCGATTAATACTGTAAAGGATCTTATCCATACGGACCCTCTATTCAAAGAAACCGTAGCAGAGCTCAAAAAGAAAGTGGAACTAAGTCTGATGAACTAAGCAGATAGCAGCATATGTGGTCTAGACTTCGTATAAGTTCTACACTAAGCCTCGTGGAAATCTCGTTACACTCGCAGACAACTATTACTATACTTATAATTAAGCTGAATCTTCTATGAAAATCCAGACACTACTCTTAATGGCTATTATTTCCATGACCACAGTCTCTTGTGTCAGCAAGAAAAAGATAGCAGAAATTCAGGCTCGCTATCAGTCTGAT
The DNA here is from genome assembly GCA_937944095.1 of uncultured Saprospiraceae bacterium. GTDB lineage: Bacteria > Bacteroidota > Bacteroidia > Chitinophagales > Saprospiraceae > RFSX01. Next base: position 5,557 of record CALEAC010000156.1, read on the forward strand.
CTCGACATTGCTAATAAGCAACTAGGACAATGTGGTGAGGATCTCAATGATTATATGGACAGGCTTGCTGCAGCAAAGGCTGAGAATGACAGATTATCCAATAGCTCAGACTTCAGATCAGAACAAGTCCAAGACCTCAAGGATCAACTCGCAGATTGCAAGCAATTTAGAGATAAACAAGTAGAACAAGTCGGAGACCTGACTGTCTTAAGCCAATCAGCTAACGAGAATATCAAAGAAACACTAGATCAACTAGAACAGCGAGATAAGTACATCCATCTATTACAAGCGGCAAAGAACAAGACAGACTCTATGAATCTCGCGCTGGCTATCAATCTCAAGAGTGTCTTAACTCAAGGTGTCGCGGATGATGATGTGGAGATCAAAGTCGACAAAACAGTCGTTTTTATCAATATCTCTGATAAGATGCTATTCTTCAGCGGCAGTTCTAATATCACACCTAGAGCCAAGGATATCCTAGGGAAAATCGCAAAGATTATCAAATCGCGTCCAGGACTAGAAGTGATGGTAGAAGGCTATACGGATAACGTACCGATGAGAAATTCATGCATCGTTGATAACTGGGATCTAAGTGTCAAGCGTTCGACCAGTGTTGTTAGAACCCTACAAAATGATTATAGTATTGATCCTAACAGACTTATAGCAGCTGGGCGAGGAGAATACAACGCACTGGCTGATAATAGCACAGAAGCAGGCAAGGCAGCTAATAGAAGGACTAGAATAATCATCCTACCTAAGCTGGATGAGTTCTATGACCTTTTAGACCCAACTAAAGTTCCTAACTAAAAACTAAACATTCTCAATCGTGATAAAGCCAATGATCTAAAGTAGTTCATTGGCTTTTGTCATTATAGATATCCAGGTAATAAGTAAATATTCAATTTCGATATTGGATAGTACGATTGTCCGTAATGATACCAATAGCTGACAACCATTTCCATTCTTGCCCTCTAACTCCCTAAAGGGAGAACTTCAGTGCGCGCCAAGGATGCCCCTTTAGGGGATTATGGGGTGAGCAGAGCCTTATCAGAACTTCTAGGTAAGATTAAGGATACTCAGTTGTATAGTTTATGCCGTACCTAATTTCTGGCGAATAATCATATCGGTTCTCTCTCTAAGGTACGAAGAGCTATGGTTCCGATATCTAGTTTGTATTCACCTCAACCAAATCTTTCCTGCTTCATTAAGAACCTATCGATCATTTCCCAAAAACATACTTCAATTCCACACCCGAGGAGAAATAATTATTGTTGAGGTTGATATCTTGAAACTCAAATTCATTTTCTCTGTAAGTGACTGGATACTGAAACTGCGCTAGTCTGCTAAAGGGCTTATTATATTTGGCTAATACACCAAAATGGAGGCCTTTGAAGAGTTCAATATCAACCCCTACTTCCAGACCAGCATTCAATCGCAATCGACTCTGGTCAGTTATAGCACCTTTGTTCTCATTCTGGAAGATATTCCTCTGATCCAATCGGAAATCAATACTGAACACGCCTTTACCATAAAAAAGTAATCGACCCGTCTGGATCAGATCACGCCTTAGAGCAAAAGGAACCGAAATGACACCCTGACGCCTCACCCCAAAGTTCGTAGGCGCAATAACGAGCTTACTCGGTGTGGAAAAAACAAATTGATAGTACTCTAGCCCCACCTCAAAGGCCAACTTCTGTGCTATATAATGACCTAGATAAAAGGTGCCATATTGATTGGGGTTATTATCGACGAGAGCCTTACTTAATTGATCGGTGAATAAATAACTTTTTTGGCCATAACGTACTCCTAGGTACCATGGACGAGAATTTGCAAGTTTTGTTTTCTTAAATAATCCCTGCATGTGATCCTCTCCCAACCCAAATCCATAATTGACCTGCACCTTGATGCCCGACCCATTTGCTCTCAATTTTCCTGATTCTGCTATATTGTCATTTGTCTGGAACAAGTAATAATCTCCTGTCACATCCCCGTGCAATTGATGCATATAGGATATACCTAAACTCAGCGTATTTCGCTTATTTGTCAGGAAACTATAATTCAGTCCGACATTCAATCGGCCTGCCTTAAGTGGACCTGTCTCCCTCCCAAGTTCTGAAGCCAGAATGTTCACTTCTGGCCTATCAGGGGACCTGAACCTGGATTCACCACCAGAACTACCTTGAGTCTCAAAAGGGTTCGTAGAATAGTAACCCACATAAATATCAAGTTCGGATCGTCGATCAAGTGGTAGGTAAAAATGAAAATTTGTAAACAGCTCATACTTACCCTCAAAGCCGTTCGCTCTTACTTTGGCGAATACAGGCTCCCGAAGATCAAAATCTCCTTCATCAAAATAATAAGCCATCTGCTTAGTCTGATAAGACCCCCGCACGCCAGTCTCAATTCCCAAATTACGACGTAGCCGATATACATATGATAAAGAAGAAAATGCCTCATGGTTGGTAACAGAAACGGGTATCGTTGCCCCCTGATTAGGATTATCAATTTTCAAGTAAGTCATCCCTCCTCCTGCTGTAAAATTGATCTGATGTTTGGGTCGTATGATTTCCTCTTCTACTTCCAGTAAATTGAGATTCATCTCTATGAACCTACTGGTATATAAAGGAGATACTTCCCTCAATAAGGGCTCCACTCCATGAACCAAATCTAAAGGGACTGCTCTCTCCATAAGTACTCCTGTAGCTGCCATCTCTGTAACAGCTAGGTCAGTGCCTTGAATTAATTCAGTATGCTCTAGAGAAGTAGAAAGATCAGACTTAAGCAAGTGCCTATTTCCAAAAATACCCGGCGCACCAAATTGAGTTTCGGCTAATCTAGATGAAGCCGTAATATTTCTCTTATTGATAACAGAATCGTAAGACCTAGGTAATTCAGCGACCTGACTAGATTTAGTATTTTTCTCTGAAATCTGTAAATCAGACTCATTGTCGATCATGGAAGGATAACCACTTTTCTGTGGCTTACCCCCTTTCTCGATAGGGTCATACGCTTCATTGTTAGAATTACTTACTATTCGGTCTACTGAAGTACTGCTCCCTGCTGCATTGTCATAATCGTTGCTATAATGATATGGCCAGTAATAAATTGTTGTTATAAATAATAGGCCAGCAAGTGCTAGAAAGTATGGTAGTTTGGAATTCCAAAAAAAGAATCGCTTTGGCTCCTCATCCAACTTCTCTTCCATTTGCGCCCACGCCATAGGGTCAAAAGTCACCTCCTCATTAGAGAGTCGATCACTAAGCTGTCTATCGAAAGTATTTTTGTTCTTGTTCTCCATGATCACAATTGCTTTAATAGATCTTGTAATTGAATTCTGGCCTGTGCCAAATACCATTTTGATGTATTGGCTGAAATCCCAAGTCGTTCAGCAATTTCTTTGTGCTTTAGACCCTCTAATACATACATAGAAAAAACGAGGCGCTTGCCATCAGGTAGCTT
>CALEAC010000157.1 GCA_937944095.1 uncultured Saprospiraceae bacterium
AATGATACCTTATCCCAAGGTGACAACTTTATATTCGAGTCTATGGCGACGAATATAAGTGAGGTAGATATGGATAGCTTATTAGTTAAGTATACAATCACCGATCAGAATAACGAAACCTTCGTATTCGAGAATAGGTTAGCACCACTAGCAGCACAACAGAGTATAGATCTAGAATTCGAGTATAACACTCAAGAAGTGCTAGGTGTTAATGAATTCAGAGTTGAGATTAATGCAGAACGTGAACAGATCGAGGAACATTATTTTAATAATATCGGGATTCGAGAATTTATGATCACTGGAGATAATACTAATCCGCTGATCGATCTGACATTCGATGGTGTAAGAATCATGGATGGGGATATCGTCTCACCGATGCCTCTTATAGTTGTCACATTGAAAGACGAAAACTTCAACTTTCCGATTAATGATGTGTCTAGTTTCGACCTCGCCCTTCAGCAATTACCAGATATGCAATCATATCCTGTGGATCTGACATCAGAAGATGTTACATTTTTCCCTGCGGACTCATCTAATAATTATTGTGCAAGGTTAGAGTTCACGCCGACCTTAGAAAGCGGCGAATACATTCTCTATGTACAAGGAGAAGATGCGTCAGGTAACTTATCTGGCGACCAGGCTATTACAGCAAGTTTTGTTGTGTTTGCTGAGACAGCGGTGACTAACCTCCTCAATTACCCCAATCCCTTCTCTACGAGTACAGAGTTCGTGTATACGATAACTGGGACAGAAGTGCCTGAAGTTTTCACCATCCAGATTATGACCCTCTCGGGTAAGGTTGTCAAGGAAATAACCAAGGAAGAACTAGGTGTCATAAGAGTAGGTCAGAATAGATCTGATTATAAATGGGATGGAACTGACGATTTCGGTAGTAGATTAGCTAACGGTGTTTATCTTTATAGGGTTATTACTTCTGATAGTAATGGAGACGCTATAGATGTGCTTCCCGAATCGAGTTTGGATAGTTACTTCAAGAAAGGTTTCGGAAAGCTGGTCATCATGAGATAAGACACAGCAGTATTTGAATGTAGAAGAGAAATACAACGATAAAATAAAATGGGGAATAGGCGTAATCATACTTCTGTTCTCCATTTTTCTTTTCTATCTGAATACCTTATATCCATTCTTTAGTGGAGATGATTTTATATTCCAACTACAGATACCTGAAGATGGCATCATAGGTCATGAGAAGATCGAATCCCTAAGTGACCTGGTTAGATCACAGATCAACTTCTATAAGAATTATCACTATAGGGTAATTAATCACACTTTATTGCAGGCTGTCCTATTGTTTCCAGCCTGGGTTTTCGACTTGCTTAATACACTGGTCTTCTTGGCCCTACCCTGGGTCTTGCTGAAGACCAATACGGCATTAAGTAAGAGCGCCTATCTACCTACCTATCTATTAGTCCTCTTATTCATATGGATCTTTCATCTTAACCTAGGGTGGTGTTACTTTCCAGTAACAGGTGCGCTTAATTATACTTGGATGCTGGTCACACAGCTCTGGTATATCGCCTTGTTGGTCAATTATGCAGAAAAGAAGCCAGGCACATTGATTCTGATATTACTTGCATTCATGAATAGCATGGCAAACGAGAATGTTTGTATTGTCTTATTTCTCTTAACGGTATACACCGCAATTGCCCAGAGGAAAAAGAACTCATGGGTGTTATATGTATGTCTATTGATTATAATATTGGGTGGGGTCTTTATGCTAAGCTCTCCATCTATCCCCAAAAGATTAGCCACGCAAGGTCATAGAGAAGCTGGATTAATAAGTCACCTACTCGAATACGGTAGGAGGGTCTCTTATTACTTTTTCAGATATGGCTCAGTTCTTTTTCTGTTGCTGGCGTATAAGTTGAAGCCTTATACTAGACTGGCCTCGAAGAAAACGTGGTTACTTCTGGCCTGTCTCTTAGCAGCGACAGGCTCTATGATCATCGTGCCTCTATTCGAACCTCGGTCTGCAGTATTTGGATTTTTCTTGGCTATAATGGTGATATTGTCTATGTGCACTAACAGTGCTCTGCGCTTACCTGTGCTATACAGCTTTGTCGTAGTAGGGGTATTAGTTGGTGTGCAACGCTTACCAGAATTCTTAGTACAATATGATAGACATGCTGTCAATGATCGTGTGCTCGAAGCACAGAGAGGAAAAGAAGAAGCGTTACTCCAGAGGTATTGTGATAATATCTATAGAGACTATATTCTGTGTCATGAAATCAGTGAAGATCCAGCATATTTTGATAACTTGACTTTGGCTGCTTTTTATGATATCGACGAGGTGAAATTAGCACCTCAGTTAGTGGATATAGAGCGGAGAAGAATCGTGTTCGATTCACTTAGCGTGAATGAGCGCTACCTACAGTTATTTAACAAAAGCCATTGGCCAACACAGGGTCATATATATACTCAATCGTCGGAAGAAGGGTTAGACCTGATTGTTAGCAGCGAAAAGCAGTACGAAGCATTCTATATAATCAGAGGTTGTCGTAGAGGACTGAATAAGCATAAACTGTATAACCTCCTACCTCTAAGGTGGAGAATGTTCTTTCTCGATTTTCTAGAAGATACGACTAAGAGATCACAGGAATCCTTGTTAATAGGTGGCAAACGATATCATTATGATTTAATCGAAAACGACCATAGCTATGACTATCTATTGATATCAGAATACTCCTTTGAGGATCATGCGCCTGTCGGGAAGATCATGCGATTAGATCTAGACTGATTTCTTTAGCTCTTCCAGTTCTTTCATGACCTGATCCGCTTCCATTTGCTTTTCGTCGGATTTTTTACGGTCGATTTTTGATAAATCGAAGGCTTCCTTCATCAGGGTTTCGTACTTTTTCTGAAGCTTCTTTTCAGGTGATTTTTTCCAGAACATGATTTTGTGTTTTAGACTATGACAACTTCTATATGGCCCTATAACAAGAGCTGGCGGAAAAGGTTGCTAGTCTAGTGGACTACCTACCAACGTAGTCATTTAGGCTTAAAAGTTTACTTAGGGCGTCTATGTAAAACTTCTGAGTCCAATTACTAAACTGGAATCTCTGATAGCGCCCCCAGACAGGGATGGATGAGGGTATAGCGCCATTGTTGAGTGAAAAGCGCCTCTGTGCCGCTATAAGAGGTTTTAGAAGAAGGCTGACTATAGCTAGGAACGAGACCTTCTTAGTTCTTTCGAACACAAGCAGATACAACAGCGCCAATTGTGCATTTCCTGTACTACATTGAAATGTATAGTCCCCCTGCCAGTTTTCGTCATAGCGACCTGCTACTTGCTTATGCTGTTGTATGACTTCTGAGAGTTTGCTCAGTGAGTATATGACTTTCTTTTTTAGTTTCTTATCATTCAGTAGTTCACCACATTCCCATAGACCACGCAACGTGTAGGCTATATTATGTGTTAAAGCAAGCTTGTTTGGGTATAGACTCCAATCTACAAAGCTAAGTGCATCGGTTTGTCTATCAGATAGAAGTTTTATGAACTGCTTGGTCCCAGGTGAGACTTTGCTATCTATGATAACTTCTGCAGTGGCTAACGGCCAAGCTATACGTGAGTAATAACTGGGGTTGTATCCTGACACAAAATTATGGTCCTGAAAGTTGCCTTCATGAGATAGTTGATTTTGTAACCAGTTTTTAGTCTTTCTGATTAGAAGTAAGGCCTGGTCAGAAGGGGTGACGATGCTTGCGAGACTGATTAAGCCAAGTAAGATCTGTGCCGTATCGAAAACGTAGGGCGGACTGCCCTTAGCTTGACTTGGAAAAGACCCATCAGGATTTTGTAGGTCGACGTAATAAGAAAGTTGCTTGGTAGCTATATCTATAAGACCGAGTTGTGGAAATGCTTCTGCTGCAGAGACGAGAGTGGGAATGAGGTAACCAGTTGTTTCTGGATAAGCCGCAGCCCACTGACCTGTTATCTTTCTGCTTGCACTAGAACCACGGTAATCACAGACTTCAAAACTCTTAATTACCCACCGGAGGTTGGCTAATATACTGGCAGTAATTTTCTGGATCCCGCCTAAGTCTTCTATAATCTTATCTAGCTCAGACAAAGAAATCAGGTTTGAGCAATCTGAGTCCCCATCGTAATAGTGGATGATGTACTTTATGGACCTTATGATGTGGCGTTAGTTCACCACCGAAAGCCCTGAGAAAGAACTCCACTTCCTTAATCATACTGCCTTCGAAGTCACAAATCTGCGTGTTGCACTCGAAGATGCTTTTCCAGAATACATATCCTAATGAGCCTGACGGCTTGGCTGATGGTTTATAGAAACTGGCGATGTAGTAGGTCGTGACTCTATCAGAAGCTAATACGACACCTGAAATATATTCGCCTGTTTGCTTGTGGCGACAGGCCTTGACTGTTAATTGTTCAGTGCCGCTAAAGGCAGTGAATAGATTACTGAGTACGGCTTTATTATAAGGATTAGGTTTAGCTCTAGACTGGAAAGAATTATCCAGTTCTGGCCAGAAAGTATCGAAATCAAGCGTTACGATATCGCAAGCGTCTATTATATGTCTGAAGCTACGTCTCAGGTTTCCTTTGAGATTTTTAGTCAGGACTGCTTCACCCAGGGTCTTATCTAGTAGATAGGTATAGCGACTGGTTTCCTTGTATCCCTTCCAGTAGAGTGGTTGCCAATTCGTAAAACTGGGGTGATACTGCTGATAGTATAAGCTATTTGCAGGCAATTGACTTAAGAGCTTCTCTGTCAGTTTATTCTGGTAGGACACTTTAGTATGTCCTTTGGTCCCTACTGGATAGAAGAAATAGAAGCCACTATAGGCTGTCATAGGCGGCATAAGGATCATGCTGAAGCCTCTGTACTGCCTCAGATGATATACTAGAACACCCAGCAAATCACCTTTTTCGTCTTGTTCTAGGATGACATCCCAGGATCCTTTGACACAGACAGCGTCCATCCATTCTGGTGTAAATTGGATGGGAAGGTCGTATTGCTGATGAATCGACCGGTATATTTCCTTTGGGCTAATAATCTGACTAATATGAGTGACAAATTTAGCTAAAGCTGGGTAAGTTAAAAGTTCTGGAGAGGATAGCTAGTTGGATCAGGAATGCGAGGCACTGGTTCCTAATTTTTTAATTGCCCAAGACTTGTAATAGATCGTATCATAATCCTCTAATCTTATCGGCTCTACTTTGTTGTATTTGGCCTCAAGAAGATGAAGAATAATCTTCATCAGGTTTTTTATTCCATCTATATGTAACTGAGGTAATTTTGAATTATTTCTGCTAAGTTGTTTTTTGAAATTGCTAATAAGGGTATGAGTTTGATCATAGTTGCCTAGTTCGAAGTGGGCTATAATCAAAATGCAATTACTTAGCAGTTTATACCTGACTTGGTCAAACTGTAGGCCATTCAATAGCAGTGGAAGCTTACCATAGTTATCATGTCTGAATTCATTTATAGCTGTACAATATTTTTGCACGGAGTCTGGATAAGCAGTGTGTACTTTATTGACCCAGAGGTTAATAAATT
>CALEAC010000158.1 GCA_937944095.1 uncultured Saprospiraceae bacterium
AGTTCAGGTTAGTTCTAATGAGGATTGCACTACAACTATTACAGAAAGTATTCCTGTGGTCACAGTTCCATTCGAACCTATCTTCAATGATCAGATTATCTGTCCAGGAGAAGATGTGGTTATCTATAACAATATGGACCCCAACGCGACAGTCACAATCAACCCTGTACAGACTAACCTATTTATAGATGCAGCAGGAAATTATATACTACAGGATAATCAGGTTAGTCAGGTGCTAAGCATCAATGTGGATAATGGTGATTGCAGCCGACTAGGATCAATTACAGTGACTGTCGATTCTAATCCAAGTTTTAATCCGATTCCAGACCTCATACAATGCGGTAACAGCACCGTATTGCTTAATCCTAACGGCATCAGTAGCTATTTCTATAATTGGGAAGGACCGTCAGGAGTTACTTTCGATCAGTCTGTCGCTAGTCCGAGTCTTAGCGTTATGGGCACCGGTACTTTTTTTGTAACTATCTCGACTAGTGCCGAAAGCGAATGCGTTGCCTTTGATACAGTACAAGTTACAAGAGTAGAATTTCCCATCATTGATATCGCTCCAGACACTAGCTTAATCTATTGCGAGAATACAGAAAGAATAATCAATGCTACTTCTAACGGCGACCTTATATGGAGAGATGAAAATGGCCAGATAATTGGCACTGATGACAATATATCTGTCTCTGGATTGACTGAGTCAGTCCTATATACTATCGAAGCAACTAATAGCTCTGGCTGCAGCACAACAGAAGAAATAGAAATACAGTTCATCGCAGAACCAACGATTGACTTACTGCCTTCTAACCGATATGAGGCTTGTTTCGGAGAAACTGTAGACCTGTTTATAGATTCCGAAGATGAGATTTCCTGGTTAGATGAGCAGGGCAACTTACTTGGAACTGGTAATAACTTAATCATAGAAGAATTAACAGAGGACATGATGATTACAGTGGTCGCCAGAAATGACTTAGGTTGTCTTAATGATGCCTCATTTTTGGTTGAGGTATTTGAACTACCAGCTGTTTCTACAACACCATTGAGCATAGGAACATGTATAGGTAGTGCTATCTCATTCAATTATGAGACACCCCACGAGGTAATCTGGTATGATTCGAATTGTGATACGATATCTTATGGCTCTACCTTGCAACTAGATTCTCTGTCTGAATCTTCTTTGTTCAAGGTCGAACTGATTAGCAATGAGGGTTGTTCCAATTTTGACACCTTAACTATAGATGTATTTGATGTTGTCGGCTTATCGCTAAATGGAAATCAAGACGAAGTCATATTTTGTCGTGGATTCGTCCCAGAGATTTCGGCAAGCTCTGATGTGACTACGGAGTTTTCATGGTTCGTCGGCACTGAGTTAGTTGGTACAGGTCCGGTACTAATGGATTATATCCCAGATGGTGATGTGACTTTCACTGTTGTTGCGACTGATGACTTTGGCTGTTCTGAGACAAAGATGATCCGAGCATTAGAATCATTTGCAGAAGGCGTTATAGATGGCGCTGAAGTCATTTGCCTTGGTGATCAGGTCGAATTATCCTATTTACCCAATGAATCAACAGACTTTGACATCAGCTGGTCACCCGATAATTTCATATCGCAAGATGGCTTAAGCATTATAGCAGAACCAACAGCAAATACAGAATACACCGCTATCTATACCAATGCGGATGGCTGTATGGATACGACCACATTTTTAGTACAGGTAGGCGGCTTTGAAGAACAATATACAATCAGTGCTGATCCGCCATCGATCTGTTTTCTACAACCAACTCAGTTAGATGTCGATGCAGATTCAGACCTCATATTTAGTTGGTCTCCAATTATAGGTCTCGATGATGCCACGAGGCCCGATCCGATAGCCAACCCCGAAACCACGTCTACTTATACTTTAACGATCACAGACGAATTAGGCTGTACCACATCAGCCAGTATAACGATAGAAGTCATACAACCGACTTGTGATGAGAGAGATGTCTTCATTCCCAACATGTTTACACCGAATGAAGATGACCTGAATGACCAATTTAAAGTCGAATCCAATTTCTTGGAAAGTATGACTTTGGTCATCTACGATAGATGGGGTGAACAAGTATTCAGCTCTATGGAACAGGCTACCGGCTGGGATGGCACTTATGAAGGCAACCAACTCGCACCCGATGTGTATGGTTATCACTTTACTGGAATCTGTGTCAATGGCTTTACCGTACAGCGACAAGGAAACGTAACGCTTGTTAGGTAACAAGATTTTGTACCAAAGCATAGGAAGGGCTATCTTTGCACTATGAGTAAGAAAGGTCGTGTCCTAGTAGCTATGAGTGGTGGTATCGATAGTACGGTAACGGCTATGATGCTGCATGAACAAGGTTATGAGATTGTTGGCATAACGATGAAGACTTGGGACTATGCCTCTTCTGGAGGATCTACCAAGGAAACAGGCTGTTGTAGTCTAGACTCAATCAATGACGCACGTCAGATTGCTGTAGAAAAAGGCTTCCATCACTTTATAGTGGATATCAGGGACGAATTCGGTGATTATGTTATCGATAATTTCGTAGAAGAATACAT
>CALEAC010000159.1 GCA_937944095.1 uncultured Saprospiraceae bacterium
ATATAATAAGGATTGTCCTTAGCTATCTTAGAACTAGAGAACCAGGGTGATATGACTGGGATGAAGTTATTCTTACCATACTGGGCTGTCGTGGCCAATTGACCTCGATCACGAGGGCCTATAATTAGGTCTATATCCTTATGAGCCGTCAACTTATTATTGAAGTCTCCCGATTCTGAATCCATGGCGATGACATCAAGATTAATCCCCTCTTCATGTAGTTGCTCTAAGGCCAACTGAGTCCCAGCATAATATCTAGCCATTCGGCCAAGCTTAGAGCTGGGTATAGTTACATCTGTCATACTACCGTCCTCTAACCCAAACGGGTACAGTAAGGCTATTTTATATTTATCTTTCTTATCGAGTTCCAGGTCTTCTAATCGAGTCACATATTCTTTAGTCCTATCTATCTCTGTCCAATATATGGTATCGACTTCCCCAGAGGTTCTAGTGGTCCGAGTCTCATCTTGCTTCTTAGTAGGTTGCATGACCTGAGCATCACCTAAGTTCTTGGTACCCTTACAGGCAGCAAGGAGTGTGACCACGAAAACAAGTATGAACTTACTCCCACTCAATGGTAGCCGGTGGTTTAGTACTGATGTCATATACGACTCGGTTTATGCCTTTGACGTTATTTATTATATCATTAGAAATCTCTGCAAGTAGCTCGTAAGGGAGCTTGCTCCATTCTGCTGTCATCCCATCACGAGAATTGACAGCTCTCAGCGCAACAGTAAACTCATAGGTGCGCTCATCGCCCATCACACCCACGGACTTGACAGGAAGCAAGATTGTGCCTGCTTGCCATACCTTATCATACCATCCGGCACTTCTAAGTTTCTCTATATAGATGCTATCTGCTTCTTGGTTCAATCGCAGTTTCTCCGCAGTTACTTCGCCTAATATCCTGATAGCCATCCCCGGACCAGGGAACGGGTGTCTATTCACTAAGGCAGCAGGCAAGCCTAATAACTCACCGACTTCACGGACTTCATCTTTGAATAAGGTTCTGAGTGGTTCGACTATTTTAAGATTCAGTTTGTCGGGTAAACCACCCACATTATGATGAGATTTTATTGTAGCAGAGGGTCCTTTGACGGAGATAGATTCGATTACATCAGGATAAATCGTCCCCTGAGCAAGCCAACTCACCTTATCCATGCTCTTAGCTTCTCGTTCGAAGACATCTATGAATTTACCGCCGATGACCTTTCTTTTTTCCTCTGGATCTGTGACCCCAGCGAGGGCTGTGATAAACTCCTCACTTGCATCGATGCCGATGACCTTGATCCCGACACCCTTATAAGCTTCTAGGACTTCTTCGAATTCATTTTTCCTAAGAAGGCCATTATTAATAAACAAGCCTGTTAGGTTATCACCAATCGCCTGGTGCAATAATAAGCCTGCAACTGAGGAATCGACACCACCGGACAGGCCAAGTATTACTTTATCATTGCCCAAGGTCGTCTTGAGATCGGAGATTGTACTCTCGACAAAAGAGTCTGGCGTCCAATCCTTGCTACACCCCGCTATATTTACTATGAAATTATGCAGAAGCTGAGTACCCTCTAGAGTGTGTGTCACCTCCGGGTGAAACTGTATACAATTTAGTGAATATGGGAATTGACCAGGCTCTGAGGTGAATGCAGCAACTGGAATGTTAGCTGTATTCGCTAAGATTTTGAACCCCGGTGGCAATGTTTTGATACTATCTCCATGAGACATCCAGACTTGCGTCGTTAATTGGATGTCCTTTACCAGCGCAGCCGATGGATCTAGCACAGTTATTTCTGCCTTGCCATATTCTCGCTTCTCGGAACGCTCTACACTACCCCCAAACTGCTTGGCCGCTAATTGCGCACCATAGCAGATACCTAGTACAGGCTTATGCTGTAGTAATGGCTCAAGGTCTCTCATTAGACTATCTGAGCCATTGACAGAAAAAGGGCTTCCTGATAGGATAATGCCCTTCAGGTCGCTATCAGTGAGGTCAAAATCGTGGTCGTAAGGATGTATCTCTGAGTATACTTGCAATTCTCTCAGTCGTCTTGCGATGAGCTGGGTATACTGTGATCCAAAATCCAATATTATTATCTTCTCCATTCGTGGAAGCAAATATAACAATACAACAGGCCTCTTTTGGCTTAGCGCCAAAAAACAAAAAGCAGGATATGACCTAAGTCTTATCCTGCTCCCCTATTTATTTTAGATGTGTAACTTATCTTAATATAATAGACACCTCATTTGAGGCTTTGGCTGCCGGTCTAAGTATGGTAGTTACCTTACTTTCATCGACACCATTCCGAACCAACGTGGCTTTACATAATTGGAGGCGTGTATTCATTAGCTCTTTATTTTCAGGGTCTGTGCCGATGTAGGTCGTCTCTAACATAATCGTACTAGCGAATCCTGCAGCGATATCTGCCGCTTTTTTCTTGAGTTCTTTGACGACACTCTTATCCAGTGTGGAATCTAACCCTTCGAAATAAAACTTTTGACCTGTGACAATCGGGGATGACTTAGCCATACTCGTTGTGACGATTGCCTGATTACTCCCAGCCTTAGCTAATTCTATGGGATCTGGAGAGGTATTCTTCTTTTCGACACTCAGTTTAGCATGGGTAAACCCATCATCTTCATTAGAGAATCCATTCATATAACCAGCCGCATTGCCTTTAACTTTGACAATCTCCTGGTCTACAATTTCTACGGTCGTTGGAACACCATTGACCAATACAACAGTTTGTGCGTCTATACTTTCCGGCAAGAGGCCGATTAGCAGAGCTGCTATCATTAGCTTTAGGGAATTAGACATGGGTATTGTTTTAGGATTATAATTTGTTGCTAACCAATTTTGGTTAGGACTTATAAATTTTAAGGTAAAATTCGGTGATTTTCACAGGGGAAACCATGATTTTTAAAAGAAATTAAGCACATTTCTTTCATTTAGGTGTTAAATACCGACAAAATATGGTCATAAATCGGCAAATGACCCAATTCTACAACTTGGTTTAGGCTTCTAGGCCGCGACCTACTTTGGACATGAGGCCTTTATCGGTGAGGTCTTTCATCAATTTATCCAGAATGCCGTTGATGAATTCTTTGCTTTTTGCTGTGCTGTAATTCTTAGCTAGTTCGACATATTCATTGAGTGTAACTCGACCTGGAATCGTCGGAAAATCAGTCAATTCACAGATAGCCATCTGAAGCAATATGGTATCGACAACTGCGAGGCGGTCATGGTCCCAGTTCTCTAAAACGGGAATAATCATATCCATGGTCTCCTGCTTCTTTTTGATGCAGGTTTTGAGAAGATTCAGGCCATACTCTTTGACGGTCTCATCTTCTGGCAGAAAGTTTTTGAAAGCATTCTGATTCTCGCTGGGTAAGAGCTTAAGAAACTTCTTCACTGAACCGACGACCAGTGACTTATCATCGACCCAATTATAGTACGAATCCTCTAACGTTTCATTAAAGTACTCATTCTGTCTACAATACCTGAAGAGCGTCAGGAGGGTTTCCTGGACTTTTTCATTAGTGGATTCACCGCTTATGAATGCCTTGTAATCATCTGTCTTAGAGAACTCTAAGTATATCTTCTCCATATAATCGAGATTCACTTTAGACTCAAAGGCTAAATTCTCGAATTTTTTCTGAAGTGGTTTATTTTCCACTAAGTCTTTGACAAGTGCATTGTTATAGAGCTTATCGGTAAAGGACTTATCATATTCGGAGGGAAGATGTTTGGATTTCCGCTTCTTCATGTCACTTAACGAACATTCCGATATCCTGATGAGGACATAAATAGAGAATAAGAAAAGTTCATAGCTATGGTCTATGTTCTCATTGTACGATTTGAGAACGTCCTTCAGGCTTAGAGAACTGTCTCTATCCAGCGAGTATAGCAATTGCATGACCTTAACTCTTACACTTCGTCTACTGAGCATTACACAAACATTTCTATGCGTGACCCCTAAGAAACTTGGGGTTTATTCTTCACCAAAATTAAGTATATATAATTACTGTCCAAGTATATATATTACTATTTTCAATAATATGAACTCACGTTCCCGATGAAATCATGATAAGACAGACTAAATGTCTGTCTTAAGTGAGTGAACTTCGGCCTCAGCCGAAGCATGGAGCAGCCTTCATAGCGATGGACAAGCTCATCATCAAAAACTCAGCCGAAGCATTGAGAAGCCTCATAGCGATGGTAAAGAGATGGAGCCGAAGCATGGACAAACCTCCCCTATGGAGCCGAAGCATGGAGTAGC
>CALEAC010000160.1 GCA_937944095.1 uncultured Saprospiraceae bacterium
GATAAGAGTACAGAATTAGTGCTATCCTCGGAATTGCAGAGCCAACAGACGATGTTGGTTTCGATGTTAGAATTGACAGATAGCTATTATATCTATTTTGATTTGGATTACAATTTGATCTACTATAACCAGAAATCTACAGAGTTATATAAACTAATTAATCAGGTAGACCTCGTGCAGAATCTAAACCTAAGAGAGATCTATGATGCTGCTGCCTTTGAACAAAGACGTCAACTTTTCTATGACAAAACCCTGGAACTAGGAGAAGTAAAAAGGAGTATCGAATATCAAGGGGAAGACAAAAAGCATTACATCGAGATCACTTATAAGGTGATGCATGATAAGAATAACAAAGCGATAGGTATTATAGAATTCGGTCAGGACGTGACCGATTCTATAGAGACACACCTCGACTTACTGCATTCTGAGTTGTCAAAGAGTGAATCAGTTTCGATTATAAATAAGGTTATCGAAACGAGCCCAGACGTCTACCTAGTCTACGATAAGAATCTGAAACTAAAGTATAGTAATCTAGCTGCAAAAGAATTCGAGCAGAAATATGGTTCGAATAATATACTTGATGGACAGTATATCCAAGATGTCAGTCTGACAAGATTGCTAGATAAGGACATGGCACTGAATAATCGAATCCTCGAAGATTGTAGCATGGATTCCAGAGAGCTCAGTTTTGTCTATGATAAGGCAGAAGTTCACTATAAGCTCACAATCACTTGTATCAAAGACGAGGTAGGCAACATTATAGGGCTGGTCAATTCTGCGCGCGATATTACAGATCAGAAAATAAAGCAACTAACCTTATCAGATACCAATGCGACACTCAAGGCAATCCTAGAAAGCTCAGTAGATGGGATCACAGCCTTAGATGAAGACTTCAATGTGCTCGCTTACAATAATAGGGCCTACGAAGAATTCAAAGAATATGTGAATGTCGATCTGACCAAGCCTATTGCTGATCAGATTTCAGAACAAGAACTGCTGAGATGGCGCGAAGGGTTCTTTGGCGTTGCACTTTCTGATAAGCCGATAGAGAGAATCGTTAGAAGGAATGATGTAAGTAAAGTATTTAAAAATTTATATACACCTGTTAAGAATGAAGAAGGAAAGGTCATAGGGTCTCTAGAGATAAGTAGAGATATTACAACGGAGATCAAGCGGAAAGAGCAATTAGAATCCAGCGAAAAAAAGTATAAGTCTCTAGTCATTCACTCCCCATCTGGCATCGTCAGAGTTGGTGTGGATGGATTAATCAAGGATATATCACCTAGGGCTGCAAGTATTTTCGGTTATGAGGTTCATGATATGTTGGGTGTAGATATGACCCTGATGCTCGAGGAATCATATCTCGAAACGCACTATGAGAATGGAAAGAAATTGCTAGGTGGGGCCGATCAGATTTATTATGAATTCAATGGGGTTAAAAAAAATGGCAGTCTAGTAAGAATCGAAGGGTATGGCTCTCTTGTCAATACCTCTAATGGCGCAGTAAGTACAGAGTTTTTATTGGTATTCAATGATGTGACACAAAGGTTTAAATCAGAGCAGGATCTACGGATAGCTAGAGATAAATTCAGTAAAGAATTAGAAACCAAAACAGCTATCTATGAGGCTCTTATTCAGAATAGTTATGATGGGGTAGATATAATAGAGTATAACCGTGAAGGTGATCGGATTATGGATGGAAAACTGGTCGTGCGGAATGAGAATATGAGGCGAATTACCCCTAATGACCATGACTTGTATGACTCAATCGAGGCGCTATCAGCTATATCTCCTGAGTTTCAGAATGATGGACGGCCTAGCTCGGAAGCGATTAGGGATATCATCATTACAACAATGCAAGATGGCAAAAGCCAAGCACAGCATAGATTTATCTATAAAGATTCTCAGCACATAGATGTCAACTCTGCTCAGACCTTTCTGGAGTTAGAAGACAAGTTGTACCTAATCAGACATTATAGAGATATAACAGATAAGGTCAAGCAAGATGAGATTATACAGAAACAACTCAGGATTCTGAATGAGAAGAATGACGAAATGACCAAGTACATTGAGAGTAATCTCCAGCTTGAAAATTTTGCCTATATCGCTTCCCATGATCTCAAAGCACCTATCAGATCTGTCATCTCCTTTGCGCAATTACTTCGGAATAATGTAGACAGCCAGCTAGATGAAAAGAACGCCAAGTTTCTGGATATCATTATTTCTGCCAGTACCAATATGCAGATACTTATCGATGATTTGCTTTCCTTCTCTCGTATCAATACCACAGAAGTAGAATACGAACAAGTTAATGTGGCTGAACTGGTGCGTCGCCTATTACTTGAAATTCATAAGAATATTTCAGATAGTGGTGGGGAAGTCATCGTCAATGAATTACCTACTGATATCGTAGCCGATGAGTCTAGACTTAGACAGGTTTTTCAGAATCTTATTGTCAATGGCCTGAAGTTTCATCAACCTGACACCCACCCTAAAGTGACTGTGAGCTTTCATGATCGTGAAGACCATTATGAGTTTTCAGTTCGAGATGAAGGTATCGGTATAGAAAGCCAATACCTATCAGAAATCTTCCTCATGTTCAAGAAGCTCCATAGTGAAAACAAATACAAAGGCACAGGGATAGGCTTGTCTATAGCTAAAAAGGTCATCGAGCAACACGAAGGCTACATCAGAGCTGAATCAATTCTAGGTGAAGGCACCTCCTTTGTTTTTGGTATCAGTAAAGCACTCCTAGCGAATAAGAATATGTTACCTTCTTGATATCCTAGTTATAGGTTGATTGGAATGAATCAGACTGAGTGGATAAACTCTCTTAGACTTTGTTCTTGATTTAGATTAAGTTTCTTTTTGAGCCTGTATCGGGTCATTTGAAGACTCTTCATCTCTACATTTAGTATTCTAGCTAGCTCATAGTTGTCTATGTTCATTTTGATGTAAGCACAGTGTTTTAGATCTAGTGTGGTGAGCTTAGGATTCTGCTTAGTGAGTTTATTGAAGAATTCTGAATCTAGGGTCTCGAATACATCCTTGAATTCAGACCAAGATTGATCTTCGTTAGCTAAGGTATTGATATGTCTCTCGAGTTGTCTTAATCTTCTGAGGACACTGCTTTCTGGATTTTCGCTTTTCAGCTGAGTATAACATTCATCTATCAGATTCAATATGCCTTTCAGGTTGTTGGAGACTTTGACATTGTCCATTTCCATCGTCATCATCTTTCTGGTGACCTCACCCATGTTTTTCTTATGCTCTTCTGTGCTGGTGTCCAGTAATTCAGTCTTGATAGAGAGCGACTTTTGTAACTCTTCTTTCTGGCTATTGATGATTTGGTTGAGGTCCATCAGTTCTTTCTTCTGATTAGAGAGCATTCGACTTTGTTCAGTCAATTGGAGGGCATTATGCACCCTCGAGTTAATCTCCACTTTACTCACGGGCTTAGTCAGAAAGTCAAAAGCTTTGAAGTCGAAAGCCTCTTCTAAGACCCTTTCATCCTGTAGACCTGTGATTATGATAATCGGAATATCATTGAACGCCTTGTTTTTCTTTATCGACTTCAGTGTTTCTAGTCCACCTTGCTTAGGCATTTGCCAGTCTAGCAGTATCAAATCTGGTTTTATTTCAGGCAGTTTTTCTAAGGCACCTAAGCCATCATCTAGTTCTGCAAAGGTATAGTTCGAATCCCCGAGGTATTCTTTGTAGATAATACGATCAAAGTCTCGATCATCTATTATCAAAATTTTAGGTAAGTCCATGGTTTTTTCATTCATTATCTTAACATTTCTTCAATAATAGTTCCGAAAGTGAAACTGTCATTCGATAATCCTCAAACAAGCAAAACAAAATTGTCTAATTTTACCTTTTGTATAAAACTAGACAAAGATGTCCGCTACTAAGACTGATTTCCAATATGCTGATACCGCTGAACCACATATATCAAGGACCAAAGAAATTATCAATAAGTATCCTGAAATTAAGAAACTTATGGGAAGAAATCCTAATACGTTTCTTTATACCTTGGGTATCGTCATTCTCCAGATTGTCATAGCGTGGTTCCTAGCGGACAAGCAGTGGTGGATGGCACTTGTCATGGCTTACTGCATCGGTGCTTTTGCTAATCATGCACTATTTGTGCTGATGCACGAGTTCACACATAATATGGTCTTCAAGAATAGAATCGCCAATTTGTGGGGTGGTATTCTTTGCGACATCCCTAATGGCTTTCCGACTTCAGTTTCGTTTAGGAAGTATCACCTGAAGCATCATGCCTTCCAAGGGCATTATGACATCGATGCCGATCTACCAAGTAAGTGGGAAGCGAAGCTTATAGGCTCTAACTTTATAGGAAAATCTATATGGTTAGCCTTTTTTCCAGTATTCACGGCACTCAGACCACCTCGACTCAAAGAAATAAAGTTTGCCAGCAAGTGGATCTATGTCAATATAATAGCGCTTATCGCATTTGATGTCGCAGTCTATTATTTCTTAGGACCTATTGCCTTACTATACTTTGCTTTTTCGTTTGTGTTCTCTATAGGTTTTCATCCTCTTGGCGCCAGATGGATACAGGAACACTTCTTAGTCGCACCGCCTCAGGAGACCTATAGTTACTACGGCATCCTGAATAAGGTATCCTTTAATGTAGGTTATCATAATGAACATCATGACTTTTCTTATGTGCCGTGGAATAATTTACCTAAGATTAGAGCGATAGCACCTGAATATTATGACACATTAGTGTACCATACTTCATGGACGAAGTTACTGTTCCAGTGGATTTTCGATAAGGAACTATCATTATTCTCCAGAATTCTTAGAAAGGATAGAGGCGGTATCAAAGTATCAGGAAATAGCGAAAAGGACTTCTTCACCGGTATGAAGGACAAAGAAAACCTCCAGGCCGCATCTTAGAATGAGGTGACCGCTAGAGTAGCTGTTATGAACTAATGCATCCTGTCACCTCTAGGTGTCATATCCTCTATGACAGTCGCCTCGTATTCGAGGTATTCTTGCCAGCGGACTTTCACGACTTCGTCGCCGAAATAACCTTTAGCCAGATCGATGAATAACTTATAATGGCCCGCTTCTGATACCATGAAGCCATGGTAGAATTTCTTTAGCTCTTCCTCAGAGATGTGCAAGGAAAGCAATCGGAATCGTTCGCAGCTACGTGCTTCTATGAGTGCAAACGTTAGTAGTCTTTCTAATAATTGATCATCCTTACTGCCACCTTTTTTCTGGAATTCTAACAATTTGTTGACATAGAGGTCTTTCCTTTGGGGACCTAATTTGAGACCTCGGTTATCCATTTCTCTGAGGACTTGCCGGAAGTGGCCCCATTCTTCAGTGACAATAGGTGCTAGTTCTCGGACCATTTTTTCTCTTTCGGGAAATCTCTGGATCAAACTAATACAGGTGGTAGCTGCTTTTTGCTCACAGTAAGCATGATCTGTGAGTATTTCTTCTAGACTTTTTTCTGCTAGATTGACCCATCTTGGGTCAGTCGGTAATTTCAATCCCAGCATTTTCTTTATGGTTCTACGCAGTTAAGTTGTTGTCTGATCAGGTCTATGTTTTGGATATGGTAATCTTCTACGCCTTCTTCCCAGAGTACGGTAATCTTATCCAAAGCATGTTTTTTGAGTGACTTTAGATTCTCTTCATTGATGGCATAAGTACCTGTGTATATGGTTCTCTTTGCATTCCGCTTTACCTTTCCTCGGTCACGTTCTATGTTCTCTAGATAGATATGGTCTGCGCCTATGAGAGAGACTTTAATTTTACCACCTTTTTCTAGGTTGCCATAGTTGTTCTTAGCCTTATCTGAATTAATCAAGAATTGGATAATCATGAAATGGTTGTCACCGACCTTATTGACATAAGCCTGAGCTTCCATGAGGAACTCGTTGACCATGTATTTTCTGATCTGTGGGTGGTTATAGACGAACAATGGTCTAGGTCTATATTCCAAGACTTTTTTGTCAGACAGCTGATTGACTTCATCTTTTTCGATACGACAATCTGCGAATTGCTCAGAAGCTTTCTGGACGGTATAGGAATTCTCTGGATTGAACCAAGTAAAATCACCTTGGGCACTGAGATGATGACAACAAAGACCTAGCGTCAGGATTGAAAAAAATCTTATGGATTTGCTAGACATGGTACGAATATAGAATTTATTAAGCTATCTTGATCGGGTACTATCCAGAACTATAGATATGAGTTTAATTAAATATGTTACTGTTCTTTCTACCCTGATAATTGTCGTTTTTTCATCATGTAACAGGGGTACTTCAAAGATAACCAATAATATTGCGACTATGGAATATCCGATGACCCACAAAGATGACGATGTTGTAGATGATTATCACGGGATATCTATTGCTGATCCTTATAGATGGTTAGAAGTAGATACTGCTGACAATGTAAAGGCTTGGGTTACAGCCCAGAATAAGGTCACCTCATCATATCTGGCACAAATTCCATATCGGGATAAGATTAGAGCGCGCTACAAAGACCTTTTTAATTACGTAAAACTCAGTTCTCCCTTTAAGAGAGGCGAGTACTACTTTTTCTACAAAAATGATGGCTTGCAGAACCAGTCTGTGATATATATCCAGAAAGGCGATACCGGCAAGCCTGAAGTTTTTCTAGATCCTAATACTTATTCTGAAGCGGGTACTACAGCTATAGGCTTGCTAGGGTTTTCACCAGACGATAAGTATGTCGCCCTATCTATCCAGGAAGCGGGTAGTGACTGGCAGACAATTCAGGTCATGGAGATTGAGACCCGCAAGATGCTAGACGATAAATTAGACTGGGTCAAGTTCTCAGGCGCTAGCTGGCTAGAGGATGGCTTCTATTATAGCAGATACCCAGCCCCTGATGATGGGATGGAATTGTCTGCTGCTAATGATTATCACGCCATCTATTACCATCGTCTAGGTGATGCGCAGGCTAAGGACCAGTTGATATATAGTGACCCTAAGGAGCCTAAGCGCTACCATACGGGCTATGTAACGGAGGATAAGTTGTATCATATCACAACAGTATCTACAGGTACGGATGGCTTCGAGACACACTATCGGGCGATTGCAGACCCTTCTAAGAAATATAAGGCCCTGTTCACTGGATTTAAGAATAAGAGTCGTGTTATCGATCATACTAACGGAAAATTCCTAGTATTGACTGATATCGATGCGCCTAAATATCGTCTTATCGAAGTAGACTTAGCGGCACCTGATCAATCTCAGTGGAAGGAACTTATCCCTGAGAGCAATGACCTCTTAGAATCAGTCAATACAGGCGGCGGTAAGCTATGGGCCAGTTACCTCAAAGATGCCAAGACCGTCATTAAGCGCTTTGATTATGATGGTTCTAACGCTATAGAAGTCAGCTTACCAGGACTTGGCAGTGCTAATGGCTTTGGCGGCCAGAAAGCAGATAAGGAATTCTTCTATTCGTTCAGCTCATTTACAATTCCTAATACAATATACAAATACGATATCGCGACGAATAGTTCTTCAGAATTCTTTGAGTCGGAGCTGAAATTCGAGCCATCAGATTATGTAGAGAAACAGATCTTCTACACGAGTAAGGATGGCACACGCGTGCCGATGTTTATCGTCCATAAGAAAGGCCTCGAATTGACCGGCAACAACCCGACTTATCTCTATGGCTATGGTGGGTTCAATGTTAATTTGAGCCCGTGGTTCAGCACATCTCGCATGATACTTTTAGAGAATGGTGGTGTCTTCGCCTTACCTAATCTAAGAGGTGGTGGAGAATATGGAGAGGAGTGGCATAAGGCTGGGATGCTCCATAAGAAGCAGAATGTCTTCGATGATTTTATAGCTGCAGCAGAATATCTAATAGCAGAGGGATATACTTCCTCAGACCATCTTGCTATCGCTGGAGGATCTAATGGTGGGCTGCTTGTCGGGGCCTGTATGACGCAGCGGCCTGAGCTATTTGCAGTTGCTTTTCCAGCAGTAGGTGTCATGGATATGTTGAGATATCATAAGTTCACTGTGGGGTGGGGTTGGGTGCCAGAGTACGGCTCTAGTGATGACCCAGAACACTTTCAGAACTTATTATCCTATTCTCCTCTACATAATCTCCAGGAGAATACGGCATACCCGGCGACTTTGGTCACAACAGCTGACCATGATGATCGTGTTGTGCCCGCTCATTCGTTTAAGTTCGGAGCGAGATTACAAGAATGTCACTCAGGGGTAGATCCAGTGCTGCTGCGGATAGACGTTGATGCAGGACATGGTGCTGGCAAACCCACTTCTAAGATCATTGACGAACAGGCGGATATCTGGTCATTCTTTTTCCATAACACTGGCAGCCCAGTCAACTATCGGGAAGACTAGATAGAGATTTCCTTCTATCTTAGGCGTTAGAAAAAACAGAGAACCATCGGTATATTATTCGAAGTAGGCGGATTACAGATTAGAGTACTAGACATATTAGATATTGCCATAGCAGCTTATATCCTATATCTGGTATACAAATATGTGCGTGGTACTGTCGCTGTAAATATTTTCATGGGGATTATTATGTTCTTTGTATTACTGACGGTCGTGACCCGATTGGAGATGCGCCTCCTCAGCTTGATGTTGGGCTCAGTAGCCGGTATTGGCTTAATAGGTCTGATGGTGATCTTCCAGCCTGAAATAAGGCGTTTCCTCCTTATTATAGGAGATCAGACACTGAAGCGTCGATATGAGTTCATAGAAAAGTTCTTTAAGCAAACGGGCATCGATACCTCTGCACACGCTAAGGAACTGACAGAAGAGATCATCGTCGCAGCGAGAGGACTGAGTAGGACGAAGACAGGCGGTTTGATGATACTGACTAAGCAGGGTGTCCCCGAACTCGTCAAAACAGGCAAGGTCCTCGATGCCAAAGTCAGTTCTATCTTATTAGAAAATCTGTTTTTTAAGAATGCACCACTTCATGATGGTGCCGTCGTTATCCAAGATGACAAAGTTGTCGCTGCTAGCTGTATCTTACCAGTATCCGAGAATAGGAACCTGGCAGCCGATGTCGGCCTGAGGCATAGAGCAGGTCTAGGTGCAACTGAAGATTCCGATCTGCTTGCAGTGATGATTTCTGAAGAAAATGGTGCAATCTCTTATGCTTCTTCAGGTAAGTTATATAAGGACGTCAGCCCAGAAGAACTGAGAATCAAGATTAATAAATACTACGCAGAATTCGACCAAGCTTGATTTGTACATAAGACTTACCTTTGCACTTCCATTAATCAAAAAACTTTATGCAACAATATCTAAAGAAAAACAAAGACAGATTCCTCAGTGAATTGATGGAATTTCTAAAGATACCCTCTATCAGTGCTGACCCAAGGTATAAGAAAGATGTCGCTAGAGCGGCAGACTTCCTAGAAAATGAAATGAAGAATGTGGGTTTGACCAATATTAAAGTCTACCCAACTGATGGCCATCCAATTGTCTATGCAGAAAAGCTGGTCGATCCTAAGTTACCCACAATCCTTATATATGGCCACTATGATGTGCAACCACCAGATCCATTAGATCTATGGGATAGTCCACCATTCGAACCAGTCATTAAGAAAACTAAGAATCACCCAGACGGGGCAATTTTTGCTCGTGGATCTTGTGATGATAAGGGGCAGCTATATATGCATGTCAAGGCCTTTGAGGTGATGCAGAATGAAGGCGGTGTCCCTTGCAACGTCAAATTCATGATAGAAGGCGAAGAAGAAGTGGGTTCAGACAACCTAGAGAAATTCTGCAAGAAGCATAGTAAAATGCTGGCTTGTGATGTGGTCTTACTTTCAGATACCTCCATCATAGATAATAAGACACCAAGTGTAACCGTAGGCCTGAGAGGTTTATCTTATGTCGAAGTAGAAGTAACTGGTCCTAATAGAGACTTACATTCTGGTGTATATGGCGGTGGTGTGACTAATCCGGTTAATGCCTTGTGTGATATGATTGCGTCACTCCATGACCTTAATGGACACATTACCATACCTGGTTTCTACAAGGAGGTCATCGAGCTGAGTACGAAGGACAGGAAGTTCGTTAATAGTGCACCATTCGATCTCAAGGCTTATCAGAAAGAGCTGGGAATAGAATCGGTTAACGGAGAGAGCGGCTATACGACACTAGAGCGCACGTCGACTAGACCGACACTTGACGTGAATGGAATATGGGGTGGCTATATAGGAGAAGGTGCTAAGACAGTGCTACCTAGTAAGGCATATGCTAAGATTAGTATGCGCTTGGTTCCAGATCAGCATCCAGATAAGATTACCAAGCTGTTCACTGATCACTTTAAGAAAATAGCACCCAAAGGCGTCAAAGTAAAAGTAACCCCACATCATGGTGGTTTTCCTGCTGTAACACCAACCAATACGATAGAATATAAGGCGGCCTCCCTAGCAATGAAAGATACCTTCGGAAAAGAACCTATCCCTGTCAGAGGTGGCGGGAGTATCCCAATCGTATCCATGTTCGAAAAGGTATTCGGTGTCAAATCTGTCCTAATGGGCTTTGGTTTGGATACTGATGATATACATTCACCAAACGAGCATTATGGTTTATTTAACTTCTATAAAGGGATAGAAACAATACCTTTATTTTACAAACATTACACTGCCTTACGGTCTAAGGGTAAATAAAAAAAAGCAAAATGACTAAGTATATTCTTCCAATATTTCTTTTTATATCAATAAACATAACAGCCCAGATGGACTCCACGAGTTATAGTGTCGGCATGATGATCGCCAAAAATTTAAAAGCTGAAGGAATCACTCAATTGGATCAGGCTTCATTCCAGAAAGCGATGCAAGATGTATTTCAAGGTAAGGAAACAGCCATGACAGATGCAGAGGCAGCAACTTTATTTCAGAGTTATACCCAAAAAGCGAAGATGAAAGCAGGAGAACAAGTTAGAATAGCAGGAGAAGAATTCCTTAAGGCTAATGGCGCAAAGAAAGAGGTTGTCACAACGGCTTCAGGCTTACAGTATGAAGTACTCGAAAGTTCAGATTCAGGTCAGAAGCCAACACTCACCGATAAGGTCAAAGTTCATTACCATGGCACGCTGATTGATGGGACCGTCTTCGATTCGTCAGTAGATCGAGGTGAGCCGATTTCTTTTCCAGTTAATGGTGTAATCCAAGGCTGGCAAGAAGGTCTCCAACTTATGGCTGTTGGATCTAAGTTCAGGTTTTATATTCCTTATGATCTGGCTTATGGTGAACGTGCTGCTGGACCAACAATCAAGCCTTTTTCAGCACTTGTATTCGATGTGACCCTCTTGGGTATCGAGTAACCAGTCACGACATCAGTCTTCACGGACTTTTATGACCTTTGATATTATTTCAGTTGTACCTGAGTTACTGGACAGCCCGTTCCAGCACTCTATATTAATGCGTGCTCGGAAACAAGGCCTTATTGAAATCAATCTCATCGATCTGAGGGCCTATGGTTCAGGGCCTCATAATCAGGTCGATGATTATCAGTACGGTGGTGGTGCAGGGATGGTCATGATGGTAGAGCCGCTAGATAAGTGTATCTCTGAGCTCAAGTCTAAGCACCAGTATGATCAGGTCATCTTTCTAACACCTGATGGACAAACCTATAATCAACAGACAGCTAATCAGCTCTCCTTAGGGGAGCACGTAATGATTATATGTGGCCATTACAAGGGGATAGATCAGCGTGTTAGAGATATGCATATCACGATGGAATTATCTATAGGTGATTATGTGTTGTCTGGTGGCGAGATTGCAGCAGCAGTATTAGTAGATTCAGTAGCACGACTTATCCCTGGTGTGATGAATGATTGTAGTTCGGCACTTACAGACAGTTACCAGGATAACTTACTCGCGCCACCGGTCTATACACGACCTTCTGAATATAAAGGCCATGAAGTACCTCCTATATTGCTTTCTGGTAATGATAGACTCATCGATGAGTGGCGACTCGACCATGCTGTAGCGAAAACGAAGGAACTACGACCTGACCTATTAGCTGATGACCTATTAGCTGATGACTAAGGAGACGAGGTAGATAACAGCGCCCCTTAGGACCAAGGTCCCATCTAGCAAACCACTGAAGTAATAATCTGATTTCTTGCCACAGCTGATCCAGATGCAGATGGCAGTCACAATGTATATGATAGCGTAGCTCCACGTAACTGCTCCAGTGGTGTGTTGGTAGCAGAAGAGCAATCCTGCAATGGCTAGCAGTGTATAAGCAAGCTTATAAGTAGAAGAATTGCCTAGCTGAGATGGCAGTGTCTTTAGACTAGTCAGTTTATCGATGCGACTATCTCGAATGTCAAACGGCAGCGTTATGGCAAGCATAAAAAAGAACTTTTCTATAAAACTGATCCAGGTATAGCTGGCCTCAGCGTCTTCTAGAATAGGAATGATAGCAATGTAAGACCACGTAAATGCAATCAGAAAAATCTTAATATAATTGATATCCCTAAGACGTCTCTTATGACTCAGTATCGGTAGCACATAGAGAAGAGAGCAGATACCAGCTGGTAGTAATAGTAGAATTGTGTTAGTTCCTACTCTCGTCATCATCCACAGTAGACCTGCTAGACCGATAAAACCATAGATTATAATATGATTTTGGAATCTGTAGATAATGCCATATCGGCCATCGCTGTCAGCCTGTGGCAGTCGCTTAATGCCTATAATCCGATGGATAGAATAGATGAATAGCGTCGCAAAGAAGACGAGTCCTAGATAAGATTTGTCCGGATGGAGCTGATGCAATTGATATGACTCCCAACTAAAAAGAACTGCTCCTAAGGCTATATGTAGACTACTATAGATATAGCAGTCCAGCAGCTTTCTGAGCTGATCAGTTACCTTCAGAATTTGAAGTATTTGAAGTCGTGGTTCTTCTTAATGTTCATTAGTGTGTGGTAGATCAGTAAGGTGACATTTTCTATATCATCTTGATGTGCCATCTCTACTGTCGTGTGCATATACTTGAGCGGTAGAGATATCAACGCTGAAGCGACACCTTGGTTAGAATAAGCGAATGCATCTGTATCTGTTCCAGTGGTTCTACTGGAAGCCGATCTCTGAAATGGAATTTTATTTTTGTCAGCAGCTTTCTCTATCATCTTTAGCAGCTTGTTATGAACAGCAGGGGCGTAAGTTAAGACGGGGCCTAACCCAGCTCTTTGATCACCTTGCTCTTTGGCTTTCATAAGCGGTGATGAAGTGTCGTGTGTCACATCAGTGACGATGGCGACATCTGGTTGGATCCGATTAGCGATCATCTCAGCACCTCTGAGTCCGATTTCCTCTTGTACCGCATTGACGATATATAATGAATAAGGCAGTTTCTTCTTGTTCTTCTTAATCATACGTGCGACCTCGGCTATACAGAAACCACCCATTTTGTTATCGAGTGCTTTGCCAGCATAGTAGCGGCCATTAAGCTTAGTTAGTTCATCATCGAAAGTAATAACACAGCCGACGTGGACACCCATCTTGAGGACTTCTTTCTTGTCCTTGGCACCGACATCAATAAAGATGTTCTCTAGCTTAGGTGATAGGTTGGCATCTTTGCCTCTTCTTACATGAATTGCTGGCCAACCAAAGACACCTTTGACGATGCCTTTTGGTGTATGTATATTGACTCTCTTAGATGGCGCAATGATATGATCACTACCACCATTTCGGATGACATTGATATACCCATCTTCACTTATATAGTTGACATACCAAGCAATCTCGTCAGCATGAGCTTCTATGACTACTTTGAAGTCCGCACCTGGATTGATGACGGCATGAGCGGTACCATAGGTATCTAAGTGGACCTCATCTGAGAATTTCTTTATATAATCGACCCATACTTTCTGACCTTCCCACTCGAACCCCGTCGGTGAAGTCGCATTGAGATAACTGTACAGAAATTTTTCAGACTCTTTAGTAATAACTTTCATTTATAATTCTTTGTGGTCATGAGACCATTCTTGCGGATTTTCAGCCCAGCTAGCTAGGCTGTGTAGGTCAGCTTCTGCGATATAATCAGAATTGACTGCTTCTGTCAGTAAGGATCTATAGTTTGTTAGCGTATCCATCGGGATCTTCCTATCCGAAAATGCTTTTTTGGATTGAGCAAATCCATAGGTAAATATAGCGAGTACCCCTCTTATTTCAGCACCATTGTCTATTAGTGCATCACAAGCTCTTAGACTGCTCATGCCGGTAGAGATCAGATCCTCTATCACTAAGACCTTAGCCCCTTTCGAGAACTCACCTTCTATTTTGTTTTCTCGACCATGTGCTTTGGCAGATGACCTAACATAAATAAATGGTAGTCCTAGTCTATCAGCTAACAAGGCACCATGCGGGATGCCTGCCGTGGCCACTCCTGCGATAACATCTATATCTCCGAATGCAAATAGTTTAGACTGTAGCTGTTCTATGATAAGATCTCTAACTTTGGGGTGAGAGAGAACAATTCTATTATCGCAATAAATAGGAGACTTGATCCCAGAGGCCCATGTAAAGGGTTGATCTAAGTTCAGTTTGATAGCATTGATGCTGAGTAACTTGGAAGCAACTAGTGAGGAAACTGTGCTCATGTCCATTTTTAAGAAGGCCAAATGTACGAAATATACATTAATACAAACAAGCTTATCCTTGCTGATAATCAGCAAGTTAAGAATATTAAATCTATAGAGAATCATCTGATAGCCCCTTACAGTGGGAAATCTAAGTCCCTGTTTTCTTATATAGACATGATGGAAAAGTCTAAGCGCTTCGGTAACATCATTATCCATTTCCATGATAAGAAGAAGCTGATACAAGACTTCCAGAAGTTATACGTTATCGTCAAGGCCGCTGGTGGCGTGGTCAATAATGGTTCAGGTAAGGTCTTATTTATATTTAGAAGAGGCTATTGGGACCTACCCAAAGGCAAAATCGACCCAGGCGAAAAGAAAAAAGCAGCAGCAATTAGGGAAGTCGAAGAAGAGACGGGCATCACACAAGTGACCCTAGGCAAAAAAATCAGAATCACTAGACACACTTATCGGCTGAAGAATGGTAAAAGAGCAATCAAGAGAACCCACTGGTATGCTATGAGTGCACCTCAGCAGAAATTAGTCCCTCAGATCGAAGAAGATATTACTGAAGCCAAATGGATCGACCTCACCAATGGCTACATCTTGGACCGGCCTGCTTTTAAGAATATCGACGAAGTCATCCTGGATTACCTAGAGAAGTAGAAGTGTGACATAAAAATAGTTTAGCTAGAACATTGAGCCCAACTAAATCTTTATTATCCGCTCTGTGAATCGTTGATGCTGCCTTATACCTTGTAAGAAATATACCCCAGGCTCTAAGTAGCTGATATCTATAGAGCTACTCTTGAGAATAGCAATTTGTCTCCCTCCTGTATCAAATAAGCGTAAGTCCCAGTTATCAGTATAAAGTTCAGGGAGCTTTAATAAGCCTGTGGTTGGTTGAGGAAATACATCAACTTCGATCTTTTCGATATCATGATTACTAGATGAGCTATCGCAACCATTATCGAACAGTTCCTCAAACTCTTCGATTGAGATTTCTTCATTTACAAAAGGTTCTCTAATCCATCCAGAAGCAAGCCCATTTTCAGAAACTGGTAGATAGCAGATATCACACACGTAAGGAGCATAACCAAATACACTAGCATTCGAGTAAGTATTATGATTGTAGGCGACTGATAAGATGGCTGCCTGATCTAGATATATATCAGGCATACAGATAGACGAATTACCAGAGAATATCCATACAGTTGTATCAGTATTAGTAAAGTGTTCGCCAGCATACAACGGGGAATCAGGTGTAATAATATCACCATAAAATACCTTCTCAACTTTAAATTGAAGTCCAGTAAAAATCCCTTCCAACTCTTCACTCTGAATGAATGATCCCATAAAGACAAGGTCATTGTCGCTATCTGTGTATTTTTCTATATTACTACAGAAGCTATTACCAATACATGAACAACTTAACAAGAGTTGACAGAGAGTGGTCATGCTGGCCAGAAAAGTGAGGATTACTTTCAAAACGAAATGATTTCTATTTATTCTTTATA
>CALEAC010000161.1 GCA_937944095.1 uncultured Saprospiraceae bacterium
TCTGTTTCTAAGCTGGCTGGAGCTAAGACCAACTATCCGCAGCTGGTCGATAGCTTTATCGGCCTTGGCCCATTCGGAGGTATCTTATCTGCATTTCGATCTGATCCTAATGCGGCTTGGCTGACCTTAGCTTGTGATCTGCCCTATGTGGATGCATCGACCATAGAGCAATTGGTAGAGCATCGAGATGCATCTAAGTTTGCTACTTGCTTCTATAATCCCGAAACAGCCTTTCCAGAGCCTCTGATTACAATCTGGGAACCGAGAGCTTATCCGATACTACTCGACTACCTCAGTCAGGGCAATGCCTGTCCACGAAAGGTCTTGATTAATTCTGAAGTCAAGCTCATCGATCTCAAAGAAACCATCAGAATCAAGAATGCCAACACTCCAGAAGAGCGCCAAGCGGCCCAAGATTTTCTAGCAGGTCACTAACGGATTTTATATCGCTAACGGATCGTATAATAGGGATAGGTCTCACCTGCTGTATATAAGTCTTTCCCACGTGGTAGTTCCATGATTGCATTGATACTAGCTAGATTACTGAGGTCACCAGAGCCATTACCTGCATAGGGTGTCGCCATCAGTCGACCATCGGCTTTCGTGTATGTGAGGACCGGTAGATATCGATGTAGGTCTGGTGAGAATGGGTAGTCACTGTCGAGGATTGCATAGGTCTCGGGTAACGATTTCTTGCCGATTGATTGGTCTAACCAGTGACTCACATACTTGCTACAGCAGACAAAGCTGGAGACTGGATTACCGGGTAACCCGAAGACCACGGACTGACCATTACTCCCAAACCATAGGGGCTTGCCAGGTCGCTGTAGGACGCTGTGGAAGACTGCTGTCACACCAGCTGATTTGAGCGCAGTCGGGATATGATCATACTTTCCCTTGGAGACACCGCCACTGATGATCAGTAATTGATGTGTCTCAAGTAACTTGGTGATAGTCTCTGTGATATGGTCCAGGTCGTCTCTTAGATGAAAAGACTGTGCATCGATTCCATATTTAGTTAGCCATGCGGCAAGGCTGTAGTTATTGGAGCGGCGAATCTGATGTGGGGCAGGGGTGTCAGCAACCTCTACGAGCTCGTCACCTGTAGAGATGATAGCTGTTCGAGGTAGTTGTCTGACTAGGACCTCTGCTTTGCCGACACTTGCTAGGATGCCTAATTCTGGTGCGCCGATCACGAGACCAGCTGCTAGTAAGGTACTGCCTGCCGCTCTATCACTACCTTGGTGATGAACGTTCTGTTGTGGTCTTACCTTAGCGTCGATGAGCGTCGCAGAACCCTCTGCTATGAGTAGGTCCTCATATCTGATGACGGTATCGACACCGATTGGCAAGATGGCGCCTGTCATGACCTCTATACATGAATCATTGTCTTCTAAGCTCCGTTGTGGACTCCCAGCAGCGGCTATGCTTTCTATCTTAAATTGACGTTGGCCTGCTTCATAAGCGCTGTAGCTGATAGCAATCCCATCCATCGTGACGCGATCATATGGTGGCATAGGTCTGTCAGCAATAATATCCTGTGCCAGTATCCTCTGTCGTGACTTTGAGAGACTGACGCTTTCAGCTTTTGCCGAAAGGCAGTGCTGTTCTATAAGTTGTATAGCAGCCTCTACTGTGATCATCTTAGCCACCTATGAGGGACATGGATTCTGAAATATGTGTTGGATTTGCTTTCTCTGCTTCGAAGCCATTCAGGGCTTTGTTACTGATGGCATGTTGGAAGGTCTGTAGCAGTTCTTCGTCACTGACACCACTTCTCATGATATCTCTTATGCTGAGTTGGCTCTGCTGATAGAGGCAGGTCTTGAGTATGCCTGGGGCTGTCAGTCTTATGCGATTACAGCTGCCGCAGAAACTACGTGTATAGGCTGGTATAATCCCAAAGGTGCCTTTGAATCCAGTGACTTGATAATTCAGTGAGGTAGAGTTGGGGGGATCCGGTAACTTTTGGAAATCGGGATAACGTGCTGTTATGTGGGTGAGAATACGTTGATGGTCCCATTCTAATTTTTCATAATAGCCACCATGCCCATTGAAGGGCATCTCTTCGATGAAGCGTACTGCTATTGCAGTGTCTTGTCCTAATTCTACCATGGGGATGATATCATCGATGTTTTGATCCTTCATCACGACACAGTTGAGCCTCAGATCCAGGTCTCGAGTCATCATCTCTTGTAGACAAGCTATCACAGGCTGGAATAGATCTCTTTTGCTTATCGCAAAAAATCGTTCTTGATCGAGGCTGTCTATACTTAGATTGATACTTCTGACACCAAGTTCCATCAGCTCATCCAGGTAGCGCAGCGTGTGTGTGCCATTCGTAGTCAGGGCTATCTTCTTCAGTCCTGAGATGCCACTGAGTGACCTGAAAAGTTGCATAATATCCTTACGCAGGAGTGGCTCACCGCCAGTAATCCTGAGTTTGCTGATACCAGCAGGGACGAGGAGACTGACTATACGGAACATCTCCTCATAGGTCAGTAGTTCTGCTCGACTTAGAAAAGACATATCCTCGGGCATGCAATAGCTACAACGTAAGTTGCACTTATCAGTCACTGACAGTCGTAGGTAGTCGATTATGCGGTTATGTCGATCTATGAGCAATCCTCTATCTTTATTGTATAAATGTATAGTATTGCATCGACCTATAGTAATCTAGAGGTCTCAGATAATGATTACCGACTAATAAGTACAAGTGGAAGACAGATATGCACGTCAAAAAATATTGGCTGAAATAGGGGAGTCTGGCCAGCAACGTCTGCTCGATGCCCAGGTCGTGATTGTCGGCTGCGGTGGTCTCGGCGGTATCGCCGCTGCTTATCTAGCAGGTGCTGGAGTAGGTCGACTGACACTGATAGATGCTGATCGACCGAGTGTCAGTAATCTGCATAGACAAGTATTCTTTAGCTCAGCTGATCAGAAGACGAAGGCAGTAATCTTACAAGAAAAACTACAACAGCTCAATCCCGACATAGAAATTACAGCTTGCGCTGAATACCTCACTAAGCATAACATAGATGAATTACTTACTGGTGCTGACCTCGTCATGGAATGTACGGATGACATTTTCTGTAAGTACCTCACGAATGACTTCTGTGTGCTCGAAAGTATCCCACTCATATATGGCGCTATACATAAGTATGAAGGCTATGTGTCCTTGTTTGTCAATGGGGCGGAGACAGATATCCACCTGAGGGATCTCTTCTCAGACCCAGATCCGAATACACCAGTTTGCTCAGAGGTTGGTGTGATGAATACCATCGCTGGGATCATTGGCTTGTTGCAAGCGAACGAAGCGATCAAGTATATTCTGGGGATAGGTGAGCCATTAGCTGGTAAGTTATTGACTTACAATAGTCTGACTAATCAGCAGTTGATTATCCAACTGAGTAAGACTTATAATTCTGATCTGACTGAGGTCTATGAACAAAGTAATTATGATCATGAAGATGGTGCTCTGGTCCCAGAAATAACTGCAGCTGACATAGGAACAGCACTGGGGTCTTATTCTTTTATATCAGTTATGCCACCGCACGAACATCAGGCTATTAGCCCTGATACAGTTCGGTTAGATCTGACTGCCATGAGCGAATATGAGCTAAAGGCAGCTGTGCCAACGATTGTCTATTGTCGCACTGGACGCACTTCCAAAAAAGCTGTTGCTCAATGGCTAGCCCATACACCTACCGCCAAAATCTTTAGTCTCAAAGGAGGCTTCCTCGCATATCAGCGATTTATGGCCGCGCATTGACCCAGTAACTGCCATCTACTTTGTATTCTTTTTTCCAGATCGGCACCTTCTCTTTGAGTGTATCTATGAGGTAGGCACAAGTATCAAAAGCGGCTGATCGATGCTTACAAGAAACAGCTATAACAACGGCTATCTCTGTGATACCAACCGTGCCGATGCGATGATGGATACTGATTTTCTTCGCCTCAAAATGCGCCTTAGCATGATTCGCTATTTTCTTGAGTTCACTCAGGGCCATAGGTGCATAGGATTCGAATTCTAACTTGGTGATTTCATGCCCCTTATTCCATCTGCGTACTGTCCCGACAAATAAGTCTATACCACCACAGTGCTCGTCGACCACGAAGTTATAACAGTCCATTACCGATAGGGGCTCGGCCTTGAGTTGTATGTCTATCTGGCTATCCACCACTGACAGGGGGTATGATAGCGATTTCATCATTGCTGCTGAGCTGTTGTTCTGCTAGAGCATAGACTTGATTCACAGCGAGCATAAAGGGATGGTATTCTCGGAACTGTGGGAATTGCTCTAAGAGGTGACCTCTAAGCGCCTCGACAGTAGATGGCTGCTCATCTGAAATGATATATTCTCGCTGACCGATTATCTCTGCGGCTAATCCGAAGCACAGTATTTTCATATTGACGAAGGTAAAAGAAATCAACAATACAATCTAATTACTATTGGTTACCCTTTATGTATTAGAGATAGGATTCTACTAGAGACAGGGTTCTATTGTAAGAGTAATCTGACTGCCACTATTATAATAAGAACAGCGGAAATACGTCTGACAGTTAGGGCTTGGAATTTATAGATTGATAATCTAACGCCAAGCTGGCCACCGATAAAAACTGCAATCAGTAGCGGCAATAAAACTGAAAATTCCAGTGCAAAGCCATTCGTCATAATCTGACCAGTCAAGCCAGCTATCGAGTTGACGAGGATGAAGATAGCGGAGGTGGCTGCGATCACTTTGGGTGCTGCCCAGCGACTAAGATGTAACAGAGGGGAGAGAAAGATGCCACCACCTATACCGACGAGACCTGATAGGAACCCGAT
>CALEAC010000162.1 GCA_937944095.1 uncultured Saprospiraceae bacterium
GCAGCTGTCGCACCACAGTTCCAGAATCTAGGAATGGTTACCGATGCTCAATTGGTAGATATGGATGGTGACAAAAAAAAGGAACTCGTGATCGTCGGTGAGTGGATGCCTATTATGATTATGAAAACAGGTCCTCAGTTCTTAGACCTCAGTAGCAGCCTCGGTCTGAATAATACCAAGGGCTGGTGGAATACCGTAGAGGTCGCAGATATCAATGGTGATGGCAAGAACGATATTATCGCTGGTAACCTAGGCCATAACATAAAGTATAAAGCCACAGTCGAAGAACCATTCAAAGTGTACGTAGATGATTTCGATAAGAATGGCACTAACGATGTGTATCTCGGCTACTACCAAGAAGGTCAATGCTATCCTGTCAGAGGTCGTCAGTGTTCGTCACAGCAGATGCCTTTTGTCTCTGACAAATTCGAATCATACAAGGACTTCGGACTCGCAACGATAGACCAAGTACTCGAAGGAAAGATGTCAGAAAAGACAGTCCTCAACGAAGCGCAAACTTTCTCTAATACCATCTTCCTTAACCGCGGAAACAGTTTTGAGACAATCGTCCTCCCTAATGAAGCGCAGATAGCGCCCGTCTATGGTATCGCTATAGCTGACTTCGATAAAGACGGGCAAATTGATATTTTCCTTGCTGGAAATATGTACAATCGTGAAGTCGAGACGACACGGAGTGATGCTGGAAAGGGCTGCTTATTAAGCTTTGATGATCAAGATCAGATCATAGTCTTACGGACTAAGGATACCGGCATATCTGCTGACAGAGATGTCAGAGCTGTAACAACTATTAAGAGTGGTAATACCGATCTGTTAGTCATCGCTAACAACAATTCAGCGATGCAGATTTTCGAATACTGAAATAACACCTACAAGTACTATACTTTTCTAACTGTGTAAGTTATTCGGCTCGACACTATACCTCAATTTGTTTGGCCGTTAGCACACACTTCACTTATCCACCTTTACGAACTGCCCACTCATAGTCTGTCCAGTACTGTCTGTTACAGCTAGCACATACACGCCAGCAGGTAACTCTGCTACAGAGATAGCATCTGCTGGGTTGCCATCTATAGTCTCGATCAGTAGGCCCGCTATAGTATAGATACTGATTACCACAGGACCCTCGACATCTAGTCCTGATACTGTCAGTGATTCTGTAACTGGATTAGGATGCAACTCTAGGCCAGCATCTATATCTGGTTCTGTAGTAGACACACCGGGTATAGGAGAATAGAAGTAAATTGCCTTAACATGGCCCTCCTTTTCTCTATCAAAACGATCGACTGAACTCCAACCTCCGGCCTCCACCAATAATCCTTCGCTCGGCACTATATACTGACCCAACTCAAATCGCCGTTCAAAGTTATTTTGATACATATACTTGGGAAGCTTCACATCTGAGGTTCTAAGGAGTGGATCATACTTCTGACAATAACTGTAGGTGGTGACATAATCAGAGTCCCAATCTTCGACGGTTTCTATTACATCCAGATCGCCATTATCGTAATATTTGTAATTTCTATCATAGGGTCTGTCACCACCGAGGTTGATATAATCTATTGTCCTGACCTTCTGCACTCTATCGAGGTCATCATATGTATATTCTTTCTCCCATTCTAGCAGTCGCTTCTCGGATTTTAACTTATCACTATTCCAATGGTATCTTCTAGTAAGCTCGCTACGGGCCTTGATCCTGTCAGGATAGGAATAACTCTCAGTCAATTCACTGATGACTGTACCGTTAGTACCATAGAGATACTTAATGCGACCGCTATGAAAAATTGTGTCATCATCAGAAGAGTACAAATTAAATTCGTGCAGGCTATCTAGTCTACCTTTAGCATCATAATAATATTGGGCCTCAATTCGATTTCTATCAATTGACTGATGCAGACTGTCACGAAGGGTGGTCATAACCAATAAGCCGGCAGCAGCATACTCGAAAGTTATTTCGTAAGCGAACGGTCGGGCATCATCAATATTGTCACGATTCCCATCCCAACGATAACCTCTAATTGAGGTAGGCTGCCCATTATCATTATAATTAAAGACGGTATAAGAATAAAAACTGTCCTGTAGAGCTGCAGACCAGAAATATTCCAATCTTCTTTCTATGGTTTCTGACTCGAATAAGACAATTGTTTTTTCTAATTCCACAAATAAGTCAGGGGTATCTATAACGGCTTTAAAAATAGTCGAATCCAATTGGTGGGTATAACTATTTCTAAATGCCAGGTCATCACTCAGTCCATTGATCATCGTGATAGCTGCATGCAGCTCAGTACTGCTCATACTTTCCATATCATAGCAGTCATGTGGTCTGTCGTACTGAGTGTAGCTGACAGTGTAGCTCAGGAGCAGGGCGCTTACTATAAGTAATAAAATCTTATTCATACCGATGTGATTATAGTCCAGAACCTAATATCTATAATAAAGATAGGATTTATTAGCGATAGGCACAAAGGACTGCAATGTTCATACTACTCCAGCTTTAACTAGCTAAGACCTTCTTAAACAACCCTTAAATCCAAGCATAAGCTCTATAACAGCTGCACAAAGCAGCCCTTAGAATCTGTAACCAATTGCGACGGTCGCTCTTTGCCGCCAAGGTCTACTCGTTATACCCGTATCAATTTTCTTCTTGGTTAAGTCTATCGATGTCGCAATTGTCGTTCTGAAAAAGAAGCTCTTATTGATATCATGC
>CALEAC010000163.1 GCA_937944095.1 uncultured Saprospiraceae bacterium
TTGTCGCCTCATAGAGTAAAAAATATTTTGAGAGATCATACACACCTTACTGATTCTGAGATTCTAACTGGTATTTCTGCTAGATCGGACCAAGCATTTCAGGCCATCTATCATAACAGGACTATTCAGCTAAAAAACTACATCACAAATAATAATGGTAGTCCTGCAGATGCACAAGACATAGAACAAAAGACCATAATCGTCCTATATGAGAAAGTTATTTCTGGTCACTTCTCATTAACCTCGAAACTCAGCACCTTTCTTTTTAGTGTCGGTCGAAATCTATGGTTAAAAGAACTTCGCAAAAAGAGCCTTACCAACAGTCTTGCGGATGATGCATACAATGATTTTGAGGACATAAATTTCACCATGGAGGCCGAAGACGACCAAGAAGAGCGGCTTCTCAGTTGTCTACAACAATTAGGCGTTGCTTGTCAGCGACTTCTCAGAGGCAAGTATTACGACAAAATGAGCGACAAAGACCTTTCTGAGGCACTAGGAGACATTTCTGAGGAGAATGTGCGTAAGAGACGCTATAAGTGTATACAGAAGCTCAAAAAGTTTTTTCTAAAAGAAAAGACACATGGTTAAGGCGACATTTCAAGAATTGATGGATAAATATGTGATAGGTTCTCTTTCCCATGTGGATAATGGGCCAAATCATGTTATATCTAAACGATGATTCAACTATGAAAGAAGACATAGAATTCAATCAGAAGATTGAGAAAGTAGTCAAGATTCAGTCCAGGAAACAATTGTATGACCACTTAACTGACCTCCGGGGGCATGATGGTGACCCTGAGGGAGTCGAATTATCTGCAACTAGCAGAAGATGGTGGTCTTGGCTTATACCGCTGATCATTTTAGGTGGGCTCCTCTTGATGTACTCTCTGTATACTAAACATGACTCTGGAATTGATCAACGAATAGATTTAGCCTTGAATGAAATCATCAACAGGGATATCGACAATCTTTCTGATAGAGCTTTTATTACAGATAGAAAAGAAGAAGACACTGCTATAAAGAATGAATTAGAGAAGCTAAGAGATGGTCATAATCTATCAGATCACAAATTGAGTTTAGATCAGAGCAATTACTTGTTATTGCTTAAGCACATAAAGACTGGCAAGTATCATCAAGCTAAAGAGTTACTAGTTTCTGATTCATCTGGATTATCGCGTACCAAAAATGAAATCTTACTTGCAATCATTCTAATGTCAACAAACGAAGAGAAGGGCAAGATAAAAATGAAAAGCATTGCAGACCAGAACACACATGAATATGCTGATCTTGCAAAAAGTATCTTAGGTCATGAATAAGTTGAGTCTCATATTCTATATGCTTATGTCCTTTCAAGTGATAGGACAAGAACCTATCGATCCAGTCTTGATCCTAGATAGACTTTATGAGGCCATCGGTAATTACAACTTACCTAAGCCCGAGATCAAGTTTACAAATAGTACTGACAAGGTCGCTAGCTATAATTCGAGATTGAATATAATTACAATAGAACAAAAAGTAATCGACCTCTGTGCGACTTTACCAGAGCTAGGAGAAAATGGTCTTGCTTTTATAATCGGCCATGAGTTGGCACATAGTTTCCAGTCCCATTCTAAGGAAAGCAACTTCATAACTGACTTCTTGGCTTTTGACAAGTTAGCTGATGTCACCATCACTGAAGAACGTAATGCTGATATCCATGGGGCCTTCGCAGGTCACATCGCTGGTTATGACATAGATAAGCGTCTACACATACTTATAGATAGTGTTTATTCGTCGTATAATCTTGATAATAGATCCATTCTGTACTACCCTACTAAAGCAGAAAGGAAACAGTCTTCCAGATTGGCTATAGCTAAATTAGATACGCTCTCTACCTTATTCGAATTCTCACAGATATTAGCACTAGGTGGGCATCATGAATTGGCCAGAGAAGCACTGGTATTTATAACTGACTATTACCAAGGAAAAGAAGTCTATAACAATATTGGCGTATACTATATTCTCGAAGCTTTGAATATGGGAGACGAGAATCTGGACCCATTCATCTACCCAATTGAAATGGACTACAGTACTCGACTAAGTAAGCCCTTCGAAAAGAACGGCTCTAAAAGTATCAATCCAGCTTTTAGTATCCAGCGTGAAATATTATTATCTAACGCTCTGAGGTATTTCGTGGAAGTCAAAAAATTAGATCCGGACAACTTTGATGGATACTTGAATAGTGCAATTGCTTATTTGATTAAAAAGGATGCCAAAGGCTTCGAGAAAGAACTGAATGCCATCTATGACAATGTCTTGATAGATCAAGGTCAGAGAGAAAGTGCTGAGCTACTGGAATCCTTAGCGAAATTACATAGTTCTGAATCTGAAATCGTGAATCAAGGACTTATAGCAATAGACAAACTAATAGAATCGAACTCATCAGTGAGCACGCTTGCCCAACTCAACAAGACTTCGTTTCTAAATGATTGTGAACTAAGCACCAAAGCAGTTATATGCCCCTGCAGCAAAGACAATCTACCGAGAAAATTCAAGTACGGAAAGGTCAGATCATTAAAATCACATGGTGCACGACTGGATAAGCACATTAGATTCTATCATGAGAGAAATAATGGCATAACCTTAGGAATGATCAAAAAAAACGAGGAATATATCCAAATTATCAAAGAAGCGATTCCTAAATCATTAGAAATGGATGATTGTGTAGAGATTCAAGAATCCTGCAGTTTTAGTGACAACAGTCGTCTATTCATCCGTGACGGATTCTATTATTATTTATCAAAGAACAATAGCAACTAAGTAAATGATGCGAATAAATTCAATTACAGCCCTTCTCTGTGTCATAACATGCATGCTGATGGGTCAGTCCAAGGAACAAATCATATCTCAATTAATAGATGAAGCATCTGACATGGAAATAGCAGTTGCAGTTAGTACTATCAATGAGCACTTTGTTAATCATACCTCTTCCACAGAACCCTATCTCTTACACAATGCTAACATAGCTCTTAACGAAACACAACCATGTAAATGCACAATACACGTAGACGAATATTACATGAAGCTCCACAGCGACAAGAAGAGAACTATAATCTATAGTGTCAATCTTGGGGAAATGATTCTCAATCATGATTGGGTTCAGAAAGGTGAGATATTCCAGTTAAAAACTGAGAAAGGAAATCATGCTGATGTCCAGGTTTTTAATGATGGAAAACTGGAAAAGGAACTAACAACTGACATTGTGGAATTTGCCAGTCCTAAGAACAGAGAGGATGAATTAATCATGTCCTTTGCTAGGCTTCAAAAAGCGTGTCATACAAATGAAATATACATTCCGAATAACAACAATACAGCAAAAAGCTTAGAAAAAGATGAAATGACCTTAGGCAGGAATTCTCAAGAAACGGCGATTATCAGTCTCAGTCCTGAGATAACTAATTCTAATACTGAAGTAGATTCTGAGTATCCTACATATGATATCAGGTTCAAGGTTTTTAACAAAGAACGAATACCACTCTCTAGTATCCATATAGATCTAAATCAAGATCCACTCAGCAGGGAAGGAAGCAAATTGGAATACAACATTAATAAAACCGATGATGGTTATATCCATGACTACAGGAATGTAATCAACTTGAGTTACGGTACTAATATAGTTTCTATAGCGATGGAGACAACAGATGGAATAAC
Source organism: uncultured Saprospiraceae bacterium (assembly GCA_937944095.1). Lineage (GTDB taxonomy): Bacteria > Bacteroidota > Bacteroidia > Chitinophagales > Saprospiraceae > RFSX01. Next base: position 3,694 of record CALEAC010000163.1, read on the forward strand.
AGGTCTCGATCCTTATAAGATCAATTATCTCCCAATTAAACCAAATTTATTCGTCTATTCCATCGGCATTCCTTCCTCAGATCTAAAGTATACATCACAGGATGCCCAAGACTTAGGAAATATATTCAGTTTACAGAATGACAATGACGGTCTATTTGGAAAGGTAGAGATTAACATTATAACTGATGCACAGGAAACTACAAAACAGGGACTAGCTAGACACTTCGAAAACATCAAGAACGACTACACTCTCAAAAATCGAATAGGTTCCAATGATGTTGTGATTTTCTATTTATCAAGTCATGGTTTTTATCACGAAGAGAGCCAGAAGTACAAGATTGCAGCTAGTAATTATGATCCGCTGTATTCTAATTCTTCGTCTCTAGATTTCGAGAATGACATCCTTGATGTTATTGCTTCTGTGAATTGCAAGAAAGTATTCTTCTTGGATGCTTGCTATTCTGGTTCTATAAATTACCCCAAATATGATGGCACTAAATCTGGTAGATCAAACGAAATAGAATTAGCGAAGTCACTTTCTGTCCTTCTAAATGGAAAAAATGACTCTTACTTTATTGTCTCTTCGTCTCAGGATGAAAAATCATATGAAGATGACAAATGGGAAAATGGTGCTTTTACTGAAGCAATAATACGAGGCTTAAAACCAAAAGAGCATTCGTTTGCTTCTGCAGATGACAATGCTGATAACATAGTCTATTTGTTTGAATTGGTTGACTACCTTCAAGAAGCTGTACCTAGAATTGTTTCTGCTAAAATCCCGAAGACGTCCACCTCCCAAAACCCTATACTAATAGACGGTCTCAGCAAGCTAGATATACCTATTTTCAGTTACAAGTAAACCCTGTGAATATCTTCTACTAAAACACAGTATGAAATCATCAAATGAAGCCTACGAAAACAATAAAGGAAATCCAACCATTAACAGATTATCACCTAATGAGGAACAAGGCCGTAAAAGAGGAGGTCTTAGGCTTTTGCAAGCAACCCTTATCGCATCAGGAAGCTATGACGCAAACGCAGAAAATCGAGAATCAAATAAGAGAACGAAAGAACAACAGATAGCTAGCTTGCTAGACTATGCGAAAAGAGAAAATCTTTTCTACAGACCTACAGAGTTTAACAGAATAGGTTTATACTTAGCTAATGGTGCAGAGCAATATGTTTTCTTCAACGGGGGACAGTTGTATGTCACAAAATTCAATAGTTTAAAGTTTCATGAAAGTCCCCTTGAATTCTTTGATAGGACTGCGTTACATAACTACCTATTTCCTGAGGCGCCATACACCTTAATTGGATTTTCGAGGACTTATCCAGAAGAACCTTGCTTTAGTGTAGTACTTACTCAGCCTTTTGTTATTGCAGATAGAGGTGCCGAAAGGGAAGAAGTAATTCTAGAAATGGAAAAAATGGGGTTTGAGCACAAGGGCGGTGACACCTATGTCAGCCCTGATTATATTGTAGAAGATTTACATCCTGGCAATGCGTTAATGACACCTTTAGGTCAGATAGCTATAATAGATCCAGTAATCTACCTGAATACACCGACAGATGACTTCAAGGGTGCAAGAACTATTTCATAACATAGTAATTTAAGCATTCAGGTTGACGACCTTGCCATTAGCCCTTAATGATCGAATGCAATTTCTGCAGTTAAAAGTTATAGGCAAAACCTATGTGAATTCTAGCAATGGATTTACCAAGAAGATCAAATTCGCCATATCCGACAGTTCCTACATTCCTTTGAATATCACCATCAATGAACTGAATATTCCTCACGACAAGATTGTACTGCAATAAATTTAAATCCATGTAGAGGTCAAATCTATCATTTAGTTTGTACATTGAAAATAAATTAGCCCTAACACCTAGTGCATTATAAATTTTATTTACTTGAAACGTAGAAAACGTCTTTCTTCTCTTATGGCTATAACCAGCACTACATTTAGCTCCAAAGCTAAATCTCGTTCTTGACAGGAAGGTTCTATAGTAAGATATATCCATTCCAATGAAGGCTAACTCTTCTTGACTAATTATTTCTAGGGTTTCTATTGTAACACTACCATCAGAATATATTACTAGAAAATCGAGAGAATCCGTTTAAGAATTCTGTCCTTTAAAATGAATAAGATTGTATCCCCATGAACTTTTGTCTGAGTAGTATTTAATAAGACCTAGCTTTGTTGATTTAAAACCACTGATTTTTTCATAAGTTATATTTTCAACTAAAGAATTATCTTCAAAGTATCCAAACTGAAGAAATACCTTATTAGAGTGCACACCTACTGAATCGAATATAGTTTGAGATTGCGCAAATAAAGTACCTTGAGCAAAGTATAAAATTAAAAATACACTAATTCGTAACATGGATTGATTTTTCAATTTTATCAATGCCTAGGATATTGACGCTATAGGCTTTGCTTTAATTTCTCCCAAAAGCCTGACAGCATTCAAACTCAAGAGAATTATCACGTACTTCTATTTCATATAAAACAACTTGCCAAGTATAAGACTTGTAATAATCTCCATTAAGTGCTCCTGTTCCACAATAGGCAGGTACCTCTTGCACCGTCTCAGGGTGTATATCATCTCCTACTGTTCGCGTCCTTGCCCTACTATAATTGCAATGAGCCAATAACGGAAAATTACATATTTAGTTAGATCAAATATAATGAAAGTGGTGATGGTGAATATAGTAATTATGATGAAAGAGGGATTTAGGTTATTAATTGATCTCCAATAAGAATTGTATTGATTGTTGTTTCAGAAGGAATTTTTTCCATTAGTTTAATATTAAATCTTAATCAATTTTGTCACATGAATTCCCACATCGGTTCTTAATCTAACAAAATAGATTCCTACTGCAAGATTATCGGTAGTAAAGGAAATTGCTTGCGGACTTAATCGGGAAATATTGTCTGAGCGAATGACTTCAATCGGCTGCCCTATTCTATTTAATATTTCAAGAGTTTCCAGCTGCCAAGTATCTGAAGCAAGCTTAGCGATTATAAGTCCGTCAGAAGGATTTGGGTAAAGATTTATTTCCATAGAAGGTTTATCCACGACTTGTTCCACTGCTGTTACTAAGTCTATTGTAAGTGAGTCAGCATATACGTTAACAATTAAAAATTCTATTTCACTATTAACAGTAAATGTTGGCGCATTGGTATTAAAGATATTCGAATTGAGCACATCTCCATGTAAAAGATATTCGCCATCAGCAATATCATCAAACTGAAAGTTTCCTAGCACACTGCTGGTTCTTTGCTGGACTAGCCTATTATTAGAATCTACTAGAATCAAATCAACAATTCCTGCTGGCACATCTTCTGAGTTTTCTACTTTTGCAACACCTTCTATACGCCGACCACCTGCTATTTTTTCACTTGACAAGAGATAGATATCTCGCTTTACGTCCGAGGTGTCACACTGATCTACAGGTACTGCGTCATACCAATAAGGCACCGCATCAAAATAGGTCGGTAGAAAGGCATCAAAATAAATTGAAGCAGAATGGACAAGCGCTTTGGTATAAAATACACCTGGCGGTATGTCTTCAAAAGAATAGCGGCCGTTGCTACCTAATATCTTAGTTTCAACAAGATGCAGGGAATCATCGGTAATATCTCTTTCCAACAATTGAACAGACCCTCTATCTAACAAGGTAATGGAATCGACATAAACTTGTCCATTGATTTTAAATGTCGGATTGATGGAGGGTATAATCACTTCAAATACAAATTCACGACGTACCGTTCCAATCAAGTTGCCCTGTCGATATTCTTTGACGAGGTAGGATACTTGATAGACACCCACCAATGACACAATCGCATTCATTTCTCCAGATTGTGCGTTTATGGTTAAGGGGTATTGACCACCAAGTACATTATCCAATGAATAGCCTAATGAAAAAGGTATTACAACATTTGGAGGTGGCCCAGATGGTTGGGGCTGTGGCATATCGATTGTGGCACCGGGTATTGGGTTTATTAGTTCATAAGTTAGCACATCACCATCGGGATCAGTGGCACCCGCATCAAATATGAAAGGTGTATTAGCGTAAACGGCTACAGGAAAAGTCTCATTAAATATAGGCGATCTATTGGGGACCTCTGTATTTAAGCTCGTATAGAAAGTCATTCCCGTTTCTATTGGGTCAACAATATTAGCAATAACAAGAGATCGACAACAACGCTGATATGATAACACAATATCGCGATCACTATCAGGCACAATCAAGGTGTCGATGTAGATAGCACGTTCTACACAAATCTGATCGGAGTAATCACAAATCTCTGATTCTCTGGGGAGAGATATGGTGTCTATAGTAGAGACATCAAGTCGCATCCTTAATTCACCAAAGACACCAAGTTGCAATTGGAGACTACCAAATTCGTCATATATACCAACACTTGCTGAATCATCAAAGTTGGCGTTTTCATTCGCACCTATACAGTCACGAAAAACTTCTAACCGAACTTCATAGGCTTCATTACCTAAACTATTATAGGTAATAGTCCCGCCAATTATATGAGTCGCCTTAAGGCATACTGATGATAAAATGACACATATCAGAATGATGTGTTTTCGCATAAGATATAGGCTATTGGATTTCAAAATATAGAGACCGTGAATGACACTAAGCGCATCTCGTGAGTGTCTACGCAATTGCCTATCTGAAGGTACAAAATTAAACATGAAGGCGTCTTATCTTAAATACTAGCGGTTATACCCTCCAATATAACTCATTTTCATAATTACTCCCTACGTTTTCAGCCTCATCATTTCTAGTTAAAATGAGGGCGATTCTGCCAATCGCTAAAGTGATTAATCATTCTATCGCAGGAGGACTATTAGAATACCAAACTTAATTCTTGTTACCCAGTAACTATTTGCATATCCCAACCCTACTTAACTTTATGCAACCCAATTCCAAATCTACAAGAACCTCCAAAACCCGAGGCTTCGTTATAGATTGGATATTTACCTAGTTCGATATCAATATTAACCAATATAATCTGGAATTGATTGGTTGCTATGCGCATACCACCTACGTAGCCTATCTCATTATATGTCGGGACTGCCCCTAAGAGAAAAGAATTGGATTGGAATAGCTCGTATTCATTGTCAAAATTATATAATACATTCACAAAGAAACTATAATTCTTAATTTCACTTTGAGTTTTGTCAGAAAAGCGCTCATCGACTATCCTATATTGTCGCTCTGTAAATGAATTGAAAGAGATTCCCCCTCTTGCTATAACAGCCTCTACAAAGTAATCCCTAACTTCGAAATAGTCAGCGCCATACATTTGATATTGCTGAAGGCTACAAACGAGCGATATAGATTTAGAGTAACTAGTTTCCGGCAGGGTTGCTACAAATAAGACACCATAAGCAGAACCAACATTGATGATGTCAGTTACTTTTTTAGTGGATCTAATAATCGGTATACCCACATTAACCTTAGTCATGTAAGCGCTATGCTCGTCAGTCTCAGCACGTGGAATTTCGCCAAAGTTTTTTATCCGATTATAACTTGCATTGACATACCAACCTCTCTTTTACAGACCAGCATCAATGCCATAATAAAACCTACCTGATCCAAAAAAAACCAAACCCACCGCCACCATTAAGCGTCATAAAAGTGCCATCTGCATTATTAGATATTACATCTATAACAATCTTTTCGTCCTTAGAATTACCTCTATTCTCTAGCTGGGAATCATTAGATGCATCATTAGTTAGTGATGAGTTCTCGTCTTGAATTGCAATCTCAGGTTTGTAACAATTTTCTGAATAGTCATCGAAAGCTGCAAATACCTTTTCCTGAGCATTCTCTTTTAATTTTCTGGACTTACTTTTAGCTAGCCAACCATTGACTAAGCCTCCTAACAAAAGACCGCCGCCAACAAAAGTCTGATTATTTGACTCTTAAGAGTAACCTCTGATCGCCAAAATAGCACCCGCAGCATAAAGGCCACGTGAAATCCACCTTGATTTTCTATTGAATTTATACAGGTCGTCAAATGCATCTAGAGACAACATAGCTTTATCCAATGCAGAGGGGCAGTTAACTAGAAACCCTTCAAAGGCTCGTTTATTTATACCCTTGTCATTATTCTTAAATCTAATAACACTTAGCTATACACTAAATATAATTTTAGCGTCTAGCTGTATTGATGCCCAATCAGAATCGATTGGCATTCTCGACTTTCAAGCTCAATTTTCCCTCACTGAGACGGCTATTTCAGTACCTTTATGCTTACAAAAACTAGAAGAGCTTGAGTAAACCACAGAAAATAGGGGTATTGTCATCAGGAGGTGATGCACCGGGTATGAATGCGGCTATAAGAGCTGTCGTCAGAACTGCAGTCTATCATGATATAGAAGTCACAGGCATCATGCATGGCTATGATGGCTTGATTAATGGTGAACTAAAGAATATGACCAAAAAAGATGTCGCCAATATCATCCATCGTGGTGGCACCATTCTCAAAACAGCGCGTAGTGAGCACTTCAGGACTGAG
>CALEAC010000164.1 GCA_937944095.1 uncultured Saprospiraceae bacterium
CATTAGAATGTGCACGTGTGGCGTCCCATTGTACACCCACCGCACTTAGGCCGAATAGGACAGAGTTAGTCCTAGAATTCATAGGGTCTAGGACGACGCCGATGCCATCATTATCCCAGAATTCATCTCGCTTCAGAGATCTGACTAGAATATCGACCTCCTGATAACACTTAGCGACGACATATAAGTTATTGTCATCATAGCTCAGTCTGATCTCTGTCTTAGGATTTGCACCCTCGGCATAGTAGGGGAGTTTCTGCCAAAAATCTGAACCAACTTCGGCTTCTTGCCATGTCTGCTCTGTGATGAGACCATCTACGATAATCTCATCACTCGCTTGCTGCATGTTATATCTGAACTGCAGTTTGTAGTCGATCTCCGATTCTTGCGCCAATAGAGTGCTTACAGAAAGGCTTAGGAATAAAAAAAAGCATCTACAGAGGGTAGATGCTTTGGATATCTTTTTCAAGGGCTATTGTTTCTTTATTCTGGTGCGCCTGCATTAATCCATGCAGTTAATTTATCTATTTCGCATTCCTCTAACATCAATGAACCTTCGGGAAAAGGCATCGGACGAAATCCTTCTTGATGATTAATGGATCCTATAATTCTACCGAAACTTGTTGCAGCAAGAGCTTGGTCATAATTAGACATCGGGAATGTCGCGGTCGTGCCATTGCCATGACAGGCAGGTGTCGTTGCACAACTAGTGTTAATTATTGCTGATGCACCTTCTGTATATGTAATATCAGGTGAGCTACAATCTTCGCCACCACATGCAGCAAAAAGCGTCACTGCAAATCCGAATACGATTAGAAATTTAAGTTTCATGCTATCTAAGTTTAGGACCGAAAGATAAGAAGTATCTGTCTAGAATCAAAGTCAAGCATCTTGCAACATGATCATTAGTATTTGGATCGCTGCTTCAGCAATTACCGTTCCTGGCCCAAAGACCCCTAATACCCCTTGATCAAAGAGGAACTGATAGTCCTGTGGTGGAATAACACCTCCGACGACGACCATGATATCTTTTCGCTTAGCAGCAGCTAGCGCAGTCATCACTTCTGGTATTAGCGTCTTATGTCCCGCAGCGAGGGAAGAGATGCCTAGCAGGTGGACATCGTTCTCTATAGCTTGGTGTACGGCCTCTTCAGGTGTCTGAAACAGAGGCCCTATATCCACGTCGAAGCCGAGATCTGCGAAACTGGTCGCAATGACCTTAGCGCCTCTGTCATGACCATCTTGGCCTAGTTTGGCGATCATAATTCGTGGCCGACGACCCTGCTTTTCTGCAAAGGCGTCTGCTAGGTCCCTGGCCTTCTTGAAATCCTTATTCTGAGCTATTTCTTTCATATATGCACCTTGGATAGTTCTATGAGTCGCTTTATATCTGCCGAAACTCTTTTCCATAGCAGTAGAGATCTCACCGAGGGTTGCTCTCGCTCTGGCAGCCTCTATCGCTAAGGCGAGCAGGTTACCTTGACCACTTTCAGCGCATGCACTCAGTTGATCCAGTGTTTCTGTGACTTTTGCAGGTGTCCTATTGGCTTTGACCTCGCTCAGCCTATTAATTTGTTGTTCTCTAACTGTGGCGTTATCTATCTGTAGGACGTCTATCTCGGTTCGAGTGTCAGGTTTGAACAGATTCATGCCTATAATCTTATCCTTGCCACTATCTATTCTGGCTTGCTTTCTGGCAGCTGCTTCTTCGATACGCATTTTTGGGTAGCCTTTTTCTATAGCCTTGGCCATGCCACCCATCTTTTCTATTTCCTCGATGATAGACCAAGCTTTAGTGTACAGTTGCTCGGTCAGGTACTCTACATAATATGAGCCGCCATAAGGATCGACCACCTTGGTAATCCCCGTTTGGTCCTGTAGGTATTTCTGTGTCTCCCGAGCAATCCGTGCTGAAAAATCAGTTGGTAGTGCCAGTGCTTCGTCGAGTGAATTGGTATGCAATGATTGCGTGCCACCGAGGACTGCTGAGAGCGCTTCTACAGTTGTTCGAGCTATATTATTATATGGATCCTGGGCAGTGAGACTCCAGCCAGATGTCTGACTATGTGTTCTGAGTGCCATCGACTTAGGGTTCTGCGGTTCGAATTGCTTGACGATCTTAGACCAGAGTAGGCGCGCCGCACGTAGCTTAGCGACTTCCATAAAGTGATTCATGCCAATCCCCCAGAAAAATGATAGGCGAGGGGCAAAGTCATCTATGTCGAGACCCGCAGCTATACCAGTCTTAATATACTCCAGACCATCTGCCAAGGTAAATGCTAATTCCAAATCTGCTGGTGCCCCTGCCTCATGCATATGATAGCCAGAAATACTAATAGAATTAAACTTAGGGAGCTTTTCAGCGCAGTACTCGAAGATGTCACTGATGATTCTCATGGACTGTGTCGGTGGGTAGATATAGGTATTCCTGACCATGAACTCCTTCAGAATATCATTCTGGATAGTCCCACTTAGTAGCTTCTGGTCGAATCCTTGTTCTTCTGCTGTGACGATGAAGAAAGCCATAATCGGAATCACAGCTCCATTCATGGTCATGCTAACGGACATCTTATCGAGTGGAATCTGATCGAAGAGAACCTTCATATCCTCGACGGTGTCGATGGCAACACCAGCCATACCGACATCACCGGTCACGCGCTTATGGTCAGAATCATAGCCTCTGTGCGTCGCTAGATCAAAAGCGACGGAGAGCCCTTTTTGGCCCTGAGCCAGATTCCGTCTGTAGAAGGCGTTACTTTTCTCAGCAGTAGAGAAGCCAGCATACTGCCTGATGGTCCATGGTCTTCCAGCATACATAGAAGAGTAGGGTCCTCTTAGATAAGGTGGTTGACCAGACGCAAAGCCTAGGTGTTGCATGGTGTCCAGTATCGTCTGATCGTAACTGGTACTCACGGCGATTTCTTCTGCCGTTATCCATTGCTCATTTTGACTTTGGTCTATAGTGACAGGTGGATTGATCTGTTCTTGTGTTGGGATACTGGCCTGGACCAGAGCAGTGGTGAGTTGTTCGATACAATAGCTACCAGCTAGAGGGTCCTTGACACGGTGCATATGGCTCTCATGTTCTAGGAGATGGGCTATATTCCGTGATATCCGCTCAGAAAAAGGTGCTAATTCTGAGTCTTCTATAGCTGGAAATATCAATTGGTCTACGCCACCATTAATGGCGGAAAGCGCCATCGTCGTCAGCATGATCTTATTGATATTATCATCAGTATCGAACTGGTTCGAATCTGGTACGGCGAGGATGGTCAGAGGCAGATGATTAGTGATACCCTGGGTTACAAGTAGGCGTGACCAGATGACTTTCATGGCTCTAATGCAGGCGATATTTGCTAGGTAATTATGACCTAGTCTAAGCTGCACAGCGAGCTTGCTTGTATGGGTCTTATGGTCGATTAGAAACTGCTCTAACTGGTCCTTGAGCGCGCGTAATTGGGCTGCGGGTGAGGAAGTATCTGCGCTGAGACAGAATTGCATCATAGGCAATTGCTCAGCGATTACTAGGAGTTGCTCAGCTGGTGAGTGCGATTGATCGGCAGGAATCAAGAAGCTACCCTGGACTCTAGTTGGATCCAAGCCAGCATGTTGGATATGAGCGAGAAAGGCATTGACGAAAGTCGCATCCATTGCAGCCGCTGTCATGAAATGGGTATGTATCCATTCTAACTGTATTTCTTTGAGTGCAATACTGAGATCTATGCCTGTTATAGAATCGAACTGCAGGCCAGTTGCGCCACCCTCGAGAGCAGTCAGTGCTGTCGTATTAATGTCCGTAGCTGCTGCTGCAGTTATAGTCTGGATTAGCCCCCAACTATTATCCACTTTGTGGGCATCTAATAAGCTGGTCCTAAGAGTTGTCTGGTCCTTATGATAGAAGGGCAGTGCATCATTCTTAGTGATAAACGACCATCTGAGGCTATCGAGCGACTTGCCCTTCAGGTCTTTTTCTGCCTTAGCTAGCCAATCTGCATAACTGACCACTTCGAAATCAAAGAATTTTTCATCCATAGGACGAAGATATTACTTTGAGAAGATCAATAAACTACTGAAGCAATTAACGAGCATTTTTTACTCGATTTCAGACTATTGTTTCTTTCGACGTTTGAAGCCAGAGCGATCATTGGAGCTGCTAGAGCGGGAATCGCTTCTACGTCTGCTACCGCCACCACCACCGCTTCCGCTACGTCTGCCGCCTCGATAACCACCTCGACCGCCTCCGCCTCTGCTACCGCCACGTCTGCCACCTCGACCGCCTCCGCCGCCACCTTTTTCAGGCTCGGTATTCAGGTCTCGGTCAGAACCGACATGGAGTTTGTCATATTCTTGAGAGATGAGTTTAGCAATCAGTTCTTCTTTGGATAAGTGCTTGAAGATGGAAATCGATTCGTCTTTGAGACTATCATCAATCTTATTATGTGCTTTAGTTTCTACTAGTGTTGTGCACCATTTTTTGATACGGATACGAACGACTTCTTTATTATCGGGAATCATGATCCGCTTGAACTCGACTTTCAGAGCATTTTCGAGTGTCCTGATTCGATGTGTTTCTCTAGCACCTACGAAGGAGATAGAGACCCCTTTTTTTCCTGCTCTGGCTGTCCGACCACTTCTGTGTGTATAATAAGGGACATCATCGGGCAGTGTAAAGTGGAAGACGTGACTCAGGTCATTGACATCGATACCACGGGCTGCGACATCAGTGGCTATGAGTACTTGTAGCTCATTTTTCTTGAATCTTCCCATGACTCTGTCTCGCTGTGCTTGCGAGAGGTCACCGTGGATAGCATCGACTTTATAACCGACTTGGAGTAGCATCTCTGCTAGGTTCTGAGTATCTCGTTTGGTCCGGCAGAAGACGATACCTCTCATATTACTATGGATATCCAGAAACCGCTTGAGGGCTTCTGTCTTATCTCTTGGCTTGACGATGACGTACCTGTGTCGAATCTTAGAGTTAATCTCTTCTTTAGGATTAATCGCGATTTCGACGGGATCCCTCATGTAGGTTTTGACTATCCTTTTGATAAACTGTGGCATGGTCGCCGAGAAGAGCCAAGTGTTTTTTTGCTTAGGTGTATAACTAAGTATCTCATCTAGGTCTTCCTTGAAGCCCATATTAAGCATCTCATCGGCTTCATCTAGAATGACATATCTGATTGTGCTGAGTTCGATTGCTCGGCGCTTGATGAGATCGATCAGTCTTCCTGGCGTTGCGATGACAATCTGCTGACCTCTTTTTAGTGCTTTGATTTGGACCTGGATTGGTGCACCACCATAGACTGGTAGGACATGTATCTTATCCATGTGCTTACTGAAGAGGTTAAGTTGCTCAGCAATCTGCTTACCTAGTTCTCTGGTCGGCGCTAGAATAAGCCCCTGTGTTTCTTTGGTACTTGTATCTATGAGGTCGATGAGTGGCAGTCCGAAGGCAGCTGTCTTACCAGTACCTGTCTGCGCCAACCCTACCAGATCGATATTACCCTCCATTAGTCTGGGAATAGCCTGTTCTTGGATATCAGTCGGTGTCTCGAATTTCAGATCCGCAAGTGCTTGCAACACTTTATCTGATAGCCCTAAGGCTTTAAATTTTTCCACAGCGTAATCTTTCTAAGTCTCTTGCAAAGGAGAATACCTTAGCAGGCACAAAAGTACCGACAATTATGACATATTATTGGTAATACAAGTATTTAGCCTCGGATTAAGCGATTTGTGGATTCTCTAATTAGGTCCTAACGTTATCGTCGTAGCCCTACTTGACACTGTTATAATGGAATATTACCATGCTTCTTCTTAGGAATGCTGACAGCTTTGTTCTCGAGGAGAGTATAAGCACGGATGAGTTTACGTCTAGTCTCACGGGGTTCTATCACTTCATCGATGAAGCCTCGTTGGGCGGCACTGTAGGGATTTGCAAATAGATCTCCGTATTCTTTTTCCTTCTCTGCGAGCTTAGCAGACGGGTCTGATGCAGCTGAGATTTCCTTCCGGAAAATGATTTCGCTGGCACCCTTAGCACCCATGACTGCAATCTCAGCTGTCGGCCAAGCAAAATTCATATCTGCACCGATATGCTTAGAATTCATGACATCATAAGCACCACCATAAGCTTTTCTTGTAATGAGCGAGACTCTCGGGACTGTGGCTTCACTTAGAGCATAGAGCAGTTTAGCGCCGTTGGTGATGATGCCATTCCATTCCTGATCAGTACCAGGTAGGAAACCGGGGACATCTACAATCACGAGCAAGGGAATATTGAAACAATCACAAGTTCGAGTGAATCGAGCAGCCTTCTTAGAACTATCGACATCTAGACAGCCTGCGAGGCTCATCGGCTGATTAGCGACGATCCCGATACTGCGACCTGCTATTCTAGCAAAGCCAACGACGATATTCTCAGCATAGGCTGGATGTATCTCAAAGAAAGAAGTCTCATCGACGATTCCTGTAATGACTTCTTTGATATCATAGGGTTTGGTGGCTGTATCTGGAATGATGCTTTCGAGCTCATCTCTGTACTCTTCTCCTAACTCATAAGGGCGTTTGAGTGTTTTCTCTTCGCAATTCTGAGGTAGGTAGCTGAGCAGATCTTTTATCTTTTTGATACAAGCCAGATCATTAGCTGCAGTCAGATGCGTGACACCTGACTTGGTGGAGTGCGTGCTGGCACCCCCTAGTTCTTCGGAGCTGACTTCTTCGTTAGTGACTGTTTTGACGACATTAGGTCCTGTGACAAACATATAACTGGAATTCTCCACCATAATCGTGAAGTCCGTCATTGCTGGCGAATAGACTGCACCACCTGCACAAGGTCCCATGATGGCTGAGATCTGCGGGATTACACCGGAAGCCATCACATTCTTATAGAAGATATCCGCATAACCACCGAGAGATCTAACGCCCTCCTGAATACGGGCACCACCACTATCATTAAGACCGATAAGTGGATGACCTGTCTTCATGGCCAGATCCATCAGTTTGCAGATTTTTTCTGCATGTGTCTCAGAGAGCGATCCACCGAAAACCGTAAAGTCTTGAGCAAATACATAGACCATTCGCCCAGCAATCGTCCCATGTCCTGTGACGACACCGTCTCCATAGAAAATCTGCTTTTCCATACCGAAATCGGTGGTCCGATGAGTGACCAGAATACCAATCTCTTCGAAAGAACCATCATCGAGCAGTAGATGTACCCGCTCACGTGCTGTCAGTTTTCCCTTAGCATGTTGCTTGTCGATACGTGGCTGTCCACCACCGAGTAGGGCCTCGGCCATCTTCTTATTCAGTAGGTCTTTCTTATCACTCATGGGTCGTGGATCTTAAGCCTTAGCTTTCCTGATGGCAGCGGTCAGTTTAGGGACTACCTCGAATAAGTCTGCACAGACCCCATAATCAGCCGCCTTGAAAAACGGTGCTTCTGGATCTTTGTTGATCACAACGATGCACTTACTGCTATTGACCCCAGCTAGATGCTGAATCGCCCCAGAGATACCGGCAGCGATATATAAGTTTGGTTTGATGGCGACACCAGTCTGTCCGACATGCTCGTGATGTGGTCTCCAGCCGATATCTGCAACAGGTCGTGAGCAAGCTGTCGTCGCACCTAATGAATCCGCGAGTTCTTCTATAATAGTCCAGTTCTCAGGGCCTTTCATGCCTCTACCAGCAGAGACAACCAGTTCAGCTTCTGGAAGCGGAGCGACATCTCCTTTCTGTAAGGTCACGTCAGTAACCCTGACACGACTAGTACCTGGATCGACCTCCATAGTCGAGACAGAGATAGCAGCACCACTTTCCTCAGGTTTCAGTGAATTACCCGAGAGGGTCATAACTTTGATATCTGAGCTGATGGCATACTCAGCGAGTGCCTTGCCAGAGAATACATTTTTATTCACTTTGAATGTGCCACCGTCGTTGGTTGGGATGCTATTAACGCCTGATACAGAGCCCGCATTGAGTCTGACTGCTAGTCTGCCGAGCAATGACTTTCCTGTGGTAGAGTGGGAGAGGATGACCACCTTGGCACCGAGTTGTTCGGCTGCTTTGGCGATAGCTTGAGTATAGGTCTGACTGTCAAAGTGTGCTAAGCCATCAGACGTAATCTGATGTACAGCTGAGGCACCATACTTACCTAAGTCACCAGCATCAGAAACTGAGCCGAGGACTAGAGCTGCGCAATCCATACCTAGGACTTCAGCCGTTTTTTTGCCATATGTGACAGCTTCCGCTGTTGATTTTTTGAGCTTACCATCTTGGGATTCTGCGTATACTAGAACCATGTCTATTGTGTTTTGTCTGTTTGTCTAGGAAAATTAAAATTTATATCACTTTGGCTTCTTCTCTCAGGAGTCTGACCAGTTCGTCCATGTTGTCTGGGTCGATCATTTTGACTGAGGTCTTCCCTGTCGGAAGCGTGTACTTCGATACAGCGACTAGAACATCACTGCCATCTGCTGCAACGATATTAAGTGGCTTTCTCTTCGCCATCATGATGCCTCGCATATTTGGTATCCGTTGCTCGGCCATGCCCTTGGCAGCACTGACAACAAGTGGAAAATCAATCTCGGCTGTTTCTGTTCCACCTTCTATGTCTCTGGTTACTGTCGCTGTTGTGCCATTGACATCGAGTGTCGTAGCGTAAGAGATATAGGGCTGACCGAGTAATTCAGCGACCATGCCGCCGACTTCAGAGCCATTGTAATCGATACTTTCTTTGCCGAGTAAGACGAGGTCATAGCCAGCAGCCTGAGCAGCAATCTGCTTAGCAACATATAGTGCACTGCTCGCTTCTGTATCTACTCTGATGGCATCATCTGCGCCGATAGCGAGGGCCTTACGGATTATCACATCGTTAGTAGCTGGACCGACATTGATGACAGTTACTGTTCCACCATGAGCTTCCTTGAGCTCACAAGCGCGGACTAGGGCGTACCATTCATCATAAGGATTCATGATGAATTGGACACCATTTTCATCATAGGCCGTGTCACCATCTTTAAAGGCGATTTTAGCTGTTGTTTCTGGGGTCTTCGTTATACAAACTAATATTTTCATTCTACTGAATTGATATTTAATTTTTGGATCTAGAATCAAACCAAGCTGTCGAAGTCGAAGCTGGATTCTTTAGTTTTTCTTTTTGTTCTAAATAGATGTGCAAGGCCAATTGAGCTGCTATTCCCAGTTCATTCTTTTGCTGGTCATTCAGTTCTTGTGGCTTATAATATTGCTTGACAAAATTGGTGTCAAACTGTCCCGATATGAAATTTTCGTCATCGAATACAAAACGGCCGAAGGGCAAAGTTGTTTTGACACCTGCTATTTTATATTGGCTGATGGCAGCTTTCATCTTGCGTCTGGCTTCTTCTCGTGTGGTGCCATAAGTGATCAGCTTAGCAATCATCGGGTCATAGTAGATTGGGATATCCATGCCTTCGTCATAGCCATCATCGAGTCTGATGCCATCGCCGGTAGGTCGGACATAGGTCGTCAGTGTCCCGACACTCGGCAAGAAGCCGCTGGTAGGGTCCTCTGCATAGATTCTCAACTCAAAGGCATGTCCGTCTATGCCGATATCTGCTTGTGTGAACGCTAGCTCGTTGCCTGCTGCGACAAGAATCTGTTGCTCGACGAGATCTATGCCTGTAATCATTTCGGTCACGGGATGTTCGACTTGCAGACGGGTATTCATCTCTAGGAAATAGAATTTTCTGTCTGCGTCCATGAGGAACTCCACTGTCCCAGCACCGACGTAATCGCAAGCTTGTGCGACACGAATAGCTGCAGCACCCATCTCAGCGCGCAGCTCTGGCGTCAGCACGACAGAGGGTGCTTCTTCTATGACTTTCTGATGGCGTCGCTGTATGCTGCATTCTCTTTCATTGAGATGAACAGTATGGCCATGCTTATCAGCAAGGACCTGTATCTCTATATGTCTGCCAGATCGAATATATTTTTCGATGAATACAGAACCATCCCCGAACGAGGACTCAGCCTCACTCACTGCTCTGGCCATCTGATCATCGAACTCATCGAGCTTATCGACGACACGCATGCCTTTACCTCCGCCACCTGCTGAGGCTTTGATGAGGATAGGGAAGCCAATTTTTTGGGCGTAAGCCTTAGCGACTTTGATATCGTCTATGGCTTCATCTGTTCCGGGAATCATCGGTATGTC
>CALEAC010000165.1 GCA_937944095.1 uncultured Saprospiraceae bacterium
TCTGACATCTTATCAGTCCTTTCATCTGGAAGCCGATTATCTGGAAGCCGATTGCATTATAGTATCTATGATTTGAAAGGTGACTTAATTGCCGAGGGCATGGTGACAGATGATGAAATAGATATGGAATTTTTATCTCCTAGTGTTTATCTTTTGGTCATTAGAACAACAAATACCGATGCGCATATCATGGAGAGAATCGTCAAGCTATAATTAGATCTATGAATATAGCTTGTTGACCTGTTATAGAAGTCAAAATTGTGATGCTAAAACATAGAGATAGTAAGGACTTCATGCTCATTAGTTGGTAATCTTATTTAGGATAGTAGCCACATCTTCTATAATGTTCTGATGTGAAAATGCTTCAATATCCGTATCCAAATTAGAAATAATAGTCCCTTTTTTGAATGAGGCATATTGATTACTAATGTAGGACTTAATTTTCTGTTTTTCATCATATTTAACAGAGACACCAGACTCAGTGTCTTCAAGTATCTGAGCACAATCACTGTCATCAGGACCTAAGCACAGTATTGATCTTTTAACAGCTAGATATTCATATATTTTTCCTGGGATTCTGCCTTTTGCATTTGGTTGCTTGTTTAGTAGCAAAAGTAGAACAGAGCTGTCCTTCATGCTCTGAAGCGCAATCTCACGATCAAGGTTTCCAGGTAACACGACATATTCATTGAGTTTGTTTTTTTCTATGGATTCCTTGACAGAAATATCAATCTGGCCGGGTAAGTTTATGCATAGGTCTTTTCTGAACTGGTTATCTGATTCTAACAACTCTGAAATTGCTTCTAAAAATATATGCGGATTCCTATCAAATCCGATGATGCCAAGGTGAGAAATAATAAACTTATTAGCCACATTGTCCTTCAGAGATAGGAAGTCATCTGGGTCATAACCATATGGATACCATGATACGCTCTGCGCACCTATGTCCTCTAGTTCGCTAGCCCAAGTAGGGCTGGCTATCGTGATCTTGTCTGCGTAGGAGAAAACCTCTTGTTCTAAGCGTTTGTGCTTGGCATCACTTCTAGCTGTAAGCTTAAGTAGGCTATAATAATCTACCTGTGTCCAAGGGTCTTGGAAGTCAGCTAACCATGGGATACCGGTTTCTTTCTTGAGTAGATTTGCTATTCTGGTATTCGTGTGGGGAGGTCCATCGCTAAAGATGGCATCTACTTTATGGTCACGAAGGTATTTTAAAAGAAATTTTACAGAAGGTTTTATCCACATACTTCTGGCATCAGGGATAAAAAAGTTACTTCTGATTCTAACGGAAAGGTCATGAATAACCCCGGCTTTATCACTGTTAGCATAGAAGACATTATTTACATTTTCGTCCTTTGCCTTACCGGTGAATAATTTGTAAAGACGATAAGGTTCCCATATTCTTTGCTTGAGTATGGTCATGCCTACAGGAATATCTTTGAAATTAGTGTTATCGTAAGTGGGGTAATGCGGATTCTCAGCAGTATAGACGATTGGCTCCCATCCAAAGTTCCTTAGATACTTCGCTAACTTCAAGCATCTAAGAACCCCTATACCCCCACATGGTGGCCAGTAATAGGATATGATTAATACTTTTTTCAATCGGAAAGTATTATTTGTTATTAGTTAAATAAGAGTCTACAGCGAGAAAGGCTCTTTGTGTAGCAGATTTTTTTTCTACAGAAAATACCTCATCTACCAGTTCCGCTTGTTTGTTTTTATAAAGGGTTCTATGACTAGTAAACGCTTGGCTTAACTCTAATTCGATATCAAAATTTCCTTCAACAATTTTTCCTGTTTGCCATGAATGATAATCGTTGATATTCATTTTAGTGTTGGCCGTCTTTAGATATAGGCACGGCCTTTTGTTGTGCAGCAAAAACTCCAACGCTTGACTACTTATGTCCCCTAGGTATAGATGGGCCGCTTTGGTGTAGCTCATATCACTTAAGGCTGTACTGCTGTAATCGATATGAATAGAATTGCTGTCGATAAATCTTTTGATTTTGGTTCTTAGTGATCTATTTCTTACCAGGAGTAAAGAATGTGGTGCAAATATCAATTTGTACTTGTCTTGCGAAGCAAAATATTCCAGTATCCGAACGCCATGAGAATAGAAAGAGCTCAGTTCTCTCCTCCAGTGCGGATTATATAGGATGATTTTGTCTGTTTCTTGGAATGGGTTTTGGATTTGAAGTTGCTTACAGAAGTCATATTTTAGATATCCTACAACTGCATTATTATCTTGCGTTAATTGATTTTTCTCCTTTCTGATTCTTTGTTCCTTGCGACCTGATATCAGAATGAAATCAAATTGCTTTATGGAATCATCATATGAATAATTCATATCATTCGAAACACCATGATTGACAAATATTAATTTACTACCACTAGAATGTGGTCTTGTGTTTCTTAATTCTAAGTCATTGTATACTGAGCAGAAGATAGCACTGTAATTAGAAAACTTATTTTTATACTTGATGAAAATACTTTTCCTGAACTGAAGTTTTATCTCGTAGAAATGAGGCATAGTTATATGCCAATGTGGTCTTACAGTTATTATGTTTAAGATGGAGAGAAACTTAGGTTCGAAGTAAGATTGAATGAATTCAAAGTTCCTCAATGTACATATTAGATCAACACGATACTTACCTGATTCCACCATTGCATGGGCCAAAGAAATGGAGTGGAATATGTTATGTGGTTCGTCTAGATATAAGAAACAGACCTTCTTAGTCATGAGGAATTAAATCAACTTGATTTTTGAAATATCAGCCTAATTATTGGTGGGTTTTCATCCCCATATGGCGCTAAGTCTCTGCTTTCTAATTTATAAATTAATTTGAAGTTGGCCTTTAGACCAGTATCTATCATTTCATTTATATTAATAAATCGCCTATAGTGATCTGTTATGTATTCGTAAGGTCCTATCTGAGTTCCTTGTCCCATTAATTCGTCATGTATAGAGCGGACTTCTATAAATAAGATGCCACCTTCCTTGAGGTTATTATAGGTATTGTTGAAGGTTCTCTGTTCGCCCTGCTTATCCACTGAATGAAGTGTAAAACGTGAATAAACAAAATCGAATTTTTTATGAGCAGATACGTAATTAGTGAAGTCTGAAAACTCAAAATTGATATTACTTTGGCCTAGACTATTCAGAAAGTTAATCTGATTCTGACACTGGTCTAGAGCTGTCACATTTACCTTGTTACTCTTGGCAAAGAATATGGAGTCCCTAGCATTACCGCACCCCAATTCTAATAAACTAGTTCCATCAATGATAAATGGTTCCACAAATTTTGCAAATAAACTAGGGGTTTCATTAGTCCTATGTTTTGCATAATATTCTTCCCAATAACTTTGTTCTTCTTCTTGCTTAAAATTCATATGCTCTTATATCTTTATAGATAGACGACTTGCTTGTTTATTAATTCAGAGTTGAGTGCTGCAGTAGGCGTATGCCAATCTTTGATAGGTGTGGTGTAATCTTCACCATAAGTGTCAATTAATCTTCGCTTCTCGTCCTTGGGTATATTGAACAATGTTTGTTCGAATTCTATTTGCTTAAACCCGGAAGAAATGGTATTAATCTGACGTATAAACCGTGTTGTATCTTTGTTCATGCCGAAGATATG
Organism: uncultured Saprospiraceae bacterium; assembly: GCA_937944095.1. Taxonomy (GTDB): domain Bacteria; phylum Bacteroidota; class Bacteroidia; order Chitinophagales; family Saprospiraceae; genus RFSX01. The sequence continues at coordinate 3,639 of CALEAC010000165.1, forward strand.
GCAGTGCAAATTATTGGACTCTTTATGAAAATAGAATAGATCGACATTAATATTGTGAAAGGAGAAGGTCTGTTCTCTACCACTTCCATCTTCTATCATGAAGCCGTGCTTATAGGTAAAGCCTGCCTCTTCAAAGCTGCTAATGATATCATCTGAGAAATCTTCTATAAACACACCTAAGTCGATATCAATATCGTGCTTAATAAGCTTGCCATCTCTAACGATACCTAAGAGTGTCCCGAACTCTAGCCAATGAAAAACGCCAGCTTTATCGAGCACTTTAGAAGCTCTAATGAGGACCTCTGCGCCACTTTTATTGAGGTTATTAGTATAATAGTTATGCTTTACCTTTTTGAGTAATGGGAGGTACAAAGGCCTAATAAGGCCTTTGAAAGGAATAATATTGGTGATTTTTTTAAGTTTTTCGAAGGGATCCATGTCCGAATTGTAAGTACTTACATTAAATATTTTTATAATATAAAGATGAGTATTTATATATTGATAGTTCAGTTATTCGATGTTTATTTTCTTTTAGCTAAGTTTAGCAATTAGAGGTAAAAGCGCCTTTTATATTAGATGTTTATTTGTACAGACAAAAATGGAGGTGAAGAAACAGTATAGACAGCCCATAGTAATAGCCGAGATAGGCTGTAACCATAAAGGAGATATCAATATAGCTAAGGAGCTTATAGATTTGGCTAAATCAGCTGGTTCAGATTATGCAAAGTTCCAAAAAAGAAACCCTCGGGAGCTATTAACAGATCAGCAGTACAATCAACCTCATAAGGTGCCATATAATGCCTACGGCGAATCATATGGGGCACATCGAGAGTTTTTGGAGTTTGATTTGGCCCAGCACGCAGAATTGAAGGCTTATGCAGAAGCAAAAGGAATCGGCTACGCCTCATCTGTTTGGGATAGAACCTCAGCTATCGAGATTGCATCATTACAACCTGATTTTATTAAGATACCTTCTGCCTGTAATAATCATTTTGAGATGTTAAGTGTTTTGAGAGACGATTATAAAGGTCTAATTCATGCTTCGTTAGGAATGACTAGCCATAAGGAAGAAATCGATTTAATCTCCTTTTTTGAGGAGAAAAATATGGCAAAGGATCGTCTTGTGTTATATAGTTGTACGTCTGGCTATCCTGTAGCCTTTGATGATGTATGTCTATTGGAGATTAACCGTCTTTTTGATAATTATGGCGATCGAATTGCTGAAGTAGGGTTTTCTGGCCATCACCTAGGTATAGCTATAGATATTGCTGCCTATACCTTAGGAGCTAGTTATATCGAAAGACATTTCACTAAGGATAGAACATGGAAAGGCACTGACCATGCGGCTTCTTTAGAACCAAGTGGTCTTAGTAAGCTCGTAAGAAATCTATCAGCTACACATAAGGCATTGAAGAGCAAGCCAGACGAGATATTAGCTATAGAAGTAGAACAGAGGGAGAAGTTAAAATATAGGCCTCATTGATCTAGATCATTGATCCTACAAACTCATATACTCTACATCTTCTAGTTTGCCTAGCCAAGGCATAGCACTTCTGATGTCAAAAATAATAGCCTCTTCTTTCAGCTGTTTCTGCCACGCTTTTTTTTCTGACTCTAGGAATTCCCGGTGTGGTACAGCAAGGATGATGACATTGTATGTTTTGGTGACTGCCTCGATCAGTGGAATAGTAGGGTCAATGTCT
>CALEAC010000166.1 GCA_937944095.1 uncultured Saprospiraceae bacterium
TGGTGAATTCATTCGTGCTAGAAAAATTAATCGAGTCCATAGAGTAACTTAAGTCACCTATGCCACCACCAGCGATGATTTCAAACTGGCCGTTACCTCGTCCGCATTCTTCGGGGCTACTCACTAAATCATCTATCGTAGGTATGATACTCGGTTCTATAGTAAAGGATTCCGAGGCAGCAGCACAACCATACTCGTCTAGAATATCTACATTATAAGTACCAGCGGGAAGATTATTGATCTGGTTATCATTTTGCATCACGCCGCCATTGATAGAATACATGACTTCACCATCGAATGCAACTGAGATGAGTACAGCACCATTATCATAACCACAAGTTGTGTTTTGGACATCGAGGGCGGTAACAATTGCAGGATCTGGACTATCTATCGTTATTGATTGATAGGCTGTACAATTATGGATATCTATAATCATAATTTCATAGGAACCCGGTGCTAATGCAGAGAATAGTGTATCTGTCTGCAGACTAGTGCCATTGTCTAAGGAATATTGTAGGACACCCTCACCGCCCGATCCTAAAATCGAAATCGTACCATTATCTTCATAACAAACAGCTGGTGTTGCAGATAAATCGGCAAATACGACTTCGGGTGTTGTTGTAATTTCTATGCTATCCATCGTCGTGCAACCGAGTGCATCCTCGACGGTTACATAATACATGCCAGCTGCTAAACCGGTGAAAGAATTATCCTCTTGAAAGTTAATCCCATCTATCGTATAGGTCAAGGTACCTTCGCCTCCACTAGCGCTGACTTCTATGATGCCTTCTGCAGATTCACACTTATCATCTACCTTGTCTAATAGGTCGAACTCTGGCGCCGTACTTGGAAGTATAGAATAATCTTGTTCTAGCACACAACCATCTTCGTCTCTCATGAGTACGGTATAGTCTCCAGGAGCTAGATCCTCAAAGACATTAGATGACTGATAATTAATCTCGTCTATGGTATAACTTGGATTATTAGCTTGATCGATAATGAGTGAAATCGTACCATTATCTAGGCCACAGGTCGTATTAACAGCACTAAAGTCTGAGATGAAGGGATCAGAGGTCAGGACTTCTACAGGCAAGGTGGCTGTACAATTATCACTATCCCTCACATAGAAAATATGGAAGCCAGGATCTAAATCTTCGTAATAGCCTTCTGTCGAAAAGTTAATTCCATCTAACGAATACTCATAAGTCTCATTCGTTAGACTGAATAGTTGTACCGTCCCGAAAGTGGAACAAGTTGCATCTGTCTTGATCCGGTCGATGTGCAGTCCGGAGTAACAGAAACTAAATTTATCCATCCCTAATCCGAATGCGCCTGAGCCACCTGGCCTAAATCCAGAATAACGTATAGTATAAATAGAGCCTTCGCAACCTGGAAGATTAAAACCCCAACATGTCAACTGACCATCATCCTGATTGTTAGCACGTGCATCAAATCTGTCTTCTAGAATAACAGTACCAGATCCATCAAGTGCTTGAATAATGAAATATTCATCAAAATCTATATCTAAGATACAACCCGCAAAACTGTCTATAGGTGTCTCAAAAGTTAGAATTATAGGAGGAGAATAGGTGCCAGAAAGCAGTCCATCATCTGTAAGGAAATATTCGCCGATGTCCACGCCAGGTGCGGGCTCATCGCTACCCCATACGGAACCGAATGCTTCGACAGGTGGACCAACTCTAGCTAAAACTGGGAATCCGCCATTTTCTAATGAGAAACTCAAACCGAATTCATCTTTGTATTGGTCAGAGAGAACCATACCAGAGAAAGGGACTTGTCCTGGAAAGGATTCGAAGTCAATGGTTATACAGCCATTTTCCACCTGACAATAGCTGGATAGGCATAAAAGCGATAGAATTATGGAAAATAGTGGCTTCATGGATAAGCGGTCTACTATGATAATATGCAGAAACGAGTAAAACGTTGCATCACGTAAGTTAATAATTTGCTGATAGAAATTTTAATGCTTAAACAAAAGCTTATTCTCGTGTCACCTAGAGGGCATAAAATGTCGTAGTAGACGCTTCTTTCTTTTCTGAATTCTATGATTCCCTTGTATAACACTTAATTTATTAACTTCACTAATAGTAATCATTAAGCTAACTAGATCATGGTACAAAGAACGACTCTCCTATTACCTTTTATTATCCTGATAACGTATGCTTCTGGCCTAGTGTCTCAGGCGGGTATCCAGCTCAATACAACTGAAGCGCTGGAATCATACACCCTAATAGAGGCTAGCCAAGGAAATTATCTTCTTAATAATTGTGGTGAAATCGTGAATCGATGGCCTGACGCTCGGCGCACAGAACTGCATACTAAGCTACTGCCTAATGGCAACCTAATCTATATTAAAGGGGGTGTCTTTGAGATGAACTGGGATGGTGATTTGGTTAGGAGAACTGATCATAATGAGTTTGATCTCATACTAACTTACGAAGTCATCGTACTTCCTAATGGCAACTTTCTCTGCCTTGCTCGAAGAGTTCGAAATTTTGCTTATTTCGAGTCTATTGGTTATAACTTTGATAAGGGTTTCCCTGAGTATGAAGATACAGTTGTAGAATTAGTACCAGGAACTGGAGAGATTGTCTGGGAATGGAACCTGATGGATCATGTCATACAAGAGAGAAATTCTAGCTTACCGAACTATGGTGTTGTTTCTGAAAATCCTCAGTTGTTAAATCTCGATGCGATATCTACTTATGATTGGGAGTACGCAGAAACTTTCATGATCAATGGCTTCGATTATAACCCTGACTTAGATCAGATTATCCTCAGTGTCCGTAAGATGAGTGAAGTCTGCATCATCGATCATTCCACAACAACTGCAGAAGCAAAAGGCAGTACCGGTGGTCGTTATGGAAAAGGAGGAGATATACTTTTTAGATTTGGTAATCCGATTAATTATAAGAGAGGTATCCGAGGTGATAGAAGACTCTGGTATCAGCATAATCCGAGCTGGATTCTATATGGTGAGCACAAAGGGAAGATCAGTATCTTCAATAATGGTCTAGATCGATCTTCCAGCTTTAATAATAGATATTCATCCATAGAGGTGATTTCGCCGATGATGGATGACGATGGCAATTATGTGATAGCTGATGATTCCGCATTTATGTTGGACGAAGATCAAATAAGTCACAATAAGACGACTGGAGGCCCAGATTTTTATTCAGGCTATACCTCTGGGGTCAAGGTCATGCCCAATGGTAATTTCTATGTTACAGTAGGTGCCGAAGATCGATTTTTTGAGTTTAACTCTGATGGAGAGATTGTATGGGAGTATACAGCCAATACAAATTACCCTTACCGTTCAGAAAAGTACCCTCTAGATTATGCTGCTTTTGCAGACAAGGATCTGACACCTTCTGGTACTTTAGAAAATCCAACTAGCACTTATGATTGCTCATTATTTGATGTTGCAGTAGATGATCAGTTCGGTCCCGAACCGCTGCACATTAGAAAATATGGCCAGGCATATCATGTCGAAAACCCTTCGGGGGACGCATTCGGAATAATGGTGACCGATCTACAAGGTAGAGTGATTTATAGCAATAGAAACGAAAAATCATTTCATACATTTGATACTTCTAATTTGCAAAGTGGTATCTACCTGCTTCGAGTTGTCGATGGTAAAACACGACCTGCAATTAAATTATTTATAGAATAACCATTCAACGAATTCCATGAAATTTATTCAGTATCTCATCCTATTATTTTTTGGTTTCAGCATAGGTGCTCAAACAACTGTTGGTTTGTTGTCTTATGACATTACACAATCATATCAAGGGTATACGATGATATATCCTCATAATCAACCTAATGTCTATCTACTAGATAACTGTGGCGAGATAGTGCATATCTGGGAGGATGATGCACAATTCAGACCGGGTAATACAGCCTACCTCTTAGACAATGGCAATCTGGTAAAAACCAAGCGAAATGCAGCAGTGGGACAGGATTCTATCTGGGCCGGCGGCGGCGGTGCTATCATCGAGATCCGGACGTGGGATAATGACTTGCTCTGGTCGTATGAACTCAACAATCCATCGGCACGTCTACATCATGATGTGGAGGTGATGCCTAATGGGAATATTCTCGCTATTGCTTGGGAAAGTGTGACAGAAGCCGAGGCGATTGAAAATGGCCGAGACCCTGCTACTATCAACCAAGGGGCAGTATGGCCAGATTATATTTTTGAGATAGATCCTAACACGGACGAGATCGTCTGGGAATGGCATGCCTGGGATCATCTAATACAGGACTTTGATTCTACTAAGGCTAATTATGGTGTAATAAGCGATAACCCTGGCTTAGTGGATATTAATTTGGATACCAACGATGGGAAAGCTGATTGGCTACACTCTAATGCCATAGATTATAATGAAGACCTAGATCACATCATGCTTAGTGTACCCCAATTCGATGAATTATGGATTATAGATCATTCCACCACGACCGAACAAGCAGCAACAAATAGAGGCGGACGATCTAATCGTGGTGGAAACCTCATCTATAGAGCTGGAAATGATAGGGCTTATGGTCGTGGTGATAGCACATCACAGATTCTTTTTTATCAGCATGATACACATTGGGTTAACGAGTTTGTTCCAGACTCTCATCCTTTCAAGGATCATATTGTTTGTTTTAATAATCGTATCGGAGCAGATTTTTCTACTGTTGAGGTCTTCGACCCTGAGTGGGAGATGTATTCTGGACAATATGCCACTCTTAATGGTGTCTATGCACCTGGCCAATTTACTAATACAATAACACACCCTGACCCACAAGCTGTTTATTCTACAGGACTATCCAGTGCGCAATTATTACCTAATGGTAATTTTCTTATCTGCAGTGGGCGTTTCGGATATATCGTGGAGTTGACCCCTGATAATGAGGTGGTATGGGAATACAAGACGCCTAGAAAAGGAACTGAGGCAGCAACGCAGGGGGATACACTGACGATTAATAATAACTTGACTTTCAGAGCATTCAGATATCCACCCGAGTATAAAGCCTTTGACGGTAGAGATCTCGAACCTATAGGATTCATAGAGAATGAACCTATCGAAGACTGGTGTGATCGATTAGTTACTGTGTCTACGCCTGAGTTCATGGAAATGCAGATTTTTCCTAATCCGGCCACTGATTTGATTCATCTTTCATGGGATTCAGGGGAACTTATCGATATCGAAATCATCGATCTATTAGGGAGAGTTATGATTAGAGAGCGTGGTAATGGTGGAATGAAGTATTTGGATATATCTCAGCTAGAGAATATGATCTACTTCATAAGAGTTGACCAACATACCGTTGCGCGCTTCTATAAGAATTAACTCGAACCGCCATATGATATCTATCCTCTGATAAGCCATCTTGCACCTAGACGAAGATGCCAGTCAGCTTGGGGATGATTTATGATATGATAATGTTCTTGAGGGATGAAGAGGTCATTGAGATTTTCTATCTTGAAGAAGAGCCGTAGGTCGGAAATCTGAAAGTTAGCATAGAATTCGTAATAATCATATGGACGAATACGCTGAGTGCTCGGATAAAATGCACCTGTTACGGGCATAAATCGCTGAGCACCATCTAAGTCTAAGCTGTAATAAATAACGCCCGTTCTGGTTAGCAGTTTCTTTTTGAATAATGGAAATTCTACAAAGAGGTTATGCAAGCCATATAACTTAGGTAAACGATAGATGTTTTCTGAAAAGCGCTGATACATTAGTGAATTTTCGATGCCAACAAACTTCCAGAAAAACCGATGCTCGACACTGGCTTGGAGATATTCTATACTGGCGTCGTTTTGTAGCGGTGTCGCTAGCGTATCATAGCTCACTGGGTTATCGACCACACCAGAACTCAATTCTAACTCCAGATTAAGTTTGTCGATTCGGAGTTGCCCACCTAGTTGGACTTCATTGATTTTAGAGAAGGTATCTATCGCATAGACTGGTATCGTCGTGATACTCAGATTTTCGTGTATAAGCGTAGGGTCATATCGACGGAGTACCATCTTAGCACCTATCGAAATGCCTTCTATTGGCGTAAGATTGAGTTGCCCTTGCAAATTTAAGTTTCCTGCGTTTGAACCCGCACCCAGATGAGCTTGTGCAGCTAGATCAGCATATTCCCCTAATTGGAAGTTTAGCTTTGAGAAGAGGAATAGTTCGTTGAAATTGAGTTTGCCTTCATCCCTGCTATACTTTGCATACTGATGTGCTAGGCCGACACGCAAGTCTAGTTTCTCCTTGCTGATACCGAGGTCTACAGTATTCTTGAGTCGTAGGAAGCCCATGAAATATCTAGACCCTCTGTTGTCGGTAATAAAATTATTATAGACTAGGCTATCACTTGCTGTATTAATATCATCGTCACTAAATCGGAAATAACCATGGTCATAACTAATTTGGTGATGGATCTCATACGGCCGATTTCTGACACCGAAAAAGTTATCCATGGCATAGCTGAAATGCTGATGACGTGTTCCGGAACTATTAAGGTAAATAGGTTCGGTAGACCTGGATCGAAATGTACGGTCACTTTGGATCATAACACCACCATTATGTGTTTCATTATGGTTATTTGCTATGAGGGTGAGAAAAAAGTGATGGTTATTTTTCTTGTTATGTTTCCAGATGCCCGCGCCTAATTTGGTGCTTTTTGTATTCTGGGCACTATAGATGCCGTCTTGGTTTATTCTTTCGTAATCGAGAGATAGATTGACATTGTCTTTGAAATTGTTACTGAACTTGGCTTTGACGATAAAGTTTTCTTGTCCGCCGACGGGACTAAAGAATAAGTCATTGAACGCTAGGCCATGGCGATAGAACTTGAGGTCATCACGGTTTAGTTTATATTGGTCGTACTGGTGGAAACCAGGATCTTTCCATAATTCATCGTTGACTTGATACTTTATAGGTAGGTGAGCAGAGCCGTAGTTACCTAAAGTGAGTGCGCCTTTGTCAAAAGTTCTGACGCTAATGAATTTTTCTATATCTCTAAGCGTCGTATCCTGAAATTGATAAAATCGATTGATATCCTTAAGTGTAAAATAACTTACCCCTGTCGAATCAATGGCAGTGCGATCTAGATTGATAGCACTACCATATTCTTTCTGATAGTCCTTTTGGCTTTGTGCTTTGGCACCGAGAGAAAATAGAAAGACGATAATTAGAAGACTATAGTTATGACTACTTGACAATGATCAACGATTTAGTTGTTTGTCCATCATCATTGTATAGACAGAGGAGATAATGACCTTCAGGTAGTTTTGGGTCTAGGACATATTCCTCAGTATACTTGTTGAATCGCTGGACGATCCGACCTTGGTGATCTTTGAGTAGTACTTCGCTATCTATCTGGATGTTTTCTCCTTTTATATTAAATGATTTATAGACTGGATTTGGATATATCCTCCAGTCTGAGTCGATAGATTGGTCAGAGGTAGACCCGATTATCGGATCGACAGCTTGGATGACAAATAAGCCCTCTTGCATATCTGACACGAGTATATTTCCTGAAGGTAAAAATGGGTACACACCCCAAGCACCCTCGTAGTTACGGTCAAAGGGTTTAGATGAGGTTGGATAATATAAGACTCTAGTGGTATTATTCGGATCTGAGATATCATAGACCTGTAGACCATCATAGTAGTAAGAGACATAGAGGTATTCCCCTGAGATGACTTGGTTATGTGGAATAGATAGTGGGCTCGGGCTTTCTGCGTCTATAGTGTCTAATAGAGTTGGAACTGATGGGTCAGAAACATCTAGGACCTTGACATCCATACCCCAGTTTTCATCTGCAAATACGTAGGTATGGCCATCATCAGAAAGCCACCCAGAGTGATTGTAACCAGATTGTGGGTAATCAAAGGACGGTAAGATGCCTAAGGCCACTGGTTCGGTTGGGTCAGAGAAATCAGCGATGATGAGACCAGTCTGTGCACAGTTAAGATAGGCTGTGTCATTTCTGACATAAGTATCGTGCACCTGGCTAACGAAGAAGCCGTCGAAGTTCCTATACGCGGCAATCACTTGTGGATCTCTTGGGTCAGATATATCAAAAAGACGCAAAGGTGAAAATGCGTGATCAGTACCTGCTGTAATGCATGCGTACATAATGGCCGAACTGGTATCTATAAATATATTATGAGTCCTGAATATCAATTCTTGTGAGTCATAGACAACGGACACAGAGTCAGGAAGGAATGATAGATCCATAACTTGCAGTGTCGATAAGTCACCTTCGTCTGCGACTGCATATAGGAAACCATTATAGTCATGATAGTCTCGATGTATAATCGCTGACCCTTGATCTGCGCCTTCGAGGACATAGACCTCCGTTGGTGTCTGAGGGTCAGAGACATCTATGAAGTGAGTGCCATAGGTCGATCCGATAATAGCGTACTCGATACCATCTACAACAACACCCCAAACTTCATTATAGGTATTATCAAATCGCTCTGAACCGACTAGAGTCGAATCACTCCAAGTGCCCAGTAGGTTGCCCTCTCTGGCTTGCGCGCCTAGACTAATCGAATAGAATGAAAAGAAGAGGCTAATAATGGATACAGTGAATTTGTGCATGGCTCGTTATTCTTTGTAGACGAAGATACTGATACAGAAGGAAAGTTGTCTTCGATATATTATATCTAACTTTAATTTGATTATAAACTATTACTTTTAATCGATTAATAAATACACACCGGAAATCGCGTGAAAATGAAACTTAAAAAAGTACATAGCTTAGAAAAGAAGGCTAAAGAAGTATGGATTGTTTCTCCTGATCTATTTTATGATACAGAGAATGATGTCTTTATGAATATTGTGAAGCATAACCTCCATAAAGGGACTAAGTACAGGTATATCGTACCTGCAACATCCTCTGTAGGCAAGCACCTGACCAAATATCAGAAAGACCAGACCATCCCTAAGGATATGACTAATGATATGTTCCTCATATTGCCTGTTTCTGAATTTAATCCGTTTCTTAACGAATTAGCGATCTATGATCCCAACGGGAAGTCTCCGATTGCCTGTCTATCGGTATGGAAAGATGCAGATACTGATGATGAGGTCATACAGATAGATAAGCATATGACAACAGCACTCATTAAGAGCTTCAAAAGCATCTGGAAGAAATACAAAAGGGTGAATCCATGATAAATCTGGGTTCATCTATTATTATGAACCTAAATACTTAATCATGACCAGAACATTATATTATTTACCCATCCTTATGGTAAGTCTATGGACATTCCAGGCTTGCGGAGATGCGAACCTTGTGGTGCCAGAAGATTATCGGGAATTATATATTGGAACCTATGATTGTACTAAATCCAATCGATCATTTGAGGATGATATGTTTACCACTGATATAGTCGTTGAGGTCAGCTTAGATTCTCTAAGTGATAATAGTGTCATTGTCAATAATTTGACGTTTCCTATAGATGAGAACGGCCAGTTTGGTCCTATGGCACTAGAAGAAAATTCCTTGTACGAGTTAGACTTGTCTAATGATAGATTACGCTACTCTAGTAAAGGATTTATTCCGAATGGAATTATTTTGCCCTGTTATATTAAAGGGGTTAAAAGAGAATAAAAAAAAAGAGTCGAATCAATTGATTCGGCTCTTTTTCGTTCTAATTAGCTATCTAATCTTTTTGTTTGAGTTAGCTCTTTATTCTTTTTTTTCATAGCCTCTCCTATCTGCTGTGAGGCGATAAACGATGAGGTCATTTCAGATAACATATCCGAACCTGCATTCGGTGAATTAGGTAAGAGTATTAGATTACTATTCGTATTCTCTCCTAATGACTGCAGTGTATCGTAATGCTGAGTGACCACAATCAGAGCAGAAGCTTCCTGACTATTAATGCCGACATTATTGAGTACTTCTACACTTTCTTCTAGGCCCTTTGCGATTTCTCTTCTTTGATCAGCGATACCTTGACCTTGTAATCGCTTACTTTCGGCCTCAGCTTTGGCTTTGGCAACGATACGAATACGCTCAGCTTCACCTTCGTATTCTGCTGCTATCTTCTCTCTTTCGGCAGCATTAATTCTATTCATAGCTTCCTTGACCTGTGCATCAGGGTCGATATCAGTGACCAGTGCTCTAACGATTTCATAACCATAGTCATTCATGGCATCCTGTAATTCATTCTTGATGGCATTGGCGACATCATCTTTTTTGACGAAGACATCATCTAATTTCATCTTTGGCACTTCTGCACGGACTACATCGAAGACATAAGAGGTTATCTGATCATGCGGATTTTCTAGTCTGTAGAATGCATCATAGACAGAATCAGCCAACACAAGAAACTGGACTGAGACTTTCAGTTTGACAAATACATCATCGAAAGTCTTCGTTTCTACTGCGACATCTAGTTGCTGCGTTTTTAGGTTTATTCTTCCTCTGACCTTATCTATAATAGGTACCTTGAAGTGTAAACCTGGTGATTTGACACCATGAAACTTGCCCAGACGCTCTAGTATAGCTGCAGTTTGTTGCTTTACAGTGAATAAGCCTGAGGAGAGTATAATAAAGGCAATTATAATAAGAGGTAAAATAAATGGCACTGGCATAGTTGGAATTTTATTCGTTAAGTATTGCTAAAATCTACTTCAATATAATCGAAAAACATTGATTTTCGAGATCAAGTTCAATTCTCAAAGGATTATCTACAAGCTCGTCTCTTCTATCGATAAGTAGAGCCGACTGATAATCATGCTTTTTAGCTAAGACCCTTACTGAGCCGCGTAAGAGTTTGTATGGATAGTCTCGCCTTTTCTTGATTAAATGGATGCGGACTGACCCCTTCAGTCTTTTGACATGAGAAATGGAATGATCGAGCGCCGGCTTCCCATAGCTGTGGAATATTAGTGTGGTTGACGCCTCCACCAACCATTATACGCGTATGCTTATTTACAGCACACATTTGTTGTATAAGAGTGATTCCTGCTATTGCTGTGGTACCCTGTCCAGAAGTAAGTACCCGATCGACCTGTGCTAGGTTGAGCTGCTCGAAGACCAGCGTCGGTTCACGACATACATCAAAGGCTCTGTGAAAGGTAAATGAACATGAGCCACGGACCGACATCATCTGCTCTAGTGCCACTTGATCCAAAGAGCCATCTTCGTTCAGTCCTCCAGCCACGATGCCATCTATACCAAGGCGTTCTAGTTCTATAATGTCTTCGCAGATCGATTCTAACTCAGTTCTACTATAATTGAAGTCACCTGACCTAGGCCGAACCAGTACATGCAGGCTAATATCTATCTGGTCACGGACCTTTCTGACCAGTTCCATGCTTGGTGTCAGTCCATCGAGATCCAGTCTAGTGCATAGCTCTACGCGGTCTGCACCAACTTCTTGGGCTGCGATACAAGCAGATAAGGTATCTAGACAGAGTTCGACTTCATAGCTCATTAGGCACTTTTGGTTTCATAATAAATGTAGTAAAATTCTGTCTTTTAGGGCCTTTCAACTTTCAAGCTGACTAGCTAACTAGGGTTTAGATTGAGGTACCTCGGTGACTCCTTTGGATTCATTAGGTGCTTCATGCAGCTAGATCACATGAAGCTTAGTATTTTCGCTTTACTTATATAATAACTTATGAAACATTTTCATTTAGGAATCATTGGAGCGGCTTTAGGGATTATGCTTTGTGCTAGTTGTGTTTCGGACCCTAAGCCAGTGCCGCCTGTGGAAGCGCCAGTAGAAGTCGAAACTCAAGCAACAGCTGTTCAGCCCAAACCAGCAAAAACGCCTGAGGATTACCCATTGAAATCAGCTTGTGACCTGATCACGATAGCACAAATCTCAAAAATCATGGATGTGCCTGCTGCCTCTATTACGATTAAGGATGGGAGTAGCAAAAAGAATCCCCATGCTCGGAACTGCTTTTTCCGATGGTCGACTGCTGATAATCCTAATGCAGGTATCCTTATCCAAGTTTCGGAGAACCCGATGCCTGAAGAATTTCCAGATTGGTCTACGGCTTATGTCAAAGCCCAAAAAGAAAGTGGTGCCAATCTTCCGACCGGTGGTGTAAGTTATAAGTTCAAGGATTTCGCAGGTGTTGGGAATGAAGGGGCCTATAATTTTGATCTGTCTAGATATTGTTGGAATACAGACCAAGAACATGTTTTTACACTCGCATTCAATGTGACTTCGATAGAAGCAATACAATTGATTTGGGCAGAGAAGATAGGCAAAGAGATTACTAAGAACTTTTATAATTGATCCTTGATCAGTAAATCATGCTTAGATCTATTAGCATAGAGAATTATGCTTTATTGGACCAGGTCGAAATCGAATTCGATGCTGGATTTAACATTATCACTGGAGAGACTGGTGCTGGTAAGTCTATACTATTAGGCGCTATAGGGTTGGTAATGGGCCAGCGAGCTGATACGAAGGTCCTGCATGACCAGGATAAGAAATGCATCATAGAGGCTTGCTTCGATTCTTACCCTAAAAGCATCGATAAAGTTCTGGATAATCATGACTTAGATATTTCCGATGAACTCATTATACGACGAGAAATTAACTCTAATGGGCGTTCCCGTGCCTTTGTCAATGATACCCCAGCAAAACTGGAGGTGCTGTCCTTGCTCAGCAGCTTATTGTTAGATCTGAATCAGCAATTCCAGATATTAGATATTCAGGATAAGACCTTTCAGCTCAAAATGGTAGATAGCATGGCGGGTAACCAAAAAGCAGTAGCCACTTACAGCGCATTATACAACAGCTATCAGCAGTCTATGAACCAGCTTAAGCGGATAGAACAACGCTCCGCCGCTGAGATAAAGGAAATTGATTTTATCAAATTCCAACACCAAGAATTAGCAGCATTGAATATTGCGCCTAATGAAATAGAAGACTTAGAACAAGAAGTACAAATACTTGAAAAGACAGAGCATCTGACACAATTAATCGAAGAGACCGATTATCGGGCTGATGGTTCTGATAACAGTCTGAGAGAAGTGATACAGGACCTGACAGGTAAATGGTCAGAATATGAAGGTCTTAATAACGCAACTGATCAGATAATAGAATTACTGAGTGGGCTCCAAGATAAAGTAGCAGAGCTGAATACTGCCACGAGGACCCTAGCTGATGTGCTCGATAGTGATCCGAGTCGTGTCAGTGAGCTGAGGTCCCGTCTGGACTCGCTTTCAGCTCAGCAGAGGAAACATGGGGTCAATTCGACTTCAGGATTACTTGATATATTATCTGACTTCAGTACGCGGATAGACGATAGTGATCATAGTGATGAGCAGCTAACAGCGTTGAGGACTGCGTTAGCAAAAACTGAGAAGGAGCTGACGCAGCAAGCAGAAGCCCTATCCAAAAGTAGAAAATCAGTATTTGCTAGTATAGAGAAAAAAGTCAATGCGAAGCTCAAAACCCTAGCAATGGAAGCGGCCCAGATTAAGATAACCAATCAGCGTACTACAACTTGTGGGACCCACGGGTTAGACGATATATCGATAGAATTTAAGGCCAATAAAGGCAGTGATTTCCAGAGTATCAAAAGCGTCGCTTCTGGTGGGGAGACCTCTAGACTCATGCTGGCACTCAAGGCTACAGTAGCTGATAAGATGTCACTGCCAAGTATGATCTTCGATGAGATTGATACCGGTGTGTCAGGTGAGGTTTCTAAGAAAATGGGCCAGATACTTAACGAATTATCAAGAAAACACCAGATTATTTGCATCACCCACTCTCCACAAATTACAGCAAGAGGTGGTCGCCATATCTATGTCTATAAGGAAGAACATAAGAAAAGAACAATCACAAAAGCAAAACTGCTAGATAAGGAAGAGCGTATCATAGAGATCGCCAAAATGCTAAGTGGTAACCCGCCGAGTACCTATGCCTTAGACAATGCCAAAGACTTACTGAAAGAGACAGTAAGTTGATGCGCATACAGCACGTTTTTCTATCTTCACGCAAAATATTTCAACCATGGCTAACGGATTACTCAAAGGAAAGAAAGGAATCATCTCAGGTGCACTAGACAGCGATTCTATCGCCTGGAAAGTCGCAGAGAAAGCACACGAACAGGGCGCAGAGATCGTCTTGACTAATGCTCCGGTAGCACTCAGAATGGGCACTATTAATGAATTAGCAGAGAAGACTAACAGTATAGTCATCGGCGCAGATGCAACCTCCATAGAGGATATAGATGCCTTATTCGATCAATCTATGGACCGATTCGGGGGAAAGGTTGACTTCGTATTACATTCTATTGGCATGTCTCTCAATGTTCGAAAAAAGCGTGCCTATACAGATATAAAGTATGAATGGATGCAGAAAACCTTTGATATCTCAGCAATTTCTTTCCATAAATTTATGCAGTGCGCTTATAAGAAGGACGCCGTAAAGGAGTGGGGTAGTATCGTCGGATTGACTTATATCGCTGCCCAGAGGACCTTTCCTGATTATAGCGAAATGGCAGAGTCCAAGGCGCTGTTAGAGTCATTTGCACGTTCATTTGGATACCACTGGGCTAAGAAGAATAAGGTTCGAGTCAATACGATCAGTCAGTCACCGACGCTGACAACTGCTGGAAAGGGGGTCAAGGGTTTCCAAGAATTTTATAATTACTCAGATAAGATGTCACCTATGGGTAACGCCTCGGCAGAAGCCTGTGCTGATTACTGTATCACCATGTTTTCA
>CALEAC010000167.1 GCA_937944095.1 uncultured Saprospiraceae bacterium
AGGAACTTCCCCAAACCAGTTCTGATAGAGAGAAGGCCTTTATTAACGGAAAGAATATAGTAACTCAATACTATAATATCAAAGCTCAAGAAGTACAAAGTAGTTATTACCAGATCAGAGCACCATTCAATGGCCTCCTGCGAGACGTTGCCATCAATAAAGGCGCTATGGTCAATGCCGGCCAAAAGCTAGGTACTTTTATTGATCCATCGACATATGAATTAGAACTAAAGATAAATCCTGCTGAACTTAAGCTGATATCTGTAGGCAAGTTAGTCAATCTTACAGACAGTGAAAAGACAAGAACTTGTAAGGCTAAGATCACTAGAATCAATAAAGTTATAGACCCTCAGTCACAGTCAGCTATAGCAATCGCTGAAGTCAGTGGTCGAGACCTTAGAGAAGGCATGTTTATGCAAGCAGAAATTACCACAGTAAATCTATCTGATGTTGCAGAGGTGCCAAGAAATCTACTAATTGATGAAAAGTATATCTATTTAGTAAAGGATTCTATGCTACAGAAAACAGCTGTCGACGTATTACACGTTGCAGATAAGTCAGTGTTCGTGTCTGGCCTCACTGAAGGGACTTGGATGATACAAAAGGCAGTCCCGGGTGCTTATGACGGTATGAAAGTGAACCCTATTAATCTGAGCGAGTAAGTACTATGAAAAACTTCATCGCTTTTTTTATCAAGTTTCCAGTTGCAACCAATGTCCTAATCCTAGGGTTTTTTGTTTTTGGATTCTTGGGCTTGAATAATATGAAGTCGTCTTTTTTTCCACTAGTGCCTTCCGAAATCATTAATATACAGATTACTTATTTCGGGGCAGCACCTAACGAGATAGAAGAAGGTATTGTACTTAAGATAGAGGACAATCTCAAAGGTCTTGTAGGAATAGATAGAGTCACTTCTATTTCATCTGAGAATGCGGCAACGATCACTATAGAAATACTCAAAGGCTTTGATATCGATGCTGTATTGGCAGATGTAAAGAATGCAGTAGATCGAGTACCTAATTTTCCGAGTGGCATGGAGCCGCCTGTGGTTTCTAAAGTAGAGAACATACAACTTGCTATCAGCTTTACCCTAAGTGGTAGAGATATGGACCTCAGAACCTTAAAGAAAGTTGCTAGAAGCGTCGAAGATGATATAAGAGCAATCCCTGGTATATCCCAACTTTCCCTGAGTGGCTTTCCGAGAGAAGAAATAGAAATTGCTGTTAAGGACCAAGAGCTAAAAGCATATAACTTGAGTTTCAATCAAGTGGCGGCAGCAGTCTCACAAACGAATTTGCTTTCTACTGGTGGGTCTATCAAAACTGAGCAGGAGGAATATCTCATCCGTGCTAATAATAAATATTATGACGCGATTAATTTTGAGAATATCGTCCTCCGAGCAGATGCCTCAGGGAATGTTATTTATCTCCGAGATGTCGCTACTATAAAGGATAAGTGGGAAGAAAACCCTAATCGTATCTATTATAACGGCGCCCCTGCGATCTCATTTGATGTTTCGGCAACAAATAGCGAAGATCTCATCGCTAACGCTAATAGCGTACTTGCTTATATGGATACGTTCAATGCGTCGAGTGCTAATGCACAGATTAATGTAAGTCGAGATTCTTCAGTCACGCTTAAGCAAAGGACAAAGTTATTGCAGGAAAACGGGATGATAGGTATCTTATTGGTCTTGCTATTATTGTCTATCTTTCTTAAACCATCACTCGCCTTATGGGTTGCTTTTGGCCTACCGATTTCATTTCTGGGCATGTTTGTATTTGCACCCTATTTCGGTGTAACAATCAATGTGTTATCTCTCTTTGCAATGATTATCGTTATAGGAATTCTTGTGGATGATGGTATCGTCATTGCTGAAAATATATACAATGAATATGAAAAAGGAAAGAGTCCAGTCCAAGCAGCTATCGACGGTACGATGGATGTGTTGCCGGCTATTTTGTCTGCGATACTCACGACTTTATTAGCGTTCTCTACTTTCTTTTTCTTGGATAGTCGAGTCGGTGACTTTTTTGGAGAGGTGGCTTCCGTTGTTTGTTTGACTTTGGGTATTTCACTAATAGAAGCGCTGATTATTCTGCCTGCACACTTGGCGCATTCTAATGCGCTGAAAAAAGGCGGAAGTAGTTTTGCTATTAACGAGTATGGAGATCGCTTCCTTAAGTGGATACGTGATAAGTTATACGCACCTTCTTTTAAATTTATTATTAATAATCGAATATTCGGATTTGCAATTCCAATCGCCTTATTTATGTTGACCACTGCTGCTATGCAGGGTGGTATTATTCGTTTTACCTTCTTCCCTTCTATAGCCAGTGATGTCATTGGCGTGAATCTGAAGATGCCTCAAGGTACCAATGAGCAAATCACTAATGAGATTATTCAGTCCATAGAAAAACAAGTATGGGAAGCTAATGATGAACTCAAAGAACAACAAACGGGACAGCTCGATGTGGTCAAAAATACGATCCGTCGAATAGGACCTGGGTCTAGCTCAGCAAGTATAACAATCAACTTATTGCCTGGAGAGGAACGCGATCTCTCAGCTCAGGTCATTTCAAATAATATTCGAGAAAGAGTAGGGTTCGTCCCTGGGGTAGAGTCATTGACCTTTGGTTCCAATACCAATTTTGGTGGTAGACCCATATCTATTTCACTGACAGGAAATAATATACAAGAGCTAAAGGCTGCTAAGACTGAATTGAAAGCTAAATTGAATTCTCTGACCCAGCTCAAAGACATCAGTGATAACGATCCCCTCGGTATAAAAGAAGTCAAGCTGAAACTTAAGCCTAACGCCTATATGCTAGGCTTTACACTAGAGAGCTTAATCTCACAGGTTCGGTCAGGATTCTTTGGACGTCAGGCGCAACGTTTCCAGCGTGGAAGAGATGAAGTACGAGTCTACGTTAGATTTGAGTCTGATGGCCGAAATAGTATTAATGATCTGAGTAATATGGAAGTGATTGCAGTCAATGGCACAAGAGTCCCGCTTAGTGAGATTGCTACCTATGAGATAGCTAGGGGAGAAGTCGCTATTAATCATCTCAATGCGCGTAGAGAGATAGAAGTATCTGCAGACCTAGTAGATAACAAAGACAGCGCACCAGATATAATCGCCAGTCTCAAGGCTGACTTTATGCCGACTCTATTGACGAAGTACCCGTCTGTCACTCCGCTCTATGAAGGGCAAAACCGAGAAGCAGCTAAGTTCCAAGCCTCGGCTAAGAAAGTAGCACCAGTTATTCTGATGCTTATCTATGCTGTGATTGCATTTACATTTAGATCTTATATACAACCTTTGCTGATTTTACTGATGGTCCCGTTCAGTCTTATCGGTGTAGGCTGGGGGCATGAGATTCATGATTTTCCAATTAATATTTTGTCTTTCCTAGGGATTATAGCGCTGATAGGTATTATGGTGAATGATGGTCTTGTTCTTATTGTCAAGCACAATTCCTTTATCAAACGGGGCTACTCATTTGAGAAAGCAATATATACAGCTGGGCTTTCCAGGTTTCGAGCGATTTTCCTAACTTCTATTACGACTATTGCAGGCCTAGCACCATTAATATTTGAGACCAGTTTTCAAGCACAATTTTTGATTCCGATGGCTATATCAATTGCCTATGGAATCGGTATTGCGACTTTTTTGACCTTGTATATGCTACCGTTGATGCTCTACCTCAGTAATGATATCAAGTACCTTTGGTCATGGTTCTATAATGGCAAGCGACCTCAGCGTCGTGAATTAGAAGGCGCTTACAAAGAATTAGAGAATCTCAAAGAATTCGATTATGACTAGAATCTATATCTGTCTTGTTAGTTTCTTCTTTCTATCGAGCACAGCTAGATTAGTTGCACAAGCGACCTTGAGCATCGAGGAGGTGATGACTGCAGTCATAGAAAATAATTATGATCTACAAGCCGCTAAGCAGAATATCGAAGCGGCAGAGCTATTAACCTCTAAATATAACAGAGGATATATGCCCACTATGGGTATTAATGCAGGTCTTGGTTATAATCTTAATGGGGTCAAAACTGTCTATAATTTCAACTTTCCTGATCTCAATATTCAGAATATCCAAGCTTATAATGGAAACATCGGCGTCAGCTCGTCCTATCTCTTGTATGATGGCGGTCAACGTCACGCTAGGAATGATAAGAATCTAGCAAGCCTAGATATAGCTCAGTATCAATTAGAGAATATACAACAGCAGCTCAGTTTTAGTGCTGCTCAGATTTATTATACCATCGCACAAGCTGTATATAATATAGACTTGCTAGCAGAGTCTCTAGATATATCCAAGGATAGGTATAAAAGAGCTCAGACCTATTACGACTATGGTAATCGGAATAAAGTAGATGTACTCAACGCTGAAATAGATGTTTCGCGAGACAGCCTTAACTTAATTTCCGTCGAGAATGATATTGAGAATCTAAAGTGGCAGCTGAATCAGTTGACCTTGAGAGGAGATACAGAATATGCAGTGGATACCTCCTTTGTATTAACTTATCAGTTAGCTGACCCAAGAGAATTGGAGTCAACCATGTTGGTAGCAAATACAGAGCTAATTGCGCTAGAGAAGAACATAGAATTGGTAAAGTACGATGAAGTAATTGCCTCTAAACTTAATGCCCCCCAGATTATAGCCAATGGGGCCTATAATCTGAATTACCAAAAGAATTCCTCTATATCACAACTCGACCTAAACCGAACTAATGGCCTCAACTTAGGGCTCAGTGCAAATTGGAATATTCTAGATGGCGGTCAACGAAAACTGCAAAAGCAATTAGCTACTGTAGATCAACAAGCTGCAGTCATTGCATATAGAAACAAGGAAAACGAACTAGTGACCCAACTGAATCGCTTATGGAATTCCTATCAGAATAATCTGCTGACCTTACGTATCGAAAAACAAAATATTGCCAGCAACAGAGTCAACTTTGAGCTCGTAAAATCGCTATACGAAAACGGGCAACAAAGCTCTGTCGAGTTCCGACAAGCACAACTTAATCTACTGACTGCTCAGTCTCAGTACTATCGAGCTCGCACAGGTGCTAAGTTGATAGAAGTGGAGATGGACTTTTTGTTGGGTAAGTAATACCAATAATGTTGCCTGATAGCCGTGCTAGTTCTTTGATGGAATAGCCTGTAAGATATCTATGAAATAATCCCAATATTTCTGGACAGAACTAATTTGTACTCTTTCGTCTGGAGAGTGTGCACCTCGAATATTTGGTCCAAAAGAAATCATATCCATGTTAGGGTAATTCGTACCAATGATCCCACACTCTAGGCCTGCATGGCAAGCATTGACATGAGGTTTTTCATTGTATTTGCTTTCGTAGAGGTCACTCATTAATTTTATGATAGGTGCATTGGGTTTAGGTGTCCAGCCAGGGTAACTGCCACCGTGGGTTACCTCTGCACCTAATAAGGACATAGCTGACCCAATCACATTAGCTAGGTCCTTTTTCTCTGTATCTAATGATGATCTTGTTAGGCAGAGAATGCGATACTGACCGTCTCTGACCTCAACTCTAGCTAGGTTGTTAGATGATTGCACTAGGCCCTCGATGTCAGAACTCATTCTATAGATGCCACTAGGTATAGTATAGATGCCTCTCAGTAGTTTTTCTTGGAAGTATGGGCTTAGGACTTCAGTTGCAGTGTCGGTTTTTATAATACTAATTTCTAACCCTGGGTCAGTGGTCCGATATTCTTCTTTAAGCTGTTCAGCTAAGTCATTGACTAAGGTTAGGGCCTTATCGTCATCTAGCAGTATGACAGCCTTGGATTCTCTAGGAATCGCATTTCGCAATCCACCACCATCAATACTGTGTATACGCAAACTAAAGGTCTGGTCTAGTTCGAATAAGAGTCGATTCATTAACTTGTTGGCATTGCCAAAACCCTTATGTATATCCATACCAGAATGTCCTCCAGACAGTCCCTTTATATGTAGTTGGTAACTGCTTGCATTAGGCTCAGCTGTTTCTAATAAATAGCTGCCAGTGCCTGTAAGGTCAACACCACCTGCACAACCTATAGTCAACTCTCTATCATCTTCGGTATCAAGATTAAGAAGGATAGAGCCGGTAAGTAGCCCACCTTTTAACCCTAATGCGCCAGTCATTCCTGTCTCTTCATCTATTGTGAATAATGCTTCTATCGGAGGGTGTTGGATGTCCTTGGATTCTAGTATAGCCATGATGGTAGCGACCCCTATGCCATTATCTGCACCGAGAGTGGTTCCTTCTGCTTTGACCCAATCTTGCTCTATGATCATCTTGATGCCTTCTGTATCGAAGTCAAAGTCGACATCGCTATTCTTTTGATGTACCATATCCAAGTGACTTTGTAGTACAATAGTCAGACGGTCCTCCATACCTGTACTCGCAGGTTTCTTGATAAGAACATTGCCTATATCATCCTTGATGGTTTCCAAGCCTAGGTCCTTTCCGAACTTGATCATAAAAGCGATAACACGTTCTTCCTTCTTAGACGCACGCGGCACAGCGTTCAGAGCCTGAAAGTTTTTCCAAAGCGTCTTGGGTTCTAGTTCATTTATATTCATGTGAAGCAAGGTTATGTTAATTAATGATGAATCTAGTAAATTTATCTTAAGGATTTTAGTAAACTTTTATGGTTTGAAATTTACAATTAGAGGTTACTTTAAGAATGCGACACAAGCTATTTAGGTTTTCATTTCTAGATAAGCACAAGTATCTATTAACTATTATCGGACAGTGATTGTTCTTCAGTCACATTCAAAATTAATGTCCATCACTAACAATCTGCATGTTCTCTTTTCCTAGTAATCGAGTAGCTAATTTACCTATTGATAGACCTTGTACGATTATAGAAAAGACAACAACGACATAGGTGACTGTCAGTATTAAGTCGCGATTCATATCATCTGCTAGGCTTAGTGCCAATGCGATAGATATACCACCGCGTAAGCCACCCCAAGTCATAATTTTAGAGGTATGTGGTAGGAATTCTAAGCGCTTTGAGAATAGCTTGACAGGTATCATGAGTGACAGGAAGCGAGCAATAAGAACCAGCACTATGGAAATAACTCCTGCTAGAATGTAGCTCATGTCAAAGCTAAGGACTAGGAGTTCTAAGCCGATCAAAACGAATAGCAAGGCATTGAGTAATATGTCTACTAACTCCCAGAACTTATCTACAAATTGTTCTGTGATATTTGACATTGCAGTATCTCTAACGGTATCGTTCCCGACGATAAGACCAGCAACAACTATAGCTAGCGGCGCTGATAAGTGGAGATAGTGAGCAAAAACATAACCACCCATTACGCAAGCTAAGGTGATCATGACTTCTATCTCATAATCATCTATTGATTTTAGTAATTTAAATGTGATCCATCCTAGGATACCTCCAAAGGCAATCCCACCAAATACCTCTTGTCCAAATAGTGTCAAAATACTATTCAAGCTGCTACCGCCATGATCGCCATGACCATCACCTCCTGCTAGGCTAAATATGGTGAGGAAAACGACGACACCGACACCATCATTAAAGAGGGATTCTCCGACAATTTTAGTTTCAAGTTTTTTGGGGACACCTGCTTTTTTCATGATACCTAATACAGCTATTGGGTCAGTTGGAGAGATTAGGGCACCAAATAGTAAGCAATGGATGAACTGAACTTCATGTCCTAGCGCAGCGAAAAGGTAATAACTCATGCCGCCGACAAGAAAAGTGGAAGTAAGGACACCAACGGTTGCGAATACGAGTATCGGCCAACGCTGTACCTTTAACTGATCAAAGTTGGTATGCATGGCACCTGCAAAGAGTAAGAAACCCAGCATGACATCTAATAGGATGGTCTTGAAATCTATTTCGGCAATTAATTCCTCAGCCATATGCAATAGGGTAGGATTAACCATACTAGTTAGGAATAGTCCGATAGTGAATAGTATCGCTATAATCATTAACCCTATGGTGTTGGGAAGTTTAAGGAACTTCACATTGATGTAGCCGAATAGGGCGGATAATACGATGAGGATGGAGGCAATGACAAACAGATTCATGATGCTGGTAATTTATCACAAAGTAGATAAATTACGACAGTGTACATCTCTCGCCTTTATGTAGAAACTCTATTTGGGTTTTATGCCATTGGCAGAACCTGTCTCTTTGGTACTCAAATACCATAATATTTCTTATTTTCTCAAACACGGTCAAGGCACATCAGACAGGTATAATGAATTGCACAAAGAGTCACCTTCCCTACGGCGTAAGAAGTTATAATAGTAGAATGCAGCTTGTAAAAAGAAGAGCTCGAAGCTAGCTCAGTAAGAAACATTTCATCAACATGATCTACCTTATTGCGGTTATACTCAAACTCAATTACTTATTCAGTCGAGGATAGAGCCCTATTGGAATAATGTCTCTATCTGATCTCCTTCAACTTGAAAAAATCCATATCTGTAAAGTCTTGATTCTCGCCAGCCATCGCCCAGATGAATGAATAACTGGAAGTGCCTGATCCAGCATGTATAGACCATGGCGGTGAGATGATTGCCTCATTATTTTGCACCCAAAGATGTCTAGTCTCTTGGGGCTGTCCCATGAAGTGCATCACACCATGGTTAGAAGGCAGGTCAAAATAGAAATAAGCCTCGCTCCTACGATCATGGGTATGTGGAGGCATTGTATTCCAAACATTACACTTGGACAATTGAGTCAATCCCATTACAATCTGGCAACTCTTGATTCCTTCAGGGTGGATATACTTGAATATTGTTCTCTCATTAGACGTTGCTGGTGAACCTAGATTGACTGGAGAAGCTTTTTTCTTTGTGTATAATTTAGTTGGATATTTTTTGTGAGCTGGGGCAGAAAAAGCAAAGAACTTGGCTGGATTTTTCTTTCCTGCAGATTTGAAAGACACTTTCTGAATCCCTTGACCTAAGTAGAGGCAACTCAGTTTGTCCATGTTATAAGATTTGCCGTCTGCGGTAATGATGCCTTTGTCGCCTACATTGATGATACCCATCTCTCTTCTTTCTAGAAAGAATTTGCTCCTTAGGGTATCATAATTCCCTAAGCTCAAAGTTCTAGTAGATGGAAAGATTCCACCGATAACCATTCGGTCATAGTGACTGTAGACGAAGTTGGCCTTGCCTTTTGCCATCAGTGACTCCAAGAGAAAATTATCACGCAACATTTGGGTATCCATAGTCTTCACATGGTCAGGTGCTGATTCATAAATCTGTTTCATTATATATTTTTTTATACGTTAATGTTAATTATCTGCCCATCCAGCCACCATCTACCACTAGGATTTCTCCAGTGACGTAGTCAGAGGCCGCTGAAGCCAAAAAGACAATTGGCCCTCTAAAATCTTCTGGTTTACCCCATCTATTAGAGGGGATGCGATCTAGTATGGCTCTATTGCGTTCTGGATTTTCTTGCAGCGCTGTTGTATTGTCAGTAGCTATGTAACCTGGTGCAATAGCATTGACACAGACACCTTTGCCTGCCCACTCATTTGATAATGCCTTGACTAGGCTGCCTATTGCACCTTTGCTGGCCGCATAACCAGGTACAGTGATTCCTCCTTGGAAGGTAAGAAGAGAGGCTGTAAATATGATCTTTCCTTTACCTCTAGCGAGCATGTCCTTGCCTAATTCTCTAGCGAGCACAAACTGTGCATTAAGATTGACTTCTAATACTTTGTCCCAGTATTCATCGGGATGCTCGACTGCGGGTGCTCTGAGTATTGTCCCTGCATTATTAACCAATATGTCGATAACTTTTTCATCTGATCTGAGTTCATGGATGAAATTATATACAGATGATCTATTAGAAAAGTCAGCTTGATAGGCTTCGAATTTTCTACCAAGCTTAGTCACTTCATCTTCGACCTCACTGCCTTTTAATTTAATGGTTGCAGAAACGCCAATGATATCAGCACCTGCTTCTGCAAGTCCAATAGCCATACCACGACCAATACCACGATTGCAACCTGTGACGACTGCAGTCTTTCCTGACAAGTCAAATGCATTTAGAATATTACTCATACCTATTTATTTCTTATTTTTTTTATCAATGCTAATGCCTCTTTGGTCCGGTTTTCTAGTTCATGATAGGCAGCTCTTTTTATAATATCTTGACTGATAAGCTTAGAACCCATACCTACGCATGTGACGCCAGACTCAAACCATTCTCTGAGATTTTTTTCTGTTGGTGCCACACCTCCTGTAGGCATGATGGAAGTCCAGGGTTGTGGTGCTTTAATTGCTTTTACAAAGCCAGGACCATAGATCCCACCTGGAAATAATTTAACAATCTCACATCCTAGCTCTTCGGCTCTGCATATCTCCGTCAAGGTGGCACAGCCAGGTGACCACAACACCTTCCTTCGGTTGCAGATTATAGCGATATCTTCTCTTAGCACAGGCGTCACGATAAATGCAGCTCCTAATTGCATATAGTGTGATGCCGCACCCGCATCAGTTACAGAACCAACCCCTAGTATCATTTCTGGTAGCTGTGCCTCGCAATATTTATTGAGCTCTCGGAATACTTCGTGGGCGTAATCGCCTCTATTGGTAAACTCTAACAGTCTTGCACCTCCCTTATAGCAAGCTTCGACAGTTTTGATTCCAATCTCCACATCATGGTGATAAAAAAGTGGAATCATTCCTAACTCTTGCATTTTCTGAGCGACTTCTATTCTCGTGAATCTTGCCATTTTTTCTTTTGTTTTTGAATTTACCTACTTACTCGACCGCTAGCATCGCCTGCCATCAGTTTTTTGACCTCTTCCAGTGTCGACAGATTAGCATCTCCAAATATGGTATGCTTAAGACAGGAGGCCGCAACTGCAAAGTTAAGTGCAAGCTGGTCATCTCCAGCGTAATTAAGTAGGCCATAGATTAGGCCGCCCATGAAGCTATCTCCGCCGCCTACACGGTCTACAATATGCGTTATCTGATAAGTCGGTGCCTCGTAGAGTTTTTTGCCATCGTATAGCACGCCTGACCAGGAGTTATGCGAGGCGGAAATAGACCCTCTTAATGTGACGATTACCTTCTTGCATCGAGGAAATCTTTCCATTAGTTTCTGACATACAGATATGTAAGCTTTGGCATGCATGGCGTCTCCTTGTGTCACATCTATTCCTTCTGGATGTATGTCAAAATGTTTTTCTGCGTCCTCTTCGTTACCTAATATCATATCGCAACCAGCGACAAGTTCGGGCATCACTTCTGCTGGCGACTTGCCATAGGTCCATAATTTCTTTCGATAGTTAAGATCAGTAGAGACTGTAATGCCCATCTTATTAGCGATCTGGATGGCCTCTAGGCAAGCATCAGCAGCACCTTGGGAAATAGCTGGCGTTATGCCTGTCCAGTGAAACCACTGTGCCTCACTGAACACCAACTCCCAGTCTATCATTCCTTTCTGTATAGTGGAAATAGAAGAATGTGCTCTGTCATAGACAACCTTACTACCACGACTCACAGCACCAGTCTCTAGAAAATAAATGCCTAGTCGCTCACCGCCTCTGATGATATGATGAGTTCCTACACCTCTTTTGCGCAGTTCCATCAAGGCACAATCTCCTAAATCATTATCTGGCAATCTGGTTACAAAATCTACTGGCATACCATAATTGGCAAGAGACACGGCAACATTGCTCTCTCCTCCACCATATATCACATCAAAACTAGATGCTTGAGAAAATCGTTTCCATCCAGGTGGACTAAGACGCAGCATGATCTCTCCGAATGTGACTATTTTTTTCATGTAAAAGTTTTTTTATTCAGTATTATATCAATTCGAATAATCGTGGTAACCACAAAGTGATATCTTCAAAAAAGGTTATAATAAGTAACAATATTACCATTGCAGATAAAAACGGAATCAAGGGTTTGATAACATCGGAGACTGAGATTTTTGCAACGCCAGCACCTACGAAGAGAATAGTCCCGACTGGCGGCGTACATAATCCTATACAAAGATTAAGTACCATGATGATACCGAAATGTACAGGATCCATACCAAACTCTGTGACTACAGGTAGAAAGATAGGCGTGAATATCAATATGGCAGGAGTCATATCCATAAAGGTCCCTACAATGAGCAAGGTGATATTTATAAATAAGAATATCAAAAACTTATTGCTTACTGTATCCATCAGAAATCCAGTCATCAACTGCGGGATACTCTCAAATGAAAATAGCCACGACATGGCCATCGAAGTACAGATAAGAAACATAACAATTGCTGTAGTCTTGGCACTTTTTAGTAAGATACCGCCCATATCTCTATATGTTATGGTACGATAACTGAAACCCAAGATAAGTGCATAAAACACAGCCACAGCAGCAGCTTCCGTTGCCGTAAAAATTCCTTTGACAATACCCCCTACAATGATCACCAACATCAATAAGCTAAATATGGCTTTTCGAAAATCAAGCCACA
>CALEAC010000168.1 GCA_937944095.1 uncultured Saprospiraceae bacterium
AAAATGAAGCACTGTATTGCTCAGTAAATTACCAGCGGAAAGGTCCTATTCGCCTTTGCTGATCTCAATACGACCAGCACTATTTGGTCGCCTTTGATAGAAATTGGGATAGTACTTAGGTCGTTTTCCTTGCTAACCGAATTGATCAGCCGACCATCAAGGTCAAAGATGGCAACTGATCTGAGCTGCTCTATTGGGGATATCCTGATTGCTGAACCATCATAATAGACCTCTGTCCCTTCTCTTAGGTCTTGGGTACTTAACGTGGGGTCACATGAGGGTAGTGGCATAGGATCCAACTCCAAGGTTGATCCTATCTCTAGGTCTAGCCCAGCAAAGCCAGGATAGTCCAATCCATACTTATAGACTCTAAAGACTGAGTTTTGTCGTGGTTGGGCGCCTTGAACTTGTGGCGTGTTCCTTCTGAGTGGAACGATATACTCCCAGACCAACTGCTGGTTCTCGTCTATTTCCATAACCTTGCCGGGAGACCCAGCATTGATTAAGGTGTGTCCATTAGGGAGTCTCTGGGCATTAGATAGATAAGGGGAATAGTGCCTCTGGGCCTGTCCTTGGCCATAGATCCACTCTGACTCTTCAGGCAGAAAGGCCCCATCCTCATCTAACAGATATACTGGGTCGATGATTTCTGTAGTAGAGTATTGTCCTTCTGGTCTGCCATTGCCATTGTTAAAAACCAGAATCTTGCCTGCATCAGGGAGCCCCTTAGCTATCCAGTGTGCTCCATGCTGTCCGAATAGTTTCTGGTCAGTGACCTCACCTATTCCATAAGCAGCTGGGTTACCCCAGCGATATAGAAAGTCACCACCTTTTCCATATAAGCCTCCTTGAGAGGTTGCTGCTTCTTCACTGGTGGTACTGTGGTCTATAATCCATAATTCATCAGAATTTCTGGTGCTGATCAGTATCTGATCCAAGTCTTCATTGTAGGCGATGGCATTGAAATGATTCCAGTCTAAGGTTCCAAATGAATTGGTCGTATTCAGGTCTGGAAGATTGATATCAAAACGCTCTGGGTATTCGCCGATCTGTCCAAAATTCTGTTTGGTACTATCTCTATCTTGTATGTAATGATCCCTGATTCTCCACTCCCAGACCAACTCTATATCGTCAGACCCAACAGGTCGAATCTCAATTATCTTTTCTGACCACATATACCCCTCATCACTGATCTCTAAAGGATCCCTACCCATGCTTATCAACTCATCATCATATACAAGTTCCCAGGTGAGCATGAGTATATTACCATTAGATAAATACACCGCATCATGATGAGAAATTTCCGTGGAGGTATTCCACTCGTAAGACCAAACCGTGTTATTATCCCAATCTACTAATTCAACACCGCCCGAATTACTCGCGGATATAAATGGTCCCATAGGGTCAGGCTTATACGTCCTAAGCAGCTGTCCGTTTTCTAGAAAATATGCTGATAATCCGGGTAGCGTCCCTCTCTCCCAGATATTAATCACTCGTCCGCAATTATCTATAAGGTAGGCATTAGTGCTGGAGAATGGAGAGAAAAAGGTGTAGCCTTCATATGCTGTCTCCTCGAGGGTGAGGACGCCTATTGTCCTTTGGGAAGAAAGAATGGTATGAATCAACAGAGAAAAGACTATAACTATACGCATATCACAATATCCGCATTTCTTGTCGTTAATACCTATGAAAAAAAGGGTCTAGATTACTCCAGACCCTTTCCTATTTTATAAACTATGAATATAAATCTTACTTAGAAGATCCGATTGTTGTAGTGGTTTTTGCGACTTCACTTACTAATTGCTCACTAGTTGCATCTGTAGATACTGCTGTCGTTGCCTTTTCTTGCTCCATCTTCGCCTTGACTTTCTCTGCATAGTTGTTGTTTCTGTCACCCATTAGCTTGACAGAAGCGAAGCCTATACCTGCTATGATCATTCCTAAAACTAGGATTGGTACAACCACATTAAGAATAGAACTTCCTTTTTTTCCAGTTTCCTGATTTACTTGATTTGACATTAATTCTCCCGTTTAAATATTTAAAAATGTTATCTATTACGTATTGCAAATGACGTAGCCTGATGACTACTTAGAGAGATATGAAATAAATGGAGGTAATGGATTTTGTAGGGGGTTGCAAAAGCCCTACGTTTCGTATTGAGACACAAACATAAACCATAATTTGTGATCATGATGACCTAACTCATCGTATTGTAAAGAACTAGCAAAAATGGAAAATTGGTGTCTTAATTTGTGACTTCTATCATCTTCCCACGTGTACCAGCAGTATAGACACATCACTGGGTCTCACCCCACTGATGCGGCTGGCCTGGCCTATAGTCCGCGGTTTTATTTGATTCAGCTTTTCTTTTGCCTCAGCAGAAAGAGCAATCATCTTATCGAAATCTATCTCCGATGACAGCTTGACATCTTCTAGTCTTAGCATCTTTTCTGCTAATTCTCGCTCCTTATTGATGTAGCCTTCGTACTTGATATCGGTCTCTGCCATATGTATGATCTCATCATCATAGTTGCTGAGAAACTTATCCAGATGGTCGGTGGTGCCACGCAGTTCTGCTATCCCAACCATCGGTCTAGACAGTACACTAATCAGCTTAACCTTCTGAGTCAGCGGTGCAGATTGGCGTTCTGCGAGTATCGCATTGGCTTCGTCTGGGCTGATGCTGGTATCTGAGAAGTATTTTCTAATCGCTTTGATCCCTGCTATTTTTTCTTCTACACGCTCTAGTCGATTTTCCATTCCAGAAACGCCCATTGCTGAGGCAAGTGGAGATAAGCGTAAGTCGGCATTGTCTTGTCGTAGTAGAATCCTATATTCTGCTCTAGAAGTAAACATCCTATAGGGCTCATTAGTACCCTTATTAACCAGGTCATCTATGAGTACGCCTATATAGCCTTCTGACCTTTTCATAACAAATGGGTCCTCTTCCTTGACTTTTTTGGCGGCATTCATGCCAGCGATTAGGCCCTGAGAAGCGGCTTCTTCATATCCTGTCGTCCCATTGATCTGACCAGCAAAGAAGAGATGACTAACCAGCTTCGTCTCAAGGCTAATATCTAACTGCGTCGGTGGAAAGAAATCATATTCTATGGCGTATCCTGGTCTGAACATCTTTGCATTCTCAAAACCAACTATCTGCCTAATTGCCTTGAATTGTACTTCCTCTGGGAGGGAAGAAGAGAAGCCATTGACATAGATCTCACAGGTATCTCGACCTTCTGGCTCTACAAATAACTGATGTCTCTCCCGATCTGCAAAACGATCAATCTTATCTTCTATACTCGGACAATACCTCGGTCCCAGCCCTCTGATTCGCCCATTGAACATAGGCGATCGGTCGAAACCTTCCTTAAGCGTCTCATGCACCTGCTTATTCGTGTAAGTGATATGACAAGGTACTTGGTCTTGCAGTTCTGGTGTCTGGGTATATGAGAATTTTCCTGGCTGCTCATCACCCGGTTGCCGTTCCATAACGGACCAGTCAAGCGATCGACCATCGACTCGTGGTGGTGTTCCTGTCTTCATACGTCCAGATTCGAAACCCAATTCCACTAGTTGTTCTGTAATTCCTGTCGCTGCACGTTCACCAGCGCGACCGCCACCGAACTGTTTTTCGCCGATATGAATTAGTCCATTGAGGAAGGTGCCATTCGTTAGGACAACCGTCTTAGCAGAAATCTCTAATCCTATTCCTGTCCTAACGCCAGTACATCGGCCCTCTTTGACAATCAGGCCTTTGACCATCTCTTGCCAGAAGTCTATATTGGGATGAGCTTCTAGCAAATTACGCCACTTTCTGGCAAATAGCATCCTATCACTCTGGGCCCTCGGGCTCCACATCGCTGGCCCTTTCGACTTATTAAGCATACGAAATTGGATCATGGTGTGGTCAGATACGATACCACTGTAGCCCCCTAGAGCATCTATTTCTCTGACAATCTGACCCTTGGCTACGCCGCCCATTGCTGGATTACAACTCATCTGAGCGATGGTTTGCATATTCATGGTGGCTAGGAGAACCTTGCAACCTAAGTTAGCTGCCGAGACAGCTGCTTCACTGCCGGCATGGCCAGCGCCAACCACTATCACATCATATTCGGGAAACATGCTAGAAATTTTTACAAAAATATACCAATTGAATTCTAGGAACAGATTTATAAATCTTAATATGTAAAGAGTTCTGAATCAAAATTTAAGATGCGCATCTCTATGGCCACTTCCTTGAAATTCGGACTATACCCCATTTGTCCCCAATTAACACTGCGTGATTTTTTGATAAAAGTTCTCATCCAAACAATTAAGTTTCACTACTTTACATCTAAATCAATAAAATTAACTATGAAGACTTATTTACTATGTTTTGCTTTTTTGTTAACAGGTGGACTGGCGTTTGGCCAAGTTACCTTTACTGATGACTTCGAGTCATATGAAATTGGTCAATATCTAGGAGATGTTTCTGAGCAATGGACTACTTGGTCTGGAAATACAGGTGGCGCTGAAGATGTCACTGTCAATACTGACCAAGCAGCAAGTGGCGAAAAGTCTATACATATCGCTGGTGCGGCTGGTGGTGGACCACAGGATGTCTTGTTATTATTCGGTGATAGGTATACAACTGGTAATTTTACCTTCTCTATGAATATGTTTGTACCTCAAGGAAGCGGTGCTTATTTCAATTTTCAGGGAGAAGAAGCACCTGGCACAATCTGGAATTTCCAAGGCTATTTTGATCCTACAGGAGAATTCTCTGCTGACAACGGAACAGGTGGTGCAACAGTTCTTGTAAACACTTACCCAGTTGGTGAATGGTTCAATATCATTGTAGATGCTAATCTAAGCTCTAACCTATGGAGAGTATCTATCAATAATAATTGTATTGGCTCTTTTGTAAATGTAGACGGTGATGGTAATGCTACTGCTAAGAACGCAGTTGCGACACTAGATCTTTTCCCAAGAGATGAATCTGATAATTTCTATGTAGATGATATCAGCTTTACTTACGAAGAGGAAGCAGAAATGATCAGCTATAATTTCGATGCATCTATTAGTGCTAAGCCTGGTGTGAGATCTGGTATAGCTGGAGAAGGTATAAACGTCACTGCACTTATCGGTAACAACGGAAACGAAGAAATAAATTCAGTTACGGTTAATATGACGACTGATGCAGGAGAAACGATGTCAGCTGAAGTAGATGGTCTTAACATCGCAAGAGGGCAACTCATTCCTGTCGACCTAGGAGATATCGCTCTAGAAAATGGTGAAAATCCTATCACGATGACCATTAGTGATGTCAATGGGCAAGCAGATGAAAACCAATGTAACGATATAAGTAGAGTCGTTCTTACTGGATTTACACCTAAAGAAGGTAAAGCTGTCTGGGTAGAAGAAGCAACTGGTACGTGGTGTACTTTCTGTCCAAGAGGTGATGTCTGGATGAACAGACTTGCTGAGGCATATGGTGACAAATTCGTCGGTATCGCGGTACATAATGGTGATCCAATGGCAATCGCGCCATGGAATAATGGTGTTACTAGCGTCCCTGGATTCACTGGTTTCCCGAGTGTTGTTGTAGCAAGAGGAACGATTACTGACCCTGCTACGATGGAATCTAACATTGTAAGCCAATTACAAACGACACCATTAGTTAGACTAGAAAATGCGGCTAGCTATGATGAGGATACAAGAGAACTGACTGTAGAGGTACGAACTAACTTTGATTTTCCAGTAAGCGGCGATATCAGATTAGTTGTCGGTCTCAGCGAAGACGAGGTCACTGGAACAGAATCTGGATATGATCAGATTAATGCTTTTTCTGGAGGTGCGCCTTGCTCTATGGGTGGATATGAAGCGCTTCCTAACCCTGTACCAGCAAGTATGATGGTCTACAACCACGTCGGAAGATTCTTATTTACACCTTTCGATGGTCTAGAAAATACTTTCGAAGGGGATGATACTTCTGCTGGATCCTCTGTGGTAAAAACATTCACAGTTGTATTACCTGAAGAGTGGAATCCTAAGAACATGCATATCGTTTCTGCTTTCAGAGCAGCGACAGGTGGCATAGATAATTCTGCTATTATTTCAGTTAATGATGCAGTAGACCTAGGCCTCTTCACTTTAGGTGCTATAGACCAGACTTTAGATGCTGGTATAGATGTATATCCTAACCCTTTCAGAGATGTTGCTAATATCAGAATTAATCTAGAAACGCCTCAGGCAGTGAGTATGGAGGTGACTGATGCAATGGGCCAACTAGTTGCTCAGAGAAACTATGGTACCATCTCTGGTGACCAAGTATTCTCTTTCTACGGAACTGCGCTAGAAAGCGGTGTATACTACATGAAGTTAATTAGTGGAGACAAATTCACAACTAAGAAAGTTGTCATCTCTCATTAATCAATAATAAATTTAGTACTACAAAGACCATGTCTACTAGGCATGGTCTTTTTTTATGCCTAAAGCAGCTTGTACAATAAAAAGAAGCGCTGTTCTCTAGCTATGCTTAAATCTCTTATTCTCACTATCTTTGCTTTCAAAGTCCGTGCACCTTGGAAGAAAAGAAAAGACATATCCTCAAGCCTGAACAAAAGGCACTCAATATCAACCTCAACAAAAAGATCTATGGCACCTTTGCAGAAATAGGTGCCGGACAAGAGGTTGCTCGTAATTTCTTCCAGGCTGGCGCTGCGGTTGGGACCATCGCTAAGACCATGTCTGCGTATGATAAGACCTACTCTGATTCCATCTACGGTGCTGAGGAGAGCGGCCGTTATGTCTGCGAATCCAGACTATATAAAATGTTAGATCATGAGTATCGTCTGATGGTCGAAAGACTCACTGTCGTAAGACCAGAGACGTGTTTCTTCGTCTTTGCAGATACGGTTGCGGCTATAAATTATAAGAAAACGATTAAGGGTCATGGGTGGCTTGGTGTCAGATTCCAACTAAAACCGGATGGACCCGCCAACGATTTACTTATACATGTCAATCTAAAAGATCAAAGCAACCACTTACAACAAGAAGTCATCGGCGTCTTAGGGGTCAATATGATATACGCTTGTTATAAGTTCCATCATGACATGGACGAATTTGTACAATCACTTATCGACGGGATCTGGGGCCGACTAGAAATAGACATGATTAGATTGGAGGGACCCGATTTCAGTGATTTTGATAATCGTCTACTCACCTTCAAGACTGTCAAGCATGGCCTATCGGAAGTTGCCATGTTCAGTAAGCACAGTAAAAGTATTCATGCCTCAGAATTCCTATGGAAAAAGGACCTTATGGTCGTCAGGGGTCACTTCAAACCACCTACGACGGTTACCGAAGATGTGTTTGAGGCAGGGCTTGCACAATTTAAGAATGAAGAAGGTGTAGAAGAAGAACGTGCGACCATAATGGCCGAACTCACTATGAGTAATCTATCAGTCAATGGCCATATAGACGAAGCTGACTTTCTACAAAGAGCTGATCTCTTGTGTGCAATGGGCTATAATGTCATTATCTCCAACTGTGACAACCATCAGACCCTCGTCAATTATCTTTCGGACATGAATATCGGCAAGCTCGGTCTTGTCATCGGTGTCAAAGAACTATACTTAATCATCGACGAAAAATATAACAACAATCAAGACGGTCGACTGCTCGTCGCCTTCGGCGAACTATTCAATAGAAATATTACTGTCTATGTCTATCCCGCCTATCTACGTAAGGGCCAAGAACTCGTCTCCGCAAGAACACTTATTGTTCCAGAGGGTATACACTTCTTATATAAGCACCTCATAGATGCAGGTCAGATTGTAGATATAGAGAACTACAACCAAGAGAAATTAGACATCATGCCGTGGAATATTCTCGATTTTATCAAAAAAGAAGAAGCCTGGGAGCACCTCGTGCCTAATGAAGTCGCCAAGGTCATCAAGGATAAGGGAATGTTTGGTTATAAATCAGAAAAGCCTTCAATTGCCTAAAGCATATAAAGTCGTTTTCTTGGTTCTGTTTTTCTGTTCTTGT
Source organism: uncultured Saprospiraceae bacterium (assembly GCA_937944095.1). Lineage (GTDB taxonomy): Bacteria > Bacteroidota > Bacteroidia > Chitinophagales > Saprospiraceae > RFSX01. The sequence goes on from CALEAC010000168.1 coordinate 8,039, forward strand.
AATCAGAAGAAAGATAAAGTCATTTCCATCGATACTAACAATGACATTATTACACCTACCTTAGGTCACACACTGTCAAGTAAAGTGGTAGATTCTAGCACCTTAAGAATCATTATGGGCCAATTCGAACCAGCATCAGACAGTAATTTTATTAAGATACCTCTCGAATATGCGGACCAAGCTGGTCGTTATATGCAAGCCGAGGCTTTCGAGGCTTTCGTACAAATGTATAAGGCTGCATTAGCTGATAGCATTAGACTACAGATTAAGTCTGCTGCTCGAAATTTCGACTATCAGAAAGGCATCTGGGAAAGAAAATGGACGGGAGAAACCAAGCTAAGTACTGGAGAAGATGCCTCTATGATCTATACGGATAGTGTCGATCGTGCCATTAATATTTTGAAGTACAGCTCTATGCCAGGTACCTCTAGGCATCACTGGGGTACCGATATAGATCTCAATGCTTTTGATAATTCTTGGTTTGAAAGTGGAGCAGGCCTCAAGTTATTTCAGTGGTTAGAAAACCATGCACATGAATTCGGTTATTGCAGACCATATACCGCAAAAGATAGTTTACGACCCTATGGCTATAACGAAGAAAAATGGCACTGGTCTTATATGCCAATTTCTGAGGCCCTAACTAAGTCTGCAGTCTCGTTCATGTCAGATAGTCTTATAACTGGATTCCTCGGGTCAGGCACTGCCAGTCAAATCGATGTCGTGAATAAATACGTACTCGGTATTAATCATTCTTGCTTACACTAAATCAAAAAATATGTCGCTCAAAGAATCTAACATGTTACCTCTTGGTACAAAAGCGGTAGACTTTAATCTCTTAGACACTGTCTCTGGCATTAATAAATCCTTTTCCGATATCAAAGGCGAAAAAGGCACTCTAGTCATCTTCTCTTGTAACCACTGTCCCTTTGTCGTCCACTTGAACCAAGAAATCGTCCGTATTGCTAAGCATTACCAAACTAAAGGTATCGGTATCGTCGCCATTTCTTCGAATGATGTCGTTAACTATCCTCAGGATAGTCCTGATAAAATGAGCATCGTTGCTAAGGTCTTGCAATATTCTTTTCCTTACTTATATGACGAAGAACAGGAGGTCGCCAAAGCTTACGATGCAGCTTGCACCCCTGATTTTTATCTATTTGATGCTGATGATAGCTTAGTCTATCGTGGTAGAATGGATGGTAGTCGCCCAGGTAATGATATTCCTGTAACAGGTGCAGACTTGAGATCTGCTATAGACGCGACACTATTGGGTATCAAGGAAATAGCACCACAGATACCCAGTGCCGGCTGTAATATTAAGTGGAAGTCTTAGTATATAACTAATACCATCTCTAATCACTCTACTAATCGTTACCAGCAAAAACAGAACTTAGATAGTATCTATTGAGTGCTGCGATGTTGTCCGTAGATATTTCTTTAGGACACTCGACCTCACAAGCACCCACATTAGAGCATTTGCCGAAGCCTTCTTTGTCCATGACCTTAATCATGTTTTGGACACGCTTATTGTGCTCTACTTTACCTTGAGGTAATTTATTGAGGTGGTTGATCTTAGCTGAAGTATACAACATTGCTGATCCATTAGGACAGGCTGCGACACATGCTCCGCAACCGATACAGGTTGCCGCATCGAATGCACTGGATGAATCTTCACTATCTACGGGTATCGCATTTCCGTCAGGTGCTTGGCCAGTATTAACAGATATATATCCGCCTGCTTGCATGATGGTATCTAATGAGGATCTATCTACTGCTAAGTCCTTAATCACAGGAAAGGAACTTGCACGGAAAGGTTCTATCGTAATTGTATCTCCTGACTTAAATGCGCGCATATGCAATTGACAGGCAGTTGTGCCTTTTTGCTGACCGTGCGGTCTACCATTTATGACCATGCTACATGCTCCACATATGCCCTCACGACAATCGTGTTCGAAAGCAACAGGATCTTGTTTCTTTTCTATTAGTTGTTGATTGAGTACGTCAAGCATTTCGAGAAAAGACATGTGCTCATCTGCCACAACTTGATAGTTCTCAAAGTGGCCATTGGCAGTACTGTTCTTTTGTCTCCAGATCTTAAGTGTCAGCTTCATTGTATCATGCTTATTTAATAACCTCTAGCTGAGGCTGAATTATCTTTTTTTACTTGTAGCTTCTTGTCTTCAATTCTACATTCTCAAATTCTAACTGCTCTTTGTGAACCTTAGGGTTATCATCATCCCATTCCCATGCAGAGACATACGTAAAGTCTTCGTCATTTCGCTTTGCCTCTCCGTTTTCTGTATATTCTTCTCTAAAGTGTCCTCCACAAGATTCTTTTCTCTCTAGTGCATCTAGCGCAAAGAGGTCTCCTAACTCCAAGAAGTCTGCGACTCTTGTTGCTTTTTCTAATTCTGGATTGAACTCCTCCATCGTCCCCGGAATGTAGACATCTTTATAGAATTCTTCTTTTAGTTCTCGCATAAGTTCTCGCCCCTTTTTCAGGCCTTCTGCATTCCGTGACATCCCGCAATATTCCCACATTAACTTACCCAACCTTCTGTGGAAGCTTTCTACAGATTGATTGCCTTTTATTGCTAGTAAGCCTTCTAGTCTTTCTCTAGTTTCTTTTTCTGCAGCCATAAATTCTGGCGAATCGGCACTAATTTTCGGTGTTCTTATTTCATCCGCAAGGAAAGTACCTACTGTATATGGTATAACAAAATAGCCATCAGCTAATCCTTGCATCAGCGCTGATGCCCCTAACCTATTCGCACCATGATCAGAAAAATTTGCTTCACCTAGAGCAAAAAGTCCGGGAATATTTGTTTGCAGATTATAATCGACCCATAGTCCACCCATCGTATAGTGGACAGCAGGGTATATTTTCATAGCTGTTTTGTAAGGATTCTCTCCTGTAATCTTCTCATACATCTGGAACAGGTTACCGTACTTCGCTTCGACAACTTGTTCTCCTAACTCTCTTATTTTTTCAGCGCTTGGGTTGTCTATGCCCTTGGAGAATGCTTCTGACTTTCCATAACGTTCTATCGCTGCTGCAAAGTCGAGATAGACGCCGAGGCCTGTCTTGACGACACCTTTGTTTTCATCCGAAGCCACCTTTGCTGCTCTAGAGGCAACATCTCTAGGGACCAAGTTTCCAAAAGCAGGATACCGTCGTTCTAGGTAATAGTCTCTGTCTTCCTCCGCTAAGTCCTCTGCACGTTTCTCTCCTTTTCTAATCGCTTCTGCATCTTCTACTGTCTTAGGAACCCATACACGGCCATCGTTACGTAAGGACTCTGACATCAGCGTCAACTTAGACTGATACTCTCCAGATACCGGAATGCAAGTCGGGTGTATCTGTGTATAACATGGGTTTGCGAATAAGGCCCCTTTCTTTACAGCTCTCCATGCCGCGCTCACATTGCAACCCATTGCATTTGTAGATAAGTAGAAAACGTTGCCGTAACCTCCTGTCGCTAGCACCACACAATGTGCAGCATGACGTTCTAACTTACCTGTCAACAAATTTCTTGTAATAATCCCCCTTGCCTTACCATCTATGGTGACGAGATCGAGCATTTCATGGCGATTGTACATTTTGACTTGCCCTTTGGCAATTTGTCTGGATAAGGCTGAATATGCGCCTATTAACAATTGCTGACCAGTCTGGCCTCTAGCATAAAAAGTCCTAGAAACCTGCACACCACCGAAAGATCGATTGGCCAAAAGTCCGCCATACTCTCTGGCAAAAGGCACGCCTTGAGCCACAGCTTGGTCTATTATTTCTGTACTTACTTCTGCAAGTCTATGCACATTAGCTTCTCGCGAGCGATAATCTCCCCCCTTGATGGTATCATAGAATAATCGATGTACGGAGTCGCCATCATTCTGATAGTTTTTCGCCGCATTGATACCGCCCTGAGCAGCAATACTATGCGCTCTTCTTGGACTATCATGAAAGGTGAACGCTTTGACATTGTACCCCAATTCTCCTAGGGTTGCTGCAGCAGAAGCCCCTGCTAGACCTGTACCTACAACAATAATATCCAGTCTTCGCTTATTGTTCGGAGCGACAAGATTCATGGAACCTCTATAGTTTTTCCACTTATCTGCTAAGGGTCCCTCAGGAATATTTGATTTTAAATCCATTTGCTTAGTATCTTAGGTAGGCGCTTAATTAAAAATCAGAAGCTTTCTTGATTAGAAAGAAAATCGGAATAGCCGCATATGCTAGGGGAATCAAAATAGAAAACCCCACTCCCATGGCCTTAATCATTGGCGTATACTTCTTATGTCTGATGCCTAAGGAAGTAAAGGCACTCTGAAAACCATGTAACAAGTGTAAAGCCAAAGCTATTAGGCCGATAAGATATACGATGACTATCCA
>CALEAC010000169.1 GCA_937944095.1 uncultured Saprospiraceae bacterium
AGTCTAGATTCTACAAGACAAGGCGTCGTCTACCTCTCAGAATCATTATCACATCTCTACTACAAAAACGGAAAATCAAAAGAAGTCTTATACTCATCGAAAGTCAGTGGAGATGACCAAGGCTACAGTTTCAATAGTGCCCAAGAGATGAATTTTAACTTCTATAACAATAGTATTAGTCTCAATAAAGAACTCATCAGTCCAATTGCAAAAAATGCGATGAACTATTATAACTATCAATTAGTTGGCGCCGAATATGATGAGCGTGGTCAATTGGTTAATAAAATAAAAGTTATACCTAAGAACGCATATTCTAACACATTCTATGGGCATATCTATATCAATGAAGACCTATGGAACATCAATAGTCTAGCCCTCAGTGCAACTAAAAAGGCAACTGGACTACCAATTATTGACACCTTGACTTTTACTCAAAGCTATGAACCTACCTCTGGTATAGCCTGGACACCAAGTTCTAACATCATAGATTTCAGAATGGGTGCCTTTGGTTTCGAAGTAGGTGGAAAATTTGCTTGCGTCTATTCTAATTATGAATTAGGTACTGTAACAGCTGCTGACTTAGACAAGGTCGTCTACGAAGTCCTCGAAGAATCCAATGATAGATCAGATGCCTATTGGGATACACTTAGACCTATCCCACTGACCCAAGAAGAAAGAACTGATTATCGTCGTAAGGATAGCATCAGAATAATTCGAGAGAGTCCTGCGTATCTAGATTCTGTCGATCGCATCCATAATGAATTTGATTTTTCAGATATCCTAAGTGGTTATAGTTATAGAAATAGCCAACGAAAGAGTAGATACGCTATAAGCTCTCCTCTAGGAGGTATCAAGCTTAACACCATCCAAGGATGGCATACGAACCTCGCTTTTAACCACACAAAACGTTTCACCAAAGAAAACGGAAAGATTCTTCGAACCAAGATAAATCTGAATTACGGCTTATCAGAAAAAATATATAGACCTCAATTGACGAGTACCTATCTTTTCGGTAAAAGCAATTTCAGACTAACGCTTATTGCTGGTAGAAAATTAGAACAGTATAATTCAGCCAATCCTATTTCAGATTTACTTAATTCACTTACAACATTTATTGATAGAAAAAACTACCTGAAAGCTTATGATAAGAAACACCTTAGTCTCGCTTTCAATGGTTATGTCGCTCGTGGTATCTCACTAAATATTTTTTCAGAATATGCCAATAGGTCTGCTCTCATCAATAATTACAACGGCGGATTACAGCAAGATGCAAGAAATTTCACCTCTAACAACCCGCAAGATGCACGTCGTAATGAACCAGCTTTTAGTGAACATCAGGTAGCTGCATTCGGCATAGAACTGAAGTGGGAACCAGCACAAAAGCTCGTGAAGTATCCCAATGCCATATTCCGCCAAAACTCTGACTGGCCTACATTCAGATTTGCCTACAAAGGTGCGATCAGAGCCCTCTCTGGAGATGTCAATTTCCACTTACTGACTGCTCGAATCAATAAAAGATACCAAGCAAGTATATATGGAGAAATAGGCTTCAATCTTATTGCAGGCAAATTTGTAGGAAATCGCCCAGAAGAGTTCATAGACTATTATCATTTTATGGGAAACCAAACGCATATAGTCACATCCGGCGCTTATCTTGCGAACTATCTCTTACTACCCTATTACGACTACAGCACTAATGACCATTTCATCCAATTACATCTACAGCATAATTTCAAGGGATACATCCTCAGTAAAATTCCATTGCTCAAGAGACTTGAGTGGCGCTTGGTCGGCGGATACAAACTACTAGATACTGAATCATATTTCTATGACGAGCTACATATAGGAATAGACAACATCGGTTTTGGGCTATTCAGATTCCTTAGAATTGATGCGGTTTTTCCTAGGCTGCTATGCCATCAACCAATTGATTGCTCGATATCTAGAAAGCCTCAATTAGTCTTTGGATTGAATTTGTCTTTCTAGTCGGCATAAGTATTTGCCAGACTAAATGGCCCTTCTACCAGAGTAGAAAACCAAGTTTAATCTAATTTGCTCAAGACTTGACATCTAAAAACTCTAACTTGCGAAAGATTGAACTTATACTAGAATTATATGGAATTTAAATTTGCAGGTGCAGCCAGGATGGTGACGGGAAGTTCTCACTTACTCACCTTAGATGACGGATACACTATTCTTTTTGATTGTGGATTGGTACAGGGCATGGGTGGAGATAATTACAAACTGAATACCACGTGGTATTTTAAGCCCAAAAAAATAGATTGTGTCATACTCAGTCATGCACATATAGACCACAGTGGACGTCTACCGCAACTCGTCAAAGCTGGATACTCTGGGCCCATACATGCCACCCATGCAACTAGAAGTCTCTGCTCGATTATGCTAATGGATAGTGCTAAGATACAGGAGAGAGACGCCGAATGGCATAATCAAAAGCTAAAGAAGAAGAGAAAAAAGAAAAATCAAGACTTCCATACACCTCTATATAAAAGTGAGGACGTTCCAGTCACACTTAATAAGTTCGTAGGTCATAATTATGATAACTGGTTCGAGATCAAGCCAGGCATCGAAGTCCTATTTAGGGACCAAGGTCACATCCTCGGCAGTGCTAGTGTTACTCTAAGGATAACCCAAGGAAAGAAACAAACGATGGTTGGGTTTACAGGTGATATCGGTAGGCCAGAACGGCCGATTCTCAGAGATCCAGTTAGAATGCCACCAGTAGATTACCTCATCTGTGAATCTACCTATGGTGGTAAGGAACACGAAACACCCCCTGAGCAATCACAAGCCTTTCTAGATATCGTCAAGGAAGCCTGTTGTGAGCGCAAAGGAAAACTAATTATACCTGCATTTAGCATCGGCCGGACTCAGGAATTAGTCTATATGTTGGATAAACTAGAAACAGCCGGAATGCTGCCTAAGATTCCAGTATATGTCGATAGCCCATTAGCTGTCAATGCAACCAAAGTCTATGGCAACCATCCAGAATGCTACGATAGCAATCTGCAGGAATACTTACTTAACGACCCAGATCCTTTTGGCTTCAATAGTCTAACTTATGTCACGAGTGTCAATGCCTCTAAAGCGCTGAATGCTAGAAAAGATCCAGCTATTATTATCAGCGCCAGTGGCATGATGAATGCTGGACGGATAAAGCATCACCTATTTAATAGTATAGATGACCCAAAGAACACTTTTCTGATTGTCGGTTACTGCTCACCAGATACCCCCGGTGGTATGCTTAAGACAGGCATCGAAGAATTAAAGATCTTCGGTGAGATCAAAAAAGTCAGAGCGGTTATTAAGACTATGGATTCATTCTCGGCGCATGCTGATCGTAAGGAAATGAAGGATTTTATCAAGAATCAGAAGAAGGTGAAGCGCATCTTCCTGACACATGGTGAGTACTCAGTACAGCAAGAATTCAAGGCCTATCTCAATGAGGCTGGTTTTGAGAATATCACTATTCCAGAACTAGGTGGCAATTACTCAGAGGATGGTCAAAAGATCAAAGCCGTAAAAAAGAAAAAGAAACCTGCGTCCAATACTCCAACAAAGTCTTATCCAGCCAAGTCTAAAAATAGGATTGCTAACCTAAAAGCTGAAAAAGCAGCTAACAAGAAAAAGAAAGCCGAAAAACAGAAGCGTGTACTAGAACTAAGTGCGATCGAGCTCAAGAAAAAGAAGAAGAAAAAATCTGGTGGCATACTAGACCCCAAGTCCTTTTCTAAGAAAAGAAGAAGAACCGTCCTAGATCCTAGTAATCACTGGAAAAAATAACGGCTGTAAGACAGCTTGTTATCACACAGGATATTGGACGTAATTCCGCTGGGTCTCCCATAGCTTAATGCCTATTTCGAATTTCTGGTCGATTTCGGCCCTAAGTATCTGGAAGATATTATAGCATATCATCTCAGCAGAAGGATTCACATCCTTGAATTCAGGACAGTCAAGATTGAGGTTCTTATGATCATATCGGTCTTCGACATGGACTTTGATGATTTCCTTGAGCTCACCTAAGTCAAATAAATAACCGGTTTCCTCATCGATCTCACCTGTCAATCGCACTTCCACCTCATAATTATGCCCATGGAAGTTAGAATTATTGCACTTGCCGAATACCTGTCTATTCTTCTCATCTGACCAGTGGTCGTTATGAAGTCTATGTGCAGCATTAAAGTGGGCTCTTCTGAATATTGAAATTCTCATATGGTCCTTTTCCGTCAACTAAGTAGACACAAAGTTAACTAAGATTGTAGATAGAATGTTCTTTGTACCAATCAGGTCAAGGTATCTTTGGCCATAGCCTAATAAATCATTAGATGTATTTCACAGATATTCCTGGCCAAGCAGAACTTAAGTCATACCTGACTTCCTTAGTTGCCAAAAACAGATTACCCCATGCGATGCTCCTCACAGGGGGCGAAGGCTATGGTAAGCTGGCTCTAGCATTGGCGCTAAGTACTTATCTCCAGTGCCCTAATAAAACTGACAAAGATGCTTGTAAGGCCTGCCCGAGCTGCAATAAAGCCAATCAGCTCATACATCCAGATATCTATTACGCCTACCCTGTCATCAAAAAAGACAAACTAAAAAGGGAAGACACGACCAGCCAACATTTCCTACCAGAATGGCGAACTTTCGTAACAGAGCAACCTTACGGCAATATGAAAGATTGGCTCAGACAGCTAGATGCACCTGACAAAAATGCCAATATTAATGTTGCAGAATGTAACCAAATATATAAGAACCTAGGCCTTAAGACTTATGAAGGTGCCTATAAGATCCAGCTTATCTGGTATGCAGAGCTACTCGGCAAAGAGGGCAATCGCTTGCTGAAGATCATAGAGGAGCCCAGACCCGATACTGTAATTATCCTTATAGCCCACGACCGATCTGCACTACTAAATACGCTGATCTCTCGATGTCAAATCATTCCTGTGCCACCTGTAGATGACCAAGCGATGCAGCAGCTGATCGAAAGCAAGTATGAGCTTTCTAGTGAGGATACGCAAGAATTGACGTTTCTAGCCGCAGGTAATATCAGAAAAGCACTCAGTCTCGGTGTGCAGAATGAACTCACCTACTCAGAAGACCTTATCAAATGGCTCAGAGTCTCTTATAGTGGCGACCCCGAAGCAATAGTCGCCCTCGTAGATGAACTGGCACCTAAGGGCAGACAAGAACTAGTCAATTTCCTTGATTATGGTCTCCATTTCTTCAGAGAATACCTACTATTATTGAATACGGGGACCGCGAATAACCTACGTCTGACCCAAACGGAAAAGGAGGTCGCACAAAAAATGCAGAAAATCATCAATTTCGATAAAACAGCCCAGATTCAGGTTGTTTTCGAACAAGCACTAGGTTATATCAAAAGAAATTTAGCCCTAAAAGTGCTGATTATGAACATGACCCTAGAAATAAGCCACATTTTAAAGTCAGAAGTCGATAACTTTGTATCTTAAGGGTTTAGACTATTACTGGTCTGAATTATTTTAATATATCGTTACGACAG
>CALEAC010000170.1 GCA_937944095.1 uncultured Saprospiraceae bacterium
TGTATCGCGCTTTCGATGATGCTAGAGAAGACAGATCAATAGGCGTCGTATTACTTAGTGGAGAAGGACCATCACCCAAAGATGGCGTCTATGCATTCTGTTCTGGTGGTGACCAGCGGGTAAGAACAAAGACTGGATACAAAGGAGAAGATGGCGTTGCGAGATTGAATATTCTGGAAGTGCAGCGTCAGATACGCTTTATGAACAAGGCTGTAATTGCAGTCGTCCCTGGCTGGGCTGTAGGTGGTGGACACAGCCTACATGTCGTCTGTGATCTCTCAATTGCTAGCAAAGAGCACGCTATATTCAAGCAGACAGATGCTGATGTGGCCAGTTATGATGCAGGCTATGGTTCTGCTTATCTAGCTAGACAAGTCGGTCAGAAAAGAGCCAGAGAGATATTCTTCTTAGGCCGAAATTATTCTGCTGATGAGGCCGTTGCCATGGGCATGGTCAATGCCAGCGTACCACATGATGAGCTAGAAGAAACAGCTTACAAGTGGGCACAAGAAATCTTAGGCAAAAGCCCTATGGCTATCAAGATGCTCAAGTTTGCATTTAACCTCATCGACGATGGATTAGTAGGCCAACAGATATTTGCTGGAGAAGCGACTCGACTCGGATATATGACTGAGGAAGCAGAAGAGGGTCGAAATGCCTTTTTAGAAAAACGAGATCCAGATTGGGATAAGTTTCCTAAATTCCCTTGACCTCTAATAAGCGCTCTGCAGCTGCATCTAACACTTCGTTAGTCTTAGCAAAGCATAACCGTATATACGGTGTTGTCTCTAGCTGCTGATAGAAAGGCGACAAAGGAATACTAGCTACGCCATGTTCTTTTACTAAGCACTGGGCAAAACTAAAATCGTCAAGAGTGGAAATCTGAGAATAGTCAAAGAGCTGAAAATACGTACCCTGACATGCTATTGGTATGAGCTCACTGCTTTCCAAATTCTTTATCAAACGATCTCGCTTCTCCTTGTAGAAGCCAGAAAGAGATAGATAAGTCATTTCATCTTTTAGATACTCTGCTATCGCATATTGCAAAAATGAATTAACACAGAAAACTGTCCATTGATGTAATTCCCTAAACTGTTTCATCAAGGTATCTGGACCTATGATGTAACCCATTTTCCAACCAGTCACATGAAAGGTCTTACCGAAAGAATAAACAGCTAATGTTCTGCCAGCTAGTTCATTGTGTGCTAGTGGTGTCAGATGCACCGAAGAATCATATACTAAATGTTCATAGACTTCGTCACTCAATATGGTTATGTCTGTATCTTGTATTAGATAAGCAAGATTATTCAAATCATCATAGGTCAGCACTTGTCCTGTCGGATTATGTGGTGAATTAACAATAATCATCTTGGTCTTAGAATTGATTGAGTCCTGGACCTGACCCCAATCATATTTAAATTCTGGACCGAATAATTCTATTGTCTTCGGCACACCACCAGCACTAAGTATGGATGGAATATATGAATCGTAGGCCGGTTCGAATACAATCACCTCATCTCCATGACTAACCAAACTACTTATGGCGGTATATAGAGCTTGTGTTGCTCCAGCAGTCACAGTAACTTCATTTTCGGGATCTACTGTTAGCCCATGGGCGTGATTCATCTTATTAGCAATGACGTTCCTTAACTCTAAAATACCCGGCATAGGACTATACTGATTATATGCCGCATTCATATACCGAGTTGCTAATGCCTTTAGCTTTTCATGACAATCAAAATTCGGAAAACCCTGTCCTAAATTAATAGCTTCATGTTCACGTGCTAGGCCAGACATGATACTGAAAATAGATTGTTCTAATTTACTCATAAGTTATTCCTATCTTGACAAAATAGACCTAATCTGAAATTCATACTAATTTTGGACAAACAAAACTCATGAAGATACTCGTACTACTCACTACCCTACTTTTACAAGTGGTTGCAATTAGCCAAGTACCGTCCTCTATTGATACGCGATTATATGATATGATTAGTGACGTATCAGCCGAACGGATACAGAACGATATAGAAAAATTAGTTTCCTTTGGGACTAGACATACTCTATCAGATACCTTGTCTGATACACGAGGCATCGGAGCAGCTCGCAGGTGGATCAAAAGTGAGTTCGAGAAGATATCTAACGACTGCGGCCAGTGCTTAGATGTAGCTTATCACAGAGGTCTAGTTACACCAGGAGAATCTAGACGTATCCCCGATAGTACTTGGGTCGTCAATGTCATGGCTATTAAAAAAGGAAAACTATACCCTAATAGATATATCATCATGGCTGGAGATATCGATTGCAGAGTCTCCGACCCTCTAGACCATACCTCAGATAATCCAGGTGCTAACGACAATGCTTCTGGTATGGCAGGTGTGTTGGAAGCCTCTAGGGTATTATCCAATTATGAATTTGATTGTTCCATAATCTTTGTTGGATTATCAGGAGAAGAACAAGGACTTTTCGGCGGTAAGTTCTTAGCCCAGACTGCTAAGGAAAAAAGTTGGAATATCGTTGGTGTGCTAAATAATGACATGATTGGTAACACTTCAGGTATAAATGGGGTGATAGACAATAAGAGCTTCCGCATCTTTTCAGAACCAGCTGCTGCTGATCAGAACGAACAACAAAGAATATGGAATCGTTTTTATGGTGGTGAAGTGGATGGCCCATCACGACAGCTTGCACGGTATGTACACAAGCTCACCAAAATATATATGCCAGACCTCAATCCAACGATGATCTATAGGCTAGATAGATTTGGAAGAGGTGGTCATCACCGCCCATTTAATGATGCTGGTTTTCCTGGTATTAGAATTATGGAGACCAATGAAAATTATAATAGACAACATCAGGATCTAAGAATAGAAGGTGACATAGAATACGGCGATGTCATCGAGCATGTTGACTTTAGTTACGCAGCAAAATTAACGAGTGTCAATATTATTACCTTAGCTTCCATCGCTTGGTCCCCAACGCCCCCTAGCACCTTAATGATCGGTGGTGCGGTTAAGCCATCCACGACACTTAAATGGGATAATATAGTCGATTCTAACCTTGCGGGGTATAAGGTCCACTGGAGAAACACAACGAGTCCATATTGGGAATATTCCAGATGGGTAGGACCCAAAAACCAGGCGACCTTAGATAATATTGTTATAGATAACTACCTATTTGGCGTCAGTGCTGTATCTAAGGAAGGGCATGAAAGTGTCATTGTCTATCCTCGAACACTTATACCTAGAAAATAGAACATAGCCATTAGAGCGCATTCACATCAGGTACCAGTAGATTAAGAGACATCGGGTCGACCTCGAAATGCAACTCTTCATCGAAAGTATAACCTTCACCGTCTAGATGATAATAGTATGGCTTATCGGTTGAAATACTGACACGCTTTGATTTTTTGATTTCAACTAAGGGACTCTTGGGAAGTGAGTTATTAAGCATTCGCCAAGAGGCGCCCAAGGTTCTGAGTATGGATGCCTCCTTGATAAAGACAATATCCAGTAGGCCATCTTGTAATTTTGCTGTTGGTGCAATGGTAAAGTTATAGCCATACATAGCCGCATTTGCGACAGCAACGACGCTGAATGGGGCATGTATTACCTCATCATCTGTCTTAATAGTAAACGTCTCAGCCTTGAACTTGACCATCTCACGAGAGACCATCGTTGCATACATCTGAAATCCACGTTTCTTTTCGTTCTCAGCCTTATAAGCTATTAGAGCATCGAAACCTATTCCTGCTAAGTTTAGAAAAAATGCCCCATTCACCTTACAAGTATCCACTTTTTCGAAGGTGCCTTTATTGATCTTCTGGATGGCCTTGGTCGTGTTTCTACCCATACCGATGTGCATAGCAAAACCATTACCTGATCCATTTGGGATGATTCCAAGTGCAGATTCAGTATTTGTTATAGCTTTAGCCACTTCATTAACAGTACCATCTCCACCACAAGCAACTACCAAATCTACAGCTTCATTAACGGCTTTCTCGCTTAACGCTGTGGCATGCCCTCTATGTGCTGTCATGACAATATCATAATCGAAGCGATCATGATCTAGACCTTGCTTTATCAATGCAGGTATATCCTCCTTATTACTGTATCCTGATATTGGATTTATAATAAACAGGGTCTTCATCTTGTTGGACATATCTTTTCTAAATAATCTATGCCCACAAGGTAATATCAACGTCTATCTTCTAAAGACTGATTCTGTATAAAGTTCTTCTCCCTGCTCATCTACGATCCTGAAGTAGTAAATACCTGCTGCCAGATCGCTTAAGTCCATTTCGAAAAAGTTATCACTATATGACAGCTCTTGTTTCATAACCAATTGTCCTGCATTATCATATAATCTATAAGAAATAGGATCAGAAGAGTCGAAGTGTACTGTCATTCTAGATGAAACAGGATTAGGGTAAATCCTCGAAATCTTGTAGAGATCATATCCCGTACAGTCCTCATCCACGCCATTATCTGCTATGTCTTCGACTCCTGGATTAATCAACATATCATTATCGTTACAATCAAGCGAATCAGGAACGTAGCCCTCTGGACTGTAGGTAATACATGTATCTTGGAATACTGCTAGATTTCCGTAGCCATCTAAATCTTGGTCAAAGTAATATCTGTAGACGACTAGACCATCATCTATAGACCCATTGCAATCATTATCTACACCATCACATATTTCTAAGATATCTGGATTGATGTCAGCATCAGTATCATTACAATCTAGACTATTGATGACATAACCTAGAATAGGCATACTTCTGCAAGTATCAACAGGTACATTGACGTCTCCATATCCATCTTGGTCTTCATCTCTATAGTAGGTAAATAGGGCAAGACCTTCATCGATGACACCTGAGCAGTTGTTATCGATGCCATCACAAGTTTCTTCGATATCTGGATTGACCATCGGATCAGTATCATTACAATCTAAATTATTATCTACGAATCCAGCTATAGGCATACTACGACAAGTATCCACTGGTGTATTAGCTGTTCCATAACCATCACCATCTTCGTCTATAAAGTAGGTGTAGAGCTGTAAGCCTTCATCTATAATACCAGAGCAATTATTATCTATGCCATCACAAGTTTCAGGAATATTGGGATTGATATCTGGATTATTATCATCACAATCGACATAATCATAGAAACCATCTTCATCTAGGTCATTGAAAAAGTACTGCTCAGAGAGCGTCACAACATCTGCTGCAATCTGCATTCCTATAAGTCGTCCAGGTATATCATCAGCTGGAGGATGTATACCACCCCATATTCTAGATAGACTAGTTTGGTCCGAAGCATCACGGTAAGTTGCCCATTGGAGAACAACATCTTCACTTGGTCCTTTTTCGAATACTAAAAAATTATCCTTCTCGGCTACAAATTCGCCAACACCTCCAGGGAAATATTCATCTCCAGTAAAGGCTGTTAGTATCTCTGCTGCGGCTCTCGAGAAGGTCGAATGCCCTGAAATATAACCTGCAAAATTTGGTGTAACAAAAGTTGGTCTCTGGTAAGGCCACCAATTTTTGGCTAAGATCCAACCTACTCCAGCGACATCTGTCTCAGGGTCATCAATAAATTGAGGTCCTTTCCACGCATATACTTTTACGCCGCCTATATTCTCTCCTGTAAAACCAGCAAGCGGATCTCCAGCAACAATCATCTCAGAGAATCCATCAATAAGAGGAAGGCCGCCAGGATGATAATTAGGCAGGTTCTCGATAGTAGACTGACCTCGTTCTGCCATAGCTCTTATTGCTGAGACAGGTCGTACATAATCGTACCATCCTTTGATACCCCAGGCTGTTACTGCGCAATCATGCATCGCACCACCTAACATGAAATAGGATTTTACATCCCACTCGAGATCGTCATTGATCTGAGCCACTCCTTTGTATTTTTTTACTAATTCAGGATGGTCAGTCACACCGTTAAGCAAGGTAAACCAATGGCCTGGTGGTGTCTCTGATTCAGGGCCATCTGCCCAGAACTCAGCTAACACTCTGGTATAATCACCACGGAATACCATGTTAGGTTCATAAGGTTGGCCAGTATGTGGATTTAATGGTCGACCCTCACTTGGATCACCACCTTCTGTATAATTATAAAAATCAGGATATTCACTAAATGCTGTAGGAAGTTCATTCTGATTACCAGATGCACCTGGCGAGATATCTATCATCACACCATCAGCTGGGTCCAAATGACTAGACCACGCACTGACCATGTTAAATCCCCAAAGGAATTCCTCTGAGCTCACCGTTTTTTCATCTAAATCCACCAAAGGAGGTGGACCAGGGTCATGGTATACCTTATAGGTGAATCCGTCTCTTTCATAGGGCGTCATGTCGTCTTCAGTAAGGCTAAATGCTGTTACTTGACCCCATTCAGGGCCTAAAAAATTTGGTGTACTTAATGATTGAGGATTACCACCTTGGTCTATAAAAAATTCCAGTGTAAGTGGTTGCCATCTATTTGGATCTAAAACATCCGGGTTACCTGAAAATTCCATTATCAACGGCTCATTTACAGGTTCATAGAATCTATTACCATAATCACCCTCTTCCCATGAGCCATCTTGATATCCAAAATCAATGACTTGCTGAGCTATATAAATTCCAAGTGCAACTGGATCTCCTGATTGATAATCAGTTGACGTTAAGAATCTATTCAGATTTTCTTCGTCCATCTTTTCTCTGATTAAAGGCTGTATCACATCAATATACCCTGGCGAGCCAGAAAATCGAGAATTAATAAGATGATACATTGCATAGCAAATAGCTATTCTGACATCCTCTTCTGGGTTACTACTACTAAAGCCTTCGAAGGGAAACTCAAATCCTCCAACGGTGTTACCTAAGAAAAAGGGTTTGGCCGAGCCATTATGAGTAATAGCCCATAGGTCATACATCATGACACTAGTATGCCAAAGATTCCTAGCATGAACTGTCGGTCGAGCAAAGTCGTTTCTAATCGACTCTAATAAGATTTCATTCCATTCCCTAGCAATACTGTGCTCTTGAGAAGTGGAAGTCGTAGACAGACTAACAATAAATGCGACGACGAATAGAAGTTGTTTCATGTATCTATAAAGCTTTAAGTCTTTGATATTCAGGTGCGTAAAGATACCCAATATTTTTAATTTGAAAATTAAACTATAGCTAAATAACAAGTCAATTAGTTAATAATTGACTACTCGGAATAGATAATGTACTTGGGAAAGACTACCAGAATCAGGCAGCACACCGAAAATTAGATAGGTATTTTCTATAATGCAACTAATTATCATAGTTAGTTGCTTTGTAGCAAAACAACCATCAATAACATTATCTGTTGATATAACGCTCAAAAATGTCATATTGCCTCCTAGTGAACTTTAGCAGACTTTGCCTGTTTTTTTACTTGTGGTATATCGCGACCATTTCTGAGAAGCTAATTCAAATCTTTTTGTTTCATTTGCAATGAAAATAAATATATGTGGCAATCACTTACATCCCTAGATAAGCTTAATGACATTATCAATCAATCACATAGCGAGGATCAATTGATCTTCAAGCACAGTACACGATGTGGCATTAGTTCTATGGTCCTTAAGCAGTTCCAGAAATCAACCAATATTGAAGATGCAGAAAACATACACCTTCTAGATCTGATAAAGTATAGAGAAATCTCAAACAAAATCGCGGAAGCTTTTGATGTGAGACACGAATCACCTCAGGTCCTTGTCATCAAAGACGGTGTGGCTATTAATCATGCTTCACATCATAGTATTTTAGATATACCTGTTC
>CALEAC010000171.1 GCA_937944095.1 uncultured Saprospiraceae bacterium
GTATCCAGCTGCTGTAATAAGAACAGTGACTAGACAGAATATGTATATAAGCTTAGGGTATAGATTGAGCTGAGCAACATCTGCCACGCTAGTATTCAGAAAAAAGCTGAAATAAGCAATTAACTGCGTCAGGAAGACGATTAGTAAATTAATAGGTCTAAGGCAGGTCAGGTACTTCAACATACCTCTGTATAAGTCAATTATTGGTTCTCACGCCATTCGTAGACCCATTTGGCTTGGATCATTTCGAGATGGCCTTCACTGCAATCCTCACGCTTTCCAACAAAGTTAGGAATCTCTAATATCCATTCCAATAAGTCAGTGAACCTGATTCGGTAGATCTTGCCTTCATTGAAATCATCACCAAACTTATCATAGAGTCCGATGGCTATGTCTTCGTGATCAGCCCATTCGATAGGCAGATTAGTGAGGTCTTGGATACTCATATTAGCAGTGGTAGTTAATGTTCATGGCCTATAATCTGACTTTGATCAGGTATTGTCACCTCGATATCTGCATCTTCATCCTCTATAATACACTGACAAGCTAGCCTGGATTCGACCTTAGGATTAATAGCCCGGTCGATAAAATCTTCTTCTCGATCACTAATCTCTGGAAATGCAGCTTCACCCTTGTCTATATAGACATGACAGGTAGAACAGGCACAGACACAGCCGCAATTATGATTAAGGTGAACATCATGATCCTCGGTAATTTCCTGCAGCGTAAAGCCTGCTTGCGCATTTTCTACGATCTTAGTTGGAATATCCTTGTCTTCAAATTTAAAGACGACTCGTGCCATTGAAATAAAAAAGGTTATATCTTGCTAACAGGCAACCTGCCTTTTAGTTTGATTTATGATGTATATAAAATAATGGATTCAACACTAAATTTCAATAACTTAACCGACTATAAGGATTAAAGTTTAGAATGGCCGAAGATAAGATAATAACAGAAAACAAAGATTATAAGTACAAAAGTCTGAATGTCTATTCATCAACTGAATGGTTAGCTAATAATCAGAAGAAATATAGACAAGTATTCAGCTCTTATGAATCGACCTATATCTATGCTGAGCTGGCATTTTATAACAAGAACTTTGATATCAAAGCTTGGAATATTAATATCAAGCTGTGCTGTTATGAGATTGGGAAAAAAAAGAAGATATGCAATCTGGATTTCAATAAGAAAATCGGCAAATCTGACCAGGTAGTCCATATCAGAGAGGGCTGGGGCAACAAAAAGGAGGGTTCTTTCTGGAAAAAAGGGACTTACTTCTGGGAAGCGTGGATAGAAGGCGAAAAAGTCGGCACTAAGTACTTCTATGTGGAAGACTATGGTAATGATAGCCAAGCATTCTTAGATAATCAGATCGAGCTGAGTTCTATGAAGCTATATGAAGGCTCCTACGAAGATGTCCATGAAACACAACGTGTCTATCTAAAAACCTTCTCATCCGAGACAACGAGATACATATATTCAGAATTAGTATTCAGAAAGAAGCAAGTAGAGAAGCTCTACAACCTAGAGATCTTCATCAAATTCTATAATCAGGCTAGAGAACTCAAGGGTCAAGTAGCCAAACTAGTCAAGGTCAAGAATAAGGATAGCCAATTCATGACTTCACTAGGATGGGGCAGTAATATCAAGGGCTCATGGCGTAACGGGAAGTATACAGCGGAATTAGTTATACTGGATAAATTAGTCGCTATCGTCCCGTTTGAGATTGATTTCGATCATATAGAGGGTAGTGGCGCTCTGCAATTCTTTAGAGGTGACAAGAGCCTCTTTCTACAACCAGACCTAGAGCTGAATCAAAGTTTTGATGAAATCGTAGACCGTTTCGATAGTTTAATTGGTCTAGAATCTATTAAGAAACAAATCAGTGATCACTCTAGCTACATCAAATACCTCCAATTACGCAAGGAAAGGGGACTCAAGGAAGAAGACGAAATCAACATTCATTCTGTATTCACAGGAAATCCAGGGACAGGAAAAACCACCGTCGCTAAGATGATGGGGGCCATCTACAAGAAAATGGGACTATTGTCCAAAGGTCATGTACATGAAGTAGACCGAAGTGACCTCGTCGGCGAATATATCGGTCAGACAGCCCCAAAGGTCAAATCAGCGATAGGTAAGGCTAGAGGTGGTGTCTTATTCATAGATGAAGCCTATGCACTTGCACGTACTAATGACGACAGTAAAGATTTCGGTAGAGAAGCCATCGAGATCCTTGTCAAGGAAATGTCAAATGGCCAAGGTGACTTAGCAATTATTGTCGCTGGCTATCCCAAAGAGATGACGCATTTCATCAATTCTAACCCTGGACTTAAGTCCAGATTCAAGCATTTCTTTGAATTTCCAGATTACCTACCGCAAGAATTAATTCAGATTGCTGATTTCGCAGCGATGGACCAAGGTGTCAATTTCTCAAAATTTGCTAAAGATCGGATCAATGAATATATAGTCAATGCCTATCGAGATAGAGATGTCAATTTCGGCAATGCACGATTTGTCTATAACCTGGTAGAGAAAGGCAAGATTAAACTAGGACTACGTGTTATGAGTTCTAAGGACACAGCGGCTCTTTCCGACAAGGAGTTCAATCTTGTGAGACTAGAAGATGTCAATAAAATCGAACTTGTTCCTCAGAAGCTCAAACCAGAGATACCTGTAGATAAGGAGTTATTGCGTATGTCGCTGCAAGAATTAGATGCACTTATAGGCATAGAGAACATCAAGAAGGAAATTCATGAGTTAGTCGATTTAGTTCATTTCCATAAGAACTCTGGTAAAGACGTACTGAATAATTTCTATTTGCATACCGTATTCATTGGAAATCCAGGTACAGGAAAGACAACTGTTGCAAGAATCTTAACTAAGATATATAAAGCCCTCGGACTACTAGAGCGAGGACACATCATAGAGACTGATAGACAAGGTCTAGTAGCAGGGTACATAGGACAGACGGCTATCAAAACCAATGAACGAATTAATGAAGCCAATGGGGGCGTGCTCTTTATAGATGAAGCCTATGCACTGAGTAATTTCGGTGGTCTGCAAGGCGATTACGGAAACGAAGCCATACAAACCATCCTGAA
>CALEAC010000172.1 GCA_937944095.1 uncultured Saprospiraceae bacterium
TTTGCAGGATCGACTTGTCTGTAGATGACAGGTCTCGTTATAGCTAAGTTTCTACCCTCGATGTCTACTAGGAAAGTTGCAGCTAACGCAGGAGGACTTTCAGGTCTGATTCTTTGATCCATGTCACTTACTTCATAACTGCCGAGTGTGCCTTTTTTCTCTAACCAATATGGAGACGAAAATGGGAGCTCGTTGTCCAGGTGTTTGGTGTGGTACCATTTGTTTTCTGTAATAGATTCTAGAGGGCCACCTTTACCAGTACTGCCGCCGTTAATCAAGACGTCAGAGATGGTCGTACCCAGTGTGCTTCTATTCGTCGCTTCTATCATGATTTCTATGGAATCACCTCTGGTTGCGTATTGTGATTCTACACTGGCTTCTAGGAACACACCACTGCATTGTATGATTAAGTTGGTCAACTCTTCTTTCTTTATTTGTTTCCAGTGGTCGTCCTGCACTTGATCTATTTTGTCATAGACTTGGAGTAAGGCCGGTACACTGAGACTAGGGTCATTGAATGAGTAGTTGCTAACAACTTTGTCCATGAGCTGCTTAATCGCTGCGCCTCCTTTGACTCTAGTCCAAGTGGTGTTGATATCCCCAAATAAATCTGCCTTGTCAGCGGGCATATCACCATTGAGTAATTCTAAGTATTCTTCATATGAGCCTCTCGATCCAGCAGATCCAAAACCTTGTGATAAGTGCTTACTTCGTGCTAAGGCAGAGAGCTCATTGTTAGAGATACCTAGAGTCGGGTAGTAGGCACCAGCATCTACAGAGATCAGATTAGTCTTGTCAGCCTTAGCGAAATTCTCTCTACTGCCATAGAACCACCATGAAGTGTTCATGTATTGGCGAGTGGGTTGCCAGAGGTCGACCTTAGACAGTTGCTCTGGGTAGACCTTTGGGTCATTGGCTTTGTCAAAAGCTTCTACGCTTAGCATCGCCGAACTGGTATGATGACCATGCGTCTTACCTGGTGTCCGATGATCAAAGCGATTAATGATGATATCGGGCTTGAAGTAACGTATCGTATAGATAAGGTCAGAAAAAACCTGATCCTTGTTCCAGATTTCAAGTGTTTCGTCTGGATGCTTAGAGTAACCGAAATCATTCGCTCTAGTGAAAAACTGCTGTCCGCCATCAACGCTTCGAGCCATCTGTAGCTCTTGACTTCTGAGGACGCCTAGTAGTTCTCTGATCTCAGTTCCGATCAGATTCTGACCACCATCACCACGCGTTAGAGATAGATAAGCCGTCCTCGCATGGAGGCCTCGACTGACATAAGAGATCAGGCGGGTATTCTCATCATCTGGATGGGCAGCCACATATAGAACAGAACCTAGAAAGTTGAATTTCTGGATCTCCTCATAGATCTCTGAACTATTGAGTTGCTTCGTCCCTTGGCTGGATGCGACTAGCGACCATGACATAAAGAATAGAATCATCAGCTTTTGCAGCATAGCAGAAATTGATTTTTTAAGTTGAGTAATGAATAGAATGAGCTTAAGCGTGTTGCTCCGGCAGTTGGCAAGCTTCTTCTGGTTTCTTTCCGCATAGACCACATTCGCCTATCTCATTTTTGAGCATAGGATTGTTAGTTGCGCAAGTGCCTCTGAATTCTTTCCCTGTGAAAAGCTGACGGATATTAATCATTCCAAAAGCCACTAAGAATACTGAAAATATGATTGCGAAGGTTGAAAGTATTTCAGTCATCGTAATTTGTGTGTTATTAAGGTCACGCCTTGAGTATATGAACATAAAAATAACCTAAACTGTTGACAATGGACCCTAGAGCAGACGCATTCATGAGATTAGTGGATATCATGGATGAACTCCGTGAGAAATGCCCTTGGGATAGGAAGCAGACGATTCATACCCTGAGGAAGTTGACGATAGAGGAGCTGTATGAACTGACAGATGCGATCATAGAAGAGGATTATGACGGTATCAAAGAAGAATTAGGTGATATCTTCCTACATCTGGTTTTCTACGCCAAAATCGGTACTGAGCAAGGCAAATTCACGTTAGATGAGTCCCTCAATGCCATTTGCGACAAGCTCATCAAGCGGCATCCACACATCTATGGTGACACCACTGCTGATTCCGCAGAGGAAGTCAAGCAGAATTGGGAGCAGATCAAATTGTCTGAAGGTAAGAAATCGGTCTTATCAGGCGTCCCTAAGGCCCTGCCAGCCATGGTCAAAGCTTATCGATTACAAGAAAAGACCGCCACTGTCGGCTTCGAATGGGACAAAGTAGAAGATGTATGGGCTAAGGTCCTCGAAGAAAAGGTTGAGCTAGAAGAAGCCGTCTTAGAAGGTGATCCTGTGCATATAGAAGAAGAATTCGGTGATCTACTCTTCAGTCTAATCAATTATGCTCGTTTCCAAGACATCGACCCGGAAGCCGCTCTAGAGAAGATCAATAGGAAATTCAAGAATCGTTTCGAATATATAGAAGCCAAGGCGCCGAAGCCCTTGCAGGATATGACCCTTACCGAAATGGATGATCTCTGGAATGAAAGTAAAA
>CALEAC010000173.1 GCA_937944095.1 uncultured Saprospiraceae bacterium
GCTAGTTTATCCTTGAAGCTTACTTTGTCTTCTTCCTCTTGTTTCTCTTTTTCTCGACTGCTTCTAGATGATCTCCTTTGTGACAAACCTTCAGTCACCACTGAAAAAAGAAAAATAATTGCGACAACCGAACCAAAATATTTCCTTGATATCATTAGCATGTTTTTTAATTAGTCTTTCTGATAGACCAAATTTATTACAATTATCCATATGTATTAGCTAACTGAAGTAAGAAGCAGTCTACTATGTTTTTTAGGCGTGATACTTTGACGATAGTTTAACACTATCTGGTCTTTAACTACTCATATGATGTTAAGGCGACATATGTAGTAAATTGATAATCAAGGTCGACAGAATAATATTTTGTCAGGCAGCACAATGGGGCAGTAATTGTATCCTTACTAAGGCTTATAATGAGTATTAAAACTATATTTTTGGGGCTATCTATCAAATAAACATTTTGTTCCAGCATAGATTATTCTATTATCTATTCTATTGCATATTTCTATTGTTGGAAAAACATATCATTATGAAAAGACTTAACACCCTTGTTCTCGTTTTTCTGACTTGTAGTTTTTATTCATTGCATGCCCAGCTGACCTTACAGATGAGTTGTGCGGATGCTGAGAATAATCTAGAAACTATAGTCTGTGGTGTCATATATCCCATTGTTGGTGTGCCAGGTGATGGGGTAGATGATCCTGAGATTGCGGGTACCTGCCTCGATCCTAATGATGTGACCTGGGTGTCGTTCGAAGCACCAGATGTACCCAGCTTCGAGATCGATGGCTCTAATTTTGTCCTTTTCGAAGGAGATGATTGCTCTGACCTATCCGAAATAGACTGTGATGCCTTCAGCGAAGTCAATCCCGTAGATCCTAATGCAATATACTGGGTCGCAGTAACGGATGGCGGTGACTTCGAGATAACAACACCACTCAATGAATTTTTCGATTGCGGTAACCCTTTTGATATTGATGCAGAAGATGGACCATATAACAACTGCTGTAGTCAGACGGATGCAATGGTTTTTGTATTATCTGGAGATTTTATTGGAGCAGAATTAACTTTTGAGAACCTTAGTATGGGTGATTTCTCTGTTGATATTTACATTGGTTCTTGTCAAGGTAATTTAATAGAAAGCTTTGATGAAGATTTTGTAGCTACAATACCTACTTGTTTCGATAATTATTATGTAGAAGTTATAGCAGACAGCCCTGCAGATTGTGGTGATTTCGAATTGAGCTATACTCCGGTTGATTGTCCTACCTCAGGTGCAGACGCCTGTGACGATGCGACTGACCTAGGTCTAATTGCTACTGGGGCAGAAGTTTGTGTTCAGTCTTGTAACACTTTTGCCTGTGATGGAGAATGTAGCGGTGCACCGAATAGTGTCTGGTTCACTTTCTCGACAGATATAGATGCCTCAGCTTTAGAAATAACGGTAGAAAGTGATGATGGTATATTCGAAGTGCCGCTAGTGACCATTCTAGAACAAGATTGTGATGGAAACGCGCTACAAGGTTGTGAAGATGGCGAAGAGTTGGAATCAGCTGCAACTGGTGATTTTACTTATATGATTTCGGTTTCTTCAGATATCGGCGGAGAATTCACTTTGTGTATAGAGCCTGTCCAGCAAATAGCACTTTGTGCAACAGGAGAGCTAGAAGTATCCGATCGACCTGAAACTGATGGAGATCCGGATGGGCCTTTTTGTGGTGGTGAGAAGGTACAATTCACTTACACCGTTGATTTTGATATTGACCCTATTGGTGTTGGTAATAATTGTCAGTGGTTACAGGGTATCATTCCGACTTTTGGCGCTGGGTGGGATTTAGAAGCCTGTCCGATAGAAGGTCAAACGAATTTTAGTACAGGAAGCTGGTCATGGTTCGACGAAGGCAGTGTAGACTATAATGTTAATAGTTCTAACCTCGATGTCGTCTCTGCTGAGAATGACTATTTCAATACGCAGCTAGAATGGGGCGGTGGTAGTCTTGCGCCAGGAGGTGTCTTGCCAGGCGGCTTCTGGAATCCGACAGGCGGTACTGGTCCTAACTGCACTAATGGATCTAATCCTGATACGGCTTGGGGACTACCAGGAGGCTGTGGAGGCAGTTATACCATAGTCTGGACATTTGAGCTACAAGTCAAAGAAGACATAGACGAAAGTGCCTGTGGCGATGAGGATTACCTCAAGGTGCATATATTCACCATGGCTGATGGGCAGACAGGTTGTTGGACTAATAATGCTTGTGATGGCGATGAACCAGCAACAAATTTCTATGAGGTCGATTGTGATGGAAGGCCAGAAGTGACTGCAGAATTATATCATGAGACCTGCTCTAGTAACAGTGAATTTGAGATCGAAATGTCCACAGACGGCGAAGTCATTATCGTAGAGATTAATGAAGACTCGAGTGGTGATGTCGAAGGCCAATCAGAAGGCGAATATGATGCAGATGACGTCATTGACGATTTCTTAGTCAATACTAGTTGTAGTGTCGAAACCGTCTTTTATGACGTCTATGCGATAGGTGAAAATGGCTGTAGAGGACCGACGATTATCATAGAAGTGGTCGTATTCCCTGAGATAGAAATGGATTACCCTGATGACTGGCCCGATGAGGATAAGTTATGTCCTAATGAAATGTTCGTCTTAGAACCTAAGATAGAGTGTCAGGAAGGGGACCTCGAGTATGAATGGGATAACGGAGAAGACACAGAATCGATACAGTTACCTCACGAGGGGCACGATCCATTCGAGATCGATCAGCGGATTTGTCTGACAGTCACCGATGAGAACGAGTGTACACAGAAATTATGTTACGAGTACTTCTTACCACCAGACCCTATGGGTGAGATTTCTGGTGCAGAAGAAGTCTGTGTCGATGGCATTAATGATAATGAAGAATATTGCTTGACTTTGAGTTCAGAAGTTAACGAGAATAATTATGATTTAGAATGGACCTTTAATCCTAATACAATTGTCTTGGCAGCGGGCTCATCAGAGGATGAATTATGCTTCGTGATCGATGATGAAGCTTCTGCAGCTGGTGCTTATACCTTTACTGTATTAGTGGAAGACAAAGACTTCGAGTGTATTTTTCAGTACACTTATAATGTTATTATAGACAGTGGACCAGCACTAGCTTGGTTGAGTCCAGAGTGTAATTCAGATGGTTCTTACACGATTTGTGGAGTGAATACAAACAGTGCCGTAACGGCCAATTTGGAGATTTCGCAAAATGGGAACACCCTCATAGGGCCTCTGTCGATAGATACGATTTGTACGACAATAACGACGATTACGCCACCACCAGTTCTAAGTGGTAGTTCCTCTGGTGGCTGTACACCACAGCCTCTGACACATCCGGTGATCACGCCGCCATCTGACCCAGACCTGAGTGCCATGCCTAATGAAATATGTGATGGCGAAGAAGCCACGATTAGCCTACTTAACCCTCAGGATTTTGATATAGCGACGATTATTTGGACTGATGGTACGATGACCTGGACTGGAACCTCAGTCGATGTTATGCCAACAGTTACAACGATATATACCTTCGAAGGCCAAGGAACTAATGGCTGTACTGTTACTAAGTCTATAACAGTCACCGTCGCTTCTAATCCAGAAGTTGGGATCAGTGGTTCGACGTCATTCTGTCCTGGTGAATCCAGTGAATTGACAGCTGTGGCAAGTGGCGGTACGATGCCGTACGATTATACATGGTCAGGTAATGTAGCTGGCTCTTCTAATTCTGTAAATAACGCCGGCACATACACAGTCACGGTGACAGATGATAAAGGCTGTACAGCAACGACTGCTGTCGAAGTGACAGAAGAGGATCAATTGATGATTCAGGTCTCGGTGCCTTCTTTCTGCGAAGGGGATGAGGTGACACTCGATGGTGGTGCCTTCGATACTTACGAATGGACTGATACCGATGGTACGATAGTAGGTACTTCTCAGGAATTCACGACGTCGGTTCCAGGCAATTATACACTAGCTGTTACGCAGGGAAATTGTATGGGTTCAGGTCCAGTCGTATTGACTGCAACAGCGCCTCTGCCAGATGCAGGTATTCCTACATCAGTAACTGTGTGCAACGAAACTGGTGGTTCTAATCCGACGACTGTCGACTTAGGATTGCTCCAGATGAATGGCGTAACAGGTACTTGGACTAGTGATGGTGGATCTGCAGTTTCAGGATTAGTTGATTTTGATGGTGAGACACCGGGGACGATAGTTTATACCTTTAATCCAACCCCTAATTCACCATGTATCAATGTACCTTATTCTATGAATATTGTGATCGAGGATTGTGCCTGCCCTAGTGTTGTTGTGGGATCGATAGATGATTACTGTGCAAATCAAGCAAATACAATTGACCTCGTTCCTGTTACAATTACGACCGAAGCAGGTTCATGGGCTTTCGTCGGGGCGAATAGCGTACCGATTAGCAATAATAGTTTTGTAATAGATGAGAGTGCAGCAGCAGGAACTTATAGTCTGGTCTATACCTTGACAGACCCTGTAGCTGACCAGTGCGCA
>CALEAC010000174.1 GCA_937944095.1 uncultured Saprospiraceae bacterium
ACCTATACGGTCACCATCACAGACGAAAATGGTTGTATCTCCACAGACCAAGTTACAGTGAGAACCATCATCGTCAGACCCATATATGCGCCTAATGCAATCTCACCAGAATCTAGAGATGGCAATGCTGTATTTAAGTTGGGCTTCGGTAGACAGGCTGTTAGTGTACAGAACTTTGTTATCTACGATCGCTGGGGTGGCCCAGTATACGAAGGCCAGAATATAGAACTCGATCAGAATAATGAAATGATCTCAGGCTGGGATGGTCGATTCGGAGGCGTGGCTGCGGGCAGAGGATCGGTTTATGTCCAGCCAGGTGTTTTTGTATGGTATGCAGAAGTCCTATTCATCGATGGAGAAGTCCTTCCATTTTCTGGTGACCTTACCATAATAAGGTAGAGATGAGAGTGATACGACTACTTCCCTTTTTCTTTCTGATATCTTGTTCTAATGATATCAGGGAGGTAGACAAGCTACTATCTAAGAAACAGATACTCTCAGAGATTGCAACTAATGTAGAAATCTTATACAGCGATTCCGCCATAGTCAAAGTCAGGATACTTAGTCCCACACTTAAGAGATACACCCACAAGGGACAATCTTATGATGAGTTCCCAGATGGGCTCAAAGTAGAATTCCTCGATCCTAATCAGAGAGTCAAAAGCTGGCTAGTGGCAGATTACGCCGTTAGAAAAGACAAAGAAAAAAAAATATTCGTCGAGCAAAACGTTGTCTTGTACAACAATCATCAGGATAAACTAGAGACGCCAGAACTGGTCTGGGACGAAGAAGCTGAAGAAATATACACCAATCAACATGTCAAAATTTCGCAACCTAGTCGAGGTGACACCAGCTATGGTTTCGGTTTCAAAGCAGATCAGGACTTTACAAGATTCGAGATCAAACGAAAATTCCAAGGCATCAAGAACATCGATGAGCTGACCAGTGCTCTCGAAAAATGACCATTGTACTTCCCTTAACATTCTCGTTAAACTGTTTCTAAAGCCATAGACATAGGTAACTTTTCCGCTGAAAGTGCCATCATAGTCTAAAAATATTTTATAACTCAAAAAAATATTGGCCTATGAAAAAGTTACTCTACATCATACTGATACTTACAACTTTTCTTGCTTGCAGGTCAATAGACAAAATGGTCGAAGGAGGCAGATATGACGATGCAATCATCTATGCTACTGAAAAGCTAGCAGGCAAAAAGAAAAAGAAGACCAAGCATGTCCAAGGACTAGAAGAAGCATTCCAGAAGATTACCCAGCGGGATCTCGACAAGATTGCGGATCTGGATGCAGAGCACTTTCCACAGAGATGGGAACAAGTCTTGCACATCTCAGAAGTAATCCAACGCCGACAGAATAGGATAGAACCTTTTCTACCCTTAATTAGCACAGATGGCTATGAAGCACAGTTCGATTTCATCGATACACGAGCGCTACGGAATACGGCGACATATGGCACAGCGAGATATCATTATGACAATGGCATGAGCTTACTCGATCGAGCCATAAATCGATCAGATAAATCATTAGCCAGACAAGCTTATGATGCATTCAGTAGGACTAAGACCTTCGTACCGGCGTTCAGTGATGTCGACCTACAGCTAGATAAAGCTACAGACCTCGGCACGACAAGCATTCTGATCAATACCGTTATTGCTGCTGATGATTATATTCCTGCTCATCTTATGAGGTCTATGACACTCATGGATCTAAGATTTTCGGATTCTAAATGGCGGAAATTCTATCTAGAAACACCAAGAGGGACTGCGATAGATTACGTGGCTAACTTAGAAATAAGAAATATTGCAATCAGTCCAGAACGCGAATCGATCAGTTATCATACAGACGAGAAGACGATTTCTGATGGCTTTAGATATGCGAAAAACAAAAGAGGGGAATTCAGAAAAGACAGTACAGGTAAGAAAATTAAAATCGAAAAATTCAAGACTGTCTATGCTGATGTTACCGACATACATAGAGAAAAGTCCACCTTGGTGGACGGCCTAGTGATAATGACTGCTAATAATGGTCAGCCAATAAGTAGTCATCCACTGACTATAGAAGTCCTATTCGAGGATAGGTCGGCAGAATATAGAGGAGATAAGCGCGCCTTATGTGCACATGATATAAAGAGACGTAGGATGCCAAGACACTTTCCCCTGGACGAAATGATGATTATAGATGCTTCTCATAAGTTGAAGCATAACTTCATCCAAACGATACATGACATCAGATTATGAAACACTTACAGGGCAATATATAGTGTACCTCCCACTCTTTTAATTAGGCTGGGAGGTTTTTTGCTTCTATGAAAAAAGGACTAGCGACCTAAGCCTGGGCAGTCGGTGTAAAATTCATCGGCGGCATCGGATTCTGCTTAGTCATTGTAATCGGACCGTATTGCTTTTCGAATTTGACCACATTATCCTGGAGAGCTGCCATAAGCCTCTTAGCATGTTGTGGTGTTAGTATAACTCTAGATTTTACTTTGGCCTTAGGTACATTAGGCACTAATCTTATGAAATCGACGACGAACTCTGACTGAGAGTGCGAGATGATTGCTAGATTAGAGTAGATACCCTCAGCCACTTCCTCCGGTAATTCTATATTGACTTGGTTCTTGTTTTTCTTTTCCTCTGCCATTTGCTGACTGCTTTTGAGCTATTATAAATATGAATTATACCTCAAAGTTACATGAAGCTAGAGCATGCAGTCAAATCAATTCACCAATAATACTCGAGTATCCTTGTCACGTAGGGTAAACTTATTCAGATTATATTTTTTTTATTCACATATACTATTGATAAACAACATTTTATATATGTAATATGACAAGATGTGTTTACTACGCTAAATATTTAGATTATTTTTGGGGCATCCTTTTTTCCAAACCGATTTTTATATGCGAACACTCAAACTTGATCCTCAGGGATTACCCAATGATGATATGCAGAAGACACCAACCTTGGGCTTCAAGGAATGGTTTTTCTTAGCGATCATCCTATTTTTCGGATTCTCTGGATTTTCTGTATGTGTAGATAAAATCTACTCAGAACAAGAAAGGAAAGAAATAGAATCTGTTAGCATCCATCAGAAAGCGGTCACAGTCACGATGGCGAGACCTCCATTGTCAGATCAGCAAGGTTATGAGGTCAACTAGCTTTTCACGTACAAACTTGATAAAGCCTCGAGTCTTTACTACTTTTAGATATAGTGATAGAGCTCATCAGAAATATCATAGAAAAATACTCGTTCGGTGTCTGCAGTTACCTCGGACAGAAGATGGGCATCGCCAGCTCCAAAGTCAGGCTTTCATTCATCTACCTCTCCTTCGTCACCTTAGGATCACCAATTATAATTTATCTTATAATGGCCTTCTGGCTGAATATGAGACAAGCCTTACGTAAAGGTTATGACCTACTAAAGCAATAGGATGTATATGGAATCAGAAGAGCTATTATCCGCACTTATACAGTTATCGAGATCAGATGATTATTTCGACGAGTTCGAATTCACCTATATCCTCAAGGTCGGTCGTCATCTTGGTGTCCATGATGATAAGGTAGAAAACATGATTAAGTCCTCACTAGATCTCAAACTTCAGATTCCGAAAGACGAAAAGGACAGAATGACAATTCTATACTACTTGTTGTTCTTGATGAAAGTAGATAACATCATCCATGAAGAAGAAAAAGCCATGGTGCACCATTATGGCCTCAAGCTCGGCTTCTCCCAAACTATGATTAATGAATTCATTTCCCTTATGGAAAAGTCAGGTACTGAGAATCTCGACACTGAGGAAATGTTAACTATTATCCGAAAATATCAGAACTAAGCCTTCCTCTAGATTACAATCAGACCTTGCCTAGCTCTGACTTGAGGTAATCTATAACTTTGATTTCAATAGCATCCACTCCTCTGATTTCTGATAGATACCAAGAAATCCAATCCCCTAGATGTACGAGGTAGACAGCCTTTTCGATGAGCGAATTACCTTTTGAGAATATATCTATAATCGTATCGGTATATCGGCCTATAATCTCTTGGTTAATCTCGATACGCACTTGGTTTCTTTTCAGGTCATCTCTATTCCTAAGATAGATAACCGCCATATCTTCATGCTTTTCTGTCCACCCGACTAGCTCGTTATGATTCATCTCTGGAATGACATGATGCCAACATAACATCTTAGAATTTTCATTAATCTGCTGACGTAATCGAACGGCGACAGGTTCCATTCTGTCCGTCGCATAGATTATTGGAATCTTATCATGGATCCGCTCAGCGACTTGCTTGGCGGCAGATTTAATCGCATCGGAATCATACTTGATTAGATCTATAGCGGATTTCACTTGATCTTGGAATAGACCATTGATAAATCCGAGATGATACATGACATAAAGCTGCTGCACGATAGAGTATCCGAGACAAGCACGTGGCGAAGGCCAGTCACCTGGTACCTGAATATAGTCTAGACCCCGCTCTTTGGCCTCCGAGATGAGTCGGCCTCCTGAGGAAACGATAACGATCTTAGCACCTGTTTCTAATAATTGCTCGTAAGAACTGACTGTCTCTTCTGTGTTCCCAGAATAAGAAGAACAGATAGCTAAGGTGTTCTTATCGACATAATTAGGAATCGTATAGCCCTTACCGACTGTATAAGGGACACTGCATTCCTTTCTCAAAAACGATTGTACAAAATCAGCACCGATACCTGACCCACCTAGACCAGCGACATAGACCTTGTTGATCTCATGTGCGTGCGGGTTAATTTTGGCAGTCTCCCCTATCTGAAGAGCTTCCGTTAGTTGGTCTGCGAACCTAGATATCAACTTATCCATCATAAATGCTGTATATTCATTAGTAAAGTCTAAAATTAAAGTAAATCGGAAAGCAAGGACTCACTAATATAGAAATTGGCCAAATTGGGGAAAGTTTGGCTGTAAAAAGGCTGGAATCAGAAAATTATAAGATTCTGGCGCGTAACTGGAGATACAGCAGGGCGGAGATAGATATCATAGCCAAACAAGAGGATATACTAGTATTTATAGAAGTTAAGACCCGCACCTCTGAATATTATGGCAAGCCTGAGGATGCTGTAAGTAGTTATAAAGAGGGTCTTATACTCGATGCTGCCCAGAGATACATGGAACAAATAGGCCACGATTGGGAAATCAGATTCGATATAATAAGTATCATTGTGACGGCCTCAGGGGACTTAAAAAAACTAGACCATTACCAAGATGCTTTTTTTTAGGCTTTTTAGGAAGCAAACCCTTTATTTATAGGCATTTTTAGCGTAATTTCGCATCCCGTTTCAAATAAAAAATATTAAGATGAAAAAAGGTATTCATCCAGAAAATTATAGAACTGTTATCTTCCAAGACTTCTCAGTCGACAAATCTTGGATTGGCCGTTCAGCAGCTGACACAAAAGACACGATAACATGGGAGGATGGTAATGAGTACCCTCTGATTAAGTTAGAGATTTCATCAGCATCGCATCCTTTCTTTACAGGGAAGATGACCTTCGTGGATACTGCTGGTCGAATTGATAAGTTCAATAAGAAGTTCGGCAAGTTCGGCAAGAAAAAAGATGCTGCGCCAGATGCGCCGGCTCAGGAAGAAACCCCGGCTAAAGAAGAAGACACCAAAGCTTAAATATTTACGGAAGCCCCTGATTTGGGGCTTTTTTTTTACAGCATATATCAAATGGAGAACATAATCCTTTTCGATGATGATTATTGGACCTCGCTTCTTCCCATAACTTATACACGTCCAATCGCCGAAATACGTATCGGTATACTAACGATTAGTGAGAAATGGCAAAAGCGCATCTCATGCGAGGTCAGCCATATCACCCAGGATCACTTATCCGAGAAATTTCCGATTAATATCTCAGACAACAACCTGGTCATTAACTCTAGGCTGCTGCCAAATGATAATATCGTAGAGCTGATTACCCAACTCGACCTGAACGGAGCCCTCATATATAATGATGATCTGATAGCTGCTAGACTGGATCGCAGACAATTCGACAAACTCATAGAGAACGAAAAAATAGAGGAACTTAATGGCGTGGATATTTCTAAGCATAATCAGTATCTCGAGCTCATCTCTAGGCCTTACGATATCTTCGTTAAGAATGGCCAAGAAATAGCTAAAGACTACAATGTGATGACCTATGGTAAGAAGTCACAAGCTATCCCATATCATACACATCCTATTGTGCCAGAGCAGATATTCATCGAGGAAGGCGCCATCGTCAATTGTGCGACGCTGAATGCAACTCATGGCCCAATCTATATAGGTAAGAAT